>JAKSJM010000023.1 GCA_024398075.1 Bacteroidales bacterium | reverse complement strand
TTGCTATCTGCCGTTTGGAAATCTTGGCCTTAAGCAGTTCCTCTATCAATGCCTTTTTCGCATACAGTTTGTACTTTGACTCATCTGTTTTCCTTCCCACCGGCCTCCCCAGCGTTATGCCTTCAGCCCTCTTCCGTGCAAGCGCCTCTTTTGTCCTCTGGCTGATGAGGTTTCTCTCAATTTCAGCAGATAACCCAAATGCGAATGCCAGGACCTTGCTCTGAATATCTTCGCCCAGCCGGTAATTATCTTTGATGGTCCACACTCTACACTCTTTCGTCATACAGATATTGAGGATTTCCATTATCATAAACAGGTTTCTTCCGAGGCGGGACAATTCGGCACAGATTATCAAATCGTCCTTTTGCACTTTGTTCAGGAGTTTGCCCAGTTCGCGCTTGTTGTAATTCTTTGTCCCGCTGATGGTTTCTTCTATCCATCCATCGATGTGGATTTGTTCCCTTGCGACAAAATTGTTTATCTCGAACCGCTGGTTCTCGACGGTCTGCTTGTCGCTGCTGACCCTGATGTAACCATATACCATAAGTTTCGTATTTAATGAATTGCAATAAAACTATTGTACTTTTGCTAATCCTACAGTAGAATATATGCAAGTCAATACAGTTTCGGAACTTATATGTTGGTCATACATAAACCTTGATTAGACAATCTGGAGTTACGAGTGCGTCATCCTTAATGGAGAACAAATATATCGAGCTTATATTTCAATCTACCGCGACATATAGGGAGGTCAAAAGGCTAATAACGAAACCCCATCCGTGCAGAAATCTTCGGAGGTACTCGATAAGATATAATGTGCATCAGAAAAGATTCACTATATTTGCATGTCGGTAGGCCATAATTTGGTTTACGAAACTACTGATCTTTGAAATCGGCAGAGGAATTGATTGAAAGACACTCTTTCTATGCAATCCACTTTCAATTTGTAAGCATATTTGTCGATAGTTACCAACGACGTTTTTGTTGCTTATTTGTTGCTCCGAGCGGTTTTTGAAGAACAAATAAATTGATTTACAAGGGGTTATGGCAGATTCAAATTTCATAGATTATGTAAAGATATTCTGCGCATCCGGACATGGAGGCGCAGGTTCAGCTCACCTTTATAGAGCCAAGTATGTGGCCAAGGGCGGTCCGGACGGCGGAGATGGTGGCCGTGGAGGACATATCATCCTCAAGGCGAACCCTCAGTTCTGGACGCTCATCCACCTCAAGTACAGAAAGCACGTGAAGGCGGACAATGGTGAGGCTGGACAGGGAGGCCTCAGGCATGGAAAGAATGGAGCGGACATCATCCTGGACGTTCCACTCGGGACCGTGGCTAGAGATGCGGAGACTGGCGAGCAGATTTGCGAGCTCGTGGAGCCAGGAGAGGAGTTCATCCTCTGTAAGGGCGGCCGAGGAGGACTTGGAAACAACAACTTCAAGACCCCGACAAACCAGACCCCACGCTACGCTCAGCCAGGAGAAGATGGTTTCGAGGGATGGTTCATCCTTGAACTTAAGATACTTGCAGATGTGGGTCTCGTCGGTTTCCCAAATGCGGGCAAGTCTACCCTACTCTCTACCATCACAGCTGCAAAGCCTAAGATCGCGAACTACGCATTCACCACACTTGAGCCAAACCTCGGTATCGTAAGCTACTATGACGACCAGTCGTTTGTGATGGCAGACATCCCAGGAATCATCGAGGGCGCACACGAAGGAAGAGGTATCGGTATACGATTCCTTCGCCACATCGAGAGAAACTCAGTGCTGCTCTTCATGGTATCAGCCGAGGAGGATGACATCAAGAAGGGATATGAGACGCTTCTCAATGAGCTCAAGGAGTATAACCCTGAACTGCTCGTGAAGGATCGCGTGCTCGCCATCACCAAGTGCGACATGATCGACAAGGGCATTGAGAAAGAAATAGAACCTACTCTCCCTAAGGACCTTCCACATGTGTTCATCTCATCGATGAGCCAGGAGGGACTCAAGGAGCTCAAAGACCTTCTCTGGAAGGCACTTCATAAATAGTCGACTATGCTTGAGACACTTGACAGACAGTGGACGCTAGCCATCAACTCCATACATTGTCCATTCAGCGACAGTGTATGGATGCTTTTTTCAGACAAACACATCTGGTTCATCTTTTACGCCATCATCGCTGGCATCATCATCTGGAGGCTGGGATGGAGAAAGGGACTGATCATGATCTTGAGCATTGTCCTGTGCATCGTGTGCGTGGACCAGGGTTGCAATGTAGTGAAGGACTACTTCCAGCGTCTGAGGCCATGCAACGACCCGCTCATGTACGGGCAGGGTCTTCACATACTCGAGGCGCCACACAGCTACTACAAATATGGTTTTTTCTCGGCTCACGCCGGAAATGCATTTGCTTTCGCGACGGCCAGCAGCATTGCACTTCGCATGGACAAGCGCCTGAAGTGGAGAGGCTACGTGATAGGAGTTCACATTTGGGCACTCTTGGTCGCAGCGAGCCGCATCTTCGTGGGAAAGCACTTCCTCGGCGACGTGATGGTCGGAATCATGGTGGGCGTGGCTGTGGCACTCGTGATCGGAAACATTGCTCGTTTAGTTATCAATAAATTGAAAATCAAATGATTGAAAATATTTTCACAGAGGAGCAGTACAAACTCCTGAAGGGTCTGCCAGTCACCACCGACAGCCGCGCGATCAAGGGTGGTGAGATTTTCTTCGCCATCAAGGGAGAGATTTTTGATGGCAATGATTACGCACTCAGCGCGCTCGAGAAGGGAGCAGCATGGGCCGTAGTGAACGAAGGCACGGCGGCTGCGGCATCTGGAGATGCGCGCGTCATCGCTGTCTGCGACACGCTCGAAGCGCTCAAGGCACTCGCCCACCGACACAGATGCGAGGCCGAGGTGAACGGCAAGCGACTGACCATCCTCGGACTTACCGGCACAAACGGAAAGACCACCACCAAGGAGCTCATCAGCGCCGTCCTGCGCACCAAATATGAGATCACGGCCACCCAGGGAAATCTGAACAATGATATCGGTGTGCCTCTCACCCTCATGCAGATCAACGACCGCACAGAGCTCGCCGTGATCGAGATGGGCGCAAATCATCCAGACGACATCAAGCACCTCGTGGAGGTGGTGGAGCCGGATTTCGGACTCATCACAAATGTGGGCAAGGCCCATCTCCTCGGATTCGGCAGTTTCGAGGGCGTAAAGATGGCGAAGGGACAGCTGTATGATTGGATCAAGGAACATGGCGGAAAGATATTCCTGAACATCGACGACAGGAACCTTCTAGGCATGGCGGCGAAGCGCCTCGTGGAATTCATCCCTTATGGCATCAATGATTCTGGCGCGACAGTGCTCCCTAGCACCGCAGAAGACCCATATCTGCGCATACAGATCGATGAGGAGGTCATCAGCACACAGCTTGTGGGTGCGTACAATGCGACAAATGTCCTCGCGGCGCTCGCAGTAGGAGAATTCTTCGGCGTGGATCACTACAAGGCAGTGGAAGCCATCGAGAACTACGAGCCAAAGAACAACCGCTCGCAGATGACACGCACAGAGAGAAACTCACTCATCGTCGATGCTTACAATGCAAATCCATCCAGCATGGCTGCAGCTCTAGACAACTTCGCGCTCGTCCAGGCAGAGGAGAAAATCGCCCTTCTGGGTGACATGAGAGAGCTCGGAGAAGACTCAGTTGCGGAACATGTAAATGTAGTAAAGAAGATAGAAGCATCTGACTACAAGGCGATTCTCGTAGGCGATGAGTTCAGGAAAGCTCTCGACTCAGCCGGCACGCCGGCCAATGTGATCGGATGGTTCGCGACCTCTGACGATCTCGCCTCAAAACTTGAGGCAGAGCCGGTAAGCGGCGCCACCCTCCTGATCAAGGGTTCCCGAGGCATACAGATGGAAAAAGCAATCTGCAAACTGTAAAAAAAATCGCGGCCTTTCAAGACCGCGATTTTCTATTTCACGCCTGTGCTTCCGAAGCCACCGGCGCCTCTCTCCGAGGCTTCAAGTGTCTCGACAGCCTCCCACTCGACCTGCTCATGACGAGCAAATACCATCTGGGCTACTCTCTCACCTGGCTCGATGACGAAAGGAGTATCTGACAGATTAACAAGGATAACTCCCACCTCACCGCGATAATCAGCATCGACGGTGCCAGGGGCATTGAGGACGGTGATGCCCTTCTTCGCGGCCAAGCCGCTGCGAGGCCTCACCTGAGCTTCATATCCGGCAGGAATCTCAAGGTAGAGTCCTGTAGGCACTATACAGCGCCCCAGGGGCTGGAGAGTGATAGGTTCATCATTGTTTGCTCTCAGGTCCATGCCTGCAGACTGGGCTGTGGCATAAGCCGGCAAGTCCCACTTGGACTTATTCACTACTTTCACTTTCATATCTTGAGACTATTTAGGTGCTATCTTATACAGGTATGCCGCTATGAAGGCATATAAGACATTCGGTAGCCATAGGGCAAGCCATGCAGGCATGGTGCCCGTGAACACAAACATCTGACTGAACTTCAGGAACAGAATGTATGAGAAAGCCAGTCCGATACCTATACCAAGGTTCCATCCTATACCTCCCCTCTTCTTTCTCGACGACAGTGCCACACCCATGATGGTGAGGATAAATGCCGAGAATGGGAGAGCAAATCTGGTATGAAGCTCGATCTGCGAGTACATGACATTCGCATCTCCTCGCATCTTCTGGGTCTGGATAAGCTGAGTCAAATCCTTCTGTGGCAGTGTCTGGACAGTCTTTTCGTTTCGATAGAAATCATTGATGGACAGTTCAATGCAAGTGTCAAGCTGAGCACCGCTATGGATTCTGTCAGAGAGTCCGTCAGAATAGTCTCTCACGAACCAGTTTCTCAAATGCCAGCTCTCGCTGAGGCTGTCCCACTTGGCGCTCTCACATGAGAGCTTGCTCTTCAAACGGCCATTTTCGATATCCTCCAGAGTAAGTTTATATGCCGTCTGGTTCCAGCTCGAGAAATTCTCCACATATACGAATTTGCCTGGGGCTATCTGGTAATGAACATCTCGCATGGAGACATATCGGTTCTTTACATATTTCTGCTCGAAATCGACCCTCGTCTTGTTTGATGTCGGTATGACATATAGGTTCAATCCCAGCGACAGCAGGGCGATCACGCCGGCCGCCACCATGTACGGCACCATCATTCTGTGATAGCTGATACCTCCCGAGAGTATGGCAATGATCTCTGAGTTCGCCGCCAATCGTGAAGTGAAGAAGATAACAGTGATAAACACGAACAGAGGACTGAACATGTTTATGAAGTATGGGATGAAGTTCAGATAGTAGCTGAAGATAATCTCTTTCAGCGGAGCCTCATTTGCCACGAACTTCTCGATCTTCTCGCTGATGTCGAAGATGATGACAATCGCGATGATGAGAATCAGAGCGATGAAGAAGGTCATGATGAACCTCTTGAATATGTACCAATCAAGTTTCTTGATCATTGTCTTACAATCTGGATGTAACCCTTCTTACTGCATCCTCCTTCCATGAGGCGAAGTCGCCTGCCTCGATGTGAAGGCGCGCCTGACGCACAACGTCCAAGTAGAAGGCAAGGTTATGCTCTGTGGCAATCATGCCCGCAAACATCTCCTTCGCTACGAAGAGATGGCGAAGGTATGCTTTCGAGTATGCATGGTCCACAAATGATGTGCCTGTGGGGTCGAGTTCGGAGAAATCTTTCTCCCACTTCGCATTTCGCATGTTCATTATGCCATTCCAGGTGAAGAGCATGCCGTTTCGGCCATTTCTAGTCGGCATGACGCAGTCAAACATATCCACTCCACGGGCAATGCCCTCGAGGATGTTTGCGGGCGTGCCGACGCCCATGAGGTAGCGTGCCTTGTCCTGTGGAATCACTGGATCAAGCACCTCCAGCATCTCATACATCTTCTCGGTAGGCTCGCCTACAGCGAGTCCACCAATGGCAATGCCTGCGTCCGCAAACTTCAATGCATGCTCAGCAGCCTTCACTCGAAGATCTGGATACACGCATCCCTGGATGATAGGGAAAAATGTCTGATCATATCCATAGAGAGGATCTGTCTCGTGGAAACGCTTCGCATAGCGCTCAAGCCAGTTCTGAGTGAGCTTAAGCGACTTCTCGGCATACTTGTACTCAGCATCGCCTGGACAGCACTCATCGAGTGCCATCATGATGTCTGCACCGATGATGCGCTGTGTGTCTACATTGTTCTCTGGTGTGAATGTATGACGTGAGCCATCGATATGCGAAGAGAAGGTGCAACCTTCTGGAGTCAGCTTTCTGATGCCTGTGAGCGAGAATACCTGGAAACCACCGCTATCTGTAAGTATAGGACGATCCCAAGACTCAAACTTATGGAGTCCACCTGCGGCCTTGAGAGTGTCAAGACCTGGTCTAAGATAGAGATGATATGTATTTCCGAGTATGATCTCGGCCTTGATGTCTTCCTTCAGTTCCTTATGATATACACCCTTAACTGAGCCTACCGTACCGACAGGCATGAAGATAGGTGTATGTATCTGCCCGTGGTCCGTAGTGATCACTCCACAACGAGCTGAGCTATTTGGATCCTTGGCAGTAAGTTCGAATTTCATTTTTTCTATTTATTAACCTTCAAAGATAATGATTTTTGAGGGAAAACTCGTATTTTTGTTAATCCGCTGATTAATAATATCAAATATTAGGATAATGAAAAATCAAAACATCACCGTACGACTCATCGTACTGAATTTCCTTGAGTTCGCAGTTTGGGGAGCATACCTCACCTCACTCGGACGCTATCTCGGAAACATTGGCCTCGGCCCACAGATCAAATGGTTCTTCGCCATGCAGGGCATCGTGTCCATCTTCATGCCTGCCCTCATGGGTATTCTCGCTGACCGCCACATGCAGGCGCAGAAGGTGCTCTCTATGTGCCAGGGTCTCGCAGGCCTCTTCATGGTAGGCGCTGGCGTCTACTGCATGAACGCAGGCGCCGGCATACAGTTCGCGCCTCTCTTTGCGCTTTACAGCCTCAGCGTGGCATTCTTCATGCCTACCATCGCCCTCGTAAACTCTGTGGCATACAACGCCCTTGAGCTTGCAGGAAAGGACCCTGTCAAGGACTTCCCTCCTATCCGTGTATTCGGTACAGTGGGATTCATCATCAGCATGCTTGCCACAAACTTCGTAAAGATCGGCGGCGTCGCTATGCAGGATTCTTACACCCAGCTCATCTCTTCAGGTATCCTTAGCCTCGTTCTCTGCGGATACGCATTGACCATGCCTGCTTGCCCTACAAACAAGAGCGCTGCGCCTCAGAACCTTCTCGAGAGCCTTGGCCTGAACGCATTCTCACTCTTCAAGGAGAGACAGTTTGCGATCTTCTTCATCTTCTCGATGCTCCTTGGTGCATCGCTGCAGATCACAAACGGCTACGCAAACACCTTCCTTGGCTCTTTCGCTGCCGACCCAGCACTTGCTGACACATTCGCAGTGAAGAACTCAAATGCGCTCATCTCCCTTTCACAGCTTTCAGAGACTCTCTGCATCCTTCTCATCCCATTCGCGATGAAGAAGTTCGGCATCAAGAAAGTCATGCTCATCGCCATGTTCGCATGGGTATTCCGCTTCGGTTTCTTCGGCCTTGGAAAGCCAGACATGCCAGGCGTGCTTCTCTTCGTCCTCAGCTGTATCGTATATGGTGTAGCATTTGACTTCTTCAACATCTCAGGTTCACTCTTCGTTAACGAGAACACCGACAAGGGCATCCGCTCTTCAGCACAGGGTCTGTTCATGCTCATGACCAATGGTCTCGGAGCCACCATCGGAACCCTCGCTGCCGGCGCTGTTGTAGAGAAGTGCGGCTGCTTCGAGAACCCTGCAGCATGGCCTACCGCATGGTACATTTTCGCAGGATACGCACTTGTAGTAGGTATCCTCTTCGCCATCCTGTTCAAGGATCCCGAGAAAAAGAACGCTTAAGGAAGTTCTACCCTTTCAATATTAAAAATACGGGTCTCGCTTAGGCAGAACCGAATATCATAGCACCAGAGCTCAGCGCGACCGCGGGTTCTGGTGCTTGCTGTATTATACATCATGACATACCCCATTCTGGTCAATGACACTAGATCCAGGCTACGCACCCCCATGCGTAGCAGACCGTCCAGAATATCGTGATTCTTTTCCAGGATGGAATTAATCTTGTTTCTCGTCGCTCTCTGCCTATGGGAGCGACGATTGTTATACCTATTCTTGCATTCGCATGAGCAGAATTTCATGTCTGCCCTGCCATCAAGCTCATCACCACACTCAAGGCAACGCCTCTCATGACTTTCTTTGATCACATACTCTTTCATACACTATGATGTCTTTTGCGGCAATTTTGCAGTTTAAATGACAACTTCAAAGGAATACTTAAAATCCACTTTCACATATTCAAGTTTATACGGGCATCCAAGTTTTGTACGCCATACAACATCTTTTGTGGGATACAACAAATCTTAAAAACCTGCACGAGAAAACGACGGGTTCCATTTCATAGCAAACCAATAGCTGTTCCTTTGCACCACGCAGGACGGGAGGCGCGCCTCGTTTCTGCCAAACAACTAAACTAAAACTATTATGGAACAGCTTAATCAAATCCATCTAAGAGGCACCGTAGGCCTCGTGAGAATGCAAGAGTACGAAGGACGCCGTGTGGCACACATCTCACTTGCCACCACATATGCATATAAGGGCAAGGATGGCGAAGGAGTCATCGAGACCACCTGGCATAACGTCACAGCGTGGGAAGGTCGTAACATGTGCGATTTCGATTCCATCCAGAAAGGCTGCAGACTCGAAGTGATAGGACGCCTTAAGAGCCAGAAATACACTGGCGGAGACGGCATAGAGCGCATGGGATACGAGGTCGCGGCCAAGAGCATGGCTATAATCGACAATGATACCACATTCGCGTATGAGAGCTAGGCATCTTGTGGTCGCCATCATGCTCTGTCTCGTCGTAGCATCTTGCGGCACTAGAAAGAAACTATCCTCTCTAAAGGATGGTTCTGTCACTGCAGGATTGTCCATCTCAGGAAAGGAAATACCAGAGTTCAGTATGCCCTCTGAGATGAAGGCGCACCGAGACACTCTGAAGGTCAAGGATGATGATGGAAGAGAAATACTCATCATGAAGGCCATAAAAGACGAGAATGGCGAGATGGTGGCCACGGATGTTATCGACGCAGCCATGGTCACCGCAAGCTTCAGGAATGTGGCAGAAAGACATGGAAAGGTGGATATCGAGTTCCAGATCACAGTACCTGAGAGCATGCAGGACAGCAAGTGGCAGCTTCGCTTCACTCCAGACATGTGCATACTTGGCGACACCGTAAGGCTTGATCCAGTCATCATCACAGGGCGAGAGTATCGCAAGGCACAGCTTAGAGGATACGAGCGATACCAGAAGTTCATTGACTCCATAATAACGGATTCGACTGTATTTGTCGACTCATGGCAGTTAGAGATCTTTCTTGAACGAAACATACCTCAGTTATACGCATTCAAGAGCGATTCCACATATGTTTCGGAAGAAGACTTCATGTCATACTATGGTGTGACAGAGCGTGAGGCTATAGAGCACTACACGAATAAGCTTAGGCGCAACTGGAATAACAGAAAGAAACTACTTACAGATAGGATGTATCACAAATATGTGAAGGTTCCCATCATCACTGAGGGCCTAAGGCTTGACACCGTGATGCAGAGCACAAACGGAGACTTCATCTATCACTATGTACAGACCATCAACACTCGCCCAAAACTTAGAAAGGTGGAGATACTCCTATCCGGAGGCATTTGGGAGCAGGACAAGCAGATATACAAGATTCCGAAGTCTTCTCCCCTTACGTTCTACATAAGTTCTCTTTCTGCCTTTGTAGATAACAGGGAGAAATACTTGTCGAGCGTAGTAAGCCGCCGCGTGGAGGCAAATACAGCTTGCTACATCGAGTTCGCATCAGGCAAGTCAGACATCAGGACCGAGCTTGGCGACAATGCATCAGAGATATCGCGAATAAAGTCAAACCTCCGTGGCCTGTTGGACAACATAACTTACGATCTGGACTCGATCATTGTCACGGCCAACTGCTCGCCAGAAGGTAGTTACCAAGTGAACGAGAAGCTTTCCAAACAAAGAAGCGAATCAGTTTCAAAGTACTTCAGTGCATACATCAAGCATTGCAGCGACTCCATACAGAGAGAGGCAGGACTATTCTACGACATGGATGGAAAGAAAGTGAGAGGACACGATATACCTCAGATCAAGTTTATTTCAAAGAGTGAACCTGAGAACTGGAATATGCTTGATGCGCTAGTCAGAGCTGACTCTACGCTGAGCCAGAAAGACAAAGAATCATACTTCAGTTTGTCACTAGAACCATCTAAAGACAAGCGTGAAGCAAATATGCAGAAAGAGCATTATTACAAATATTTACGAGAATCATTATACCCTAAATTAAGAATCGTTGGATTTGATTTCAGACTGCATAGGAAGGGCATGACCCAAGACACTCTTGCCACTACAATCCTGGACACCACATACATGCGAGGCGTACAGGCCATAAGGGACAGAGATTACGAGACAGCAGTGACATTGTTAAGGCCATACGCCGACTTCAACTCAGCAGTTGCATTCTGCTGCATGGATTACAATGAAAGCGCCAGGGTTATACTTGAGAAACTAGACAAAACTCCGCAAGTGAACTACATGCTGGCTGTGGTCTACGCAAGAAAGGGCGAAGTAGAAAAAGCCGTGGAACACTATCTTCGATCATGTTCACAGGACGAATCATTCATCCATAGAGGAAACCTGGATCCTGAAATATCGACACTGATAAAAACATACGGACTTAATGTCCAGAAAGACGACATTCCCATTTATTAACTCATAAAAACTTATCAAACATGAAAAATCTCATCTATGTAGCAGCAGCCTGCCTAGCAGTGGCTGCCTGCAACAAAGAAGTCCCTCAGCTGGGACAGAACGAAAGAGTCGACCTGAGCATTCAGATCAATGGACTCGAGAAGCCGTTCACCAAGGTCACAAACGTATCCAGCGACAGTGAATCAGCCGTAAACAACGTCCAGCTTTTCGTGTGCGACGAATCTGGCATCGTAGAGGCATATGCCACATCCACGGGCTCTCTTGTTAATGCCAGCGTCAGCACAGGCTCAAAAGACATCTATGCCATCGTCAATGCACCATCTCTCGCGCAGGTTAGGACAAAGGACGAACTCATAACTAGGCAGTCTTCTCTTGGTGATAACTCCGTAGGAAGTCTTGTGATGAGCGGTTCACTTCTGAACGAAGCTATCTCTTCAAGTACTACGAGAAAGGTCATCACCGTAAAAAGACTTGTCTCAAAGGTCATACTTCAGTCCATCAAGAGACAGTTCACAAACGACGAATTGGGAGGCAAGGAATTAAAGTTCAGGGGCATCTATCTGACCGATGTCGTATCAAACAAATGCTACTTCGACGGAGGCGTCGAGTACTCTTGGTACAACAAACTTCAGTACAATCCAAACGACCATAACGAGCTGCTTCACGACACCGTCACAAGCACTCTTGCACAGGGCAGCACATACTCTACAGTACATAGCTTCTATCCTTATCCAAACTCATGCGATGATGAGCCGAAGGGAGCTGCCGCAGGCACATGGTCAGAGAGACGAACCATGCTTGTGATCGACACCACTCTCGATGGCCAGGACAACTACTATCCAGTATACCTTCCTGCCCTAGAATCGAACAAAACATACATAATAACAAGCTTCACTTTGACCAAGAGAGGATCAAAACACCCTTGGGAGCCAGTAGAGTCAAGCGATGTATCATTTGAGATACAGGTGGCTGATTGGGAAAATGGAGCCACTTATACTGAGACAATTTAACAATATTGTTCCAGGGACTAACAGAAGTGTTACCTATGGTATCGAGGAGCGAAACCTCCCCTGGGACCCATATTATTCAGAAAAATCACGTGACTATGGATGGAAAAACACACAGAATTTTCACGAAGTGGATAATCCCACTTTTCATAGGGTTCACCACCTCTTGTTCGGTCAAGGAGAACAGGTGGATCTGCCCTTGTCACCTTATTTTTCAGGCCGAAAAACCTGAAGATCTATCTAGAGAAGGAGGAATAACTTTGACTGTTTTCGAGGGCGAATCCAAGGAACTTTCCCAAGCATTTTCATGGCGCAGCATACGAGATGACGACTATACCGCAGCCGTCTCGAAAGGAGAGAAAAACATGTCAATAATCATGAACAAAGATAAGGGGTACATAGTCGGCACAAGACTCATGATAAAGGAAGGGGAACAGGCCGACAGCATATGGGCCAGCTCCGTCAGAGCGTCATGTATCGATGACGTTTGCACCATTCCTGTGGGGCCGAAAAAACAGCACGCTTGCGTGTTCATCGCCATGACCGGCTACAAGGAAGAAGACTACCCCTTCATAGCTCAAGTGGTGGGAAATACCTGTGGATTTGACCTCATCAGCCTACAGCCTGTAAGAGGAGCATACAGCCATGAAGCCACAATCTGCAGAGAAGGGCACTTGGCTTTAAGGCCAAACATCCAGAGGGAGATGAGCTTATGTGGATATGATAGGAAATGGGATGCCAGCGAAGTAAAATACTCATTGATACTCCCCCGTCAAGTGTGGGATGACGACTCCGGACTATACTTAAACCTAAAATACAAGTCAGATAACACAAACAACTACAAACCAATAGTATTAGCACTAGGAAACATCATCACTAAGACAGGATATGACTGGAGTGATGCCGACTTGAAGGACATATTTATCACGCTTGACTTCGTAAACGAAGAAGGACAGATAGTAGTCAAGGAATGGGAGTCAGGATGGAAAGAAAGCATAACGATATAACACATCACTTATGAGAAGAAGAATCATACTATTGGCACTTGGGTGCCTAGCGATAGCAGCCTGCGGCCGAGAAGAGGTCTCGCCAAAAAAGTACTTACATACAGTTACATTGGACTTCAGAGCCGACTCCATACACTCGGTCACAAAAAGTTGTTACCTGGAGAGCATACAGGATGAGTCACGAATAAAGAACGCCACGATAATCATCAGCGATGAATATGGCGACATAATGAAAGAATACGTCACAGGGAGCAGCATAGAGCTTGACCTGAAACCAGGAATGACATATAACTTCGATGTGCTTGTAAATATGGGCGACCTGAGGCCATCACTAGACAGCCATGACGATGCCGTGTCTTACAGGCATGCAGTATCGAACGAGAGCATAGCCAGGGACGGATTACCCATGTACGGACACAAGGAAATAACCATGACGGAATCTACAAGCAGGATAGTTGTCAATGCTGGCCGTCTCGTCGCCAGGTACGAGTTCAGATTCTCGCCTGCAGGCATAACTAGCGGATCCATGATGGTCAAGGACATACAGATGAAGAATGTGGCAGGGATAGTGTCACCACATGCCTTCAGCGCGGCAGTAGTAGACGAGATCATAGAGTTCGGAGACCACGCATCCGCAAGTGACATCGTAAGAATCAACCAAGGGTTAAGTGCAGTTTTCTATATCCCGGAGAATCTTCAAGGTACGGAATACGGCATCCATATACCTAGCGACAAGATCCCCACCTATGGTTACTCAAGTGTAGATCCAGACCTGTGTAGTTACCTGGAAGTGACATGCAGTTATCTTGTCAATGGTTGTGGCACAGCCGATGACGTCGTATACAGAATGTACCTTGGTGCGAACAGCACAAACGACTTCAACATCTGCAGAAACACGCAGTACGCACTGACTCTTCAGCCTACCGACGTCAATCCAGAGATGATATGGTGGAAATGTGAACCTAGATTTGAGATCGAGAAAGTACTGGAGGTCTCCCCTTCCGAAGCTTGGCTGAACGTGGGCGAGAGTCAGCAGTTCCAGGCACAGCTGGTGAAGAAACTACATGGACAGGTTCTGGAACAAAGAGAAGTCACCCAATCATGCACATGGGATATCGCAGCAGGTTCACAAGTATTGGCATATTCCGGGAACGGATGTTTCAGTGCAGAAGAACTGGGCACAACGTACATTCAAGCATCCTACGATGAATGGACATCAGAGTGGGTGCCTGTTCATGTGGAAAATAGGCGCAAGAACGTGATTATAGACATAACGGCTAATTCAGGTACATCAACAGTATTCTATGGCGTAACTGCGACAAATGGAGTCGACATGGCGAACTGCTATTGCTACGGCAGCACCTCCCACAGCACGAAGACAGTCAGCATATCACAAGGAAGTGGACACGATATTTTCCGTGTCTCAACAAGTACAATATCCGACCAGTCTGGACTCGACTACTTGGTATATGACGTCAGCATCGATGGAGAACACTTCATTAATTGCGGAGAGTTCTCGATAGACTGGTCAGAACTCAGAGACGAAAGACATGAAATCATCGTCACGCCAGTATTCCCTGGCACCAGGACATTCACCCTCTACGCCACTCCACCAAACGGAGCGAACGGACTGTCAGTAGGCCTTTCTTATGTCAACAACCCTTACGATTCAGAGGCAAACGTCGAGGCCGGAAGAGGAATATATTTTCTCACCACCGAAGCCAACTACGGAGTCACAACATCAGCGACAAAAAGCATCCAAGTCTTTGGAGACAAGTTCAGGGTAAGCGGATATAGAGTGTTCGGCTCTACAGCCTCACTCGTGGAGATATATGCCAATGGAAGGAAGATCTATAGCGGTCAAATAGGCACAGAAACGAGTACAAATCGCTTCGAAACTCCTATTTTTGATATGACAAGCAACAATATGGTCATTCAGGCATATCTCAAGTAAAACTATAAACTAACTTATTGTATATATGATTATTTAACTATCGTGTTTATATTGGTAACATTTTTGTTAAACCATATTTTGACGCCAAAAAGCACAAAAAAAGGGCACGCCGTGCCCTTTTTTATGATGTATGCGAATCAACTACTTGATCGGTCTCGTGTGTTCATTCACAAGGTAGACGATCGAAACGTACGGAACGCCAGAGTTTGTGGCGAGTCCGATCTCACAGGTTCGGCTGTTTGAGTAGCCATATTTCACTCCAGCCTTCTCAAGCTGAGGACGGAGTTTACGAAGAGCATGCTTGTTCAACTCTGGGTTCGTCATGCCCTTGTCGCCAGCAAATCCGCAGCACCCTACTCCTTCAGGAACGATGACATTTGAAGAGCAAAGCTGAGCCAGACTAAGCAGAGTATCCTGGAGTTTCATCAGGCGTGTCGAACATGTGGCGTGGATGGCAATAGGCTCCGAAGTCTGCACAAACTCAAGTCGATCACGAAGGAACTTCCAGATGAACTCAGCTGGTTCGTAAAGCTTCATCTTCGAGATGCCAAGTCTCATACGATGAAGGCATGGACTCTGGTCACAAAGCACAGGCCATCTACCGTGCTCAGAAGCCTCCCATAAAGCATCTTCCAGCTCACGTAATTTCTTGTCTGCGATGTCAGGCATACCCTTGCTCTCCCATATAGTACCACAGCACAACGACTCCTTATTATCAGGGAAGATGACATCATAGCCTGCCTTTCTCAGCAGGTCAACAGTTTCCTCCGCAAGGGCACGCTTCTTCTCACTGCCCTTTGGAAGACCCATCATCTGGTTAAAGCAGCTCGGGAAGTAAACGACCTTAAGAGGCTCATCTGAAGCCAATTCCATTCTATTAGGAATCCTGTAAGCACGAGGCATAGATGGAGTCCACAGAGGGATACCAAGTTTATGCAATCCACGACATGTAGCACTCATGGCAGACGTGCCAAGCACCGTCTGTCCAAGCTGAGCCATAGTGAGTACACCTCGTATACCGTTCTTTACTAAGGAGAAGTGGTCAGCAGCGAAAGCCCATGTGGCGCTAGCTGCGCCTGCTCGCCTGAGTTCGTGCGTCATCTCCGCCACATTGATGCCCATAGGGCACGATGTAGAGCAAAGACCGTCGCCAGCGCACGTCTTCTCTCCGAGATAGACGTACTGCTTGCGCAGCTCCTTGAGACGCGCCTGCGACTCGGCATCGCCGAGCGCCTGAAGGCGCGCCATCTCGCGCTGCGCCACAATCCTGGTACGAGATGAAAGCGACAGGCCGCACGACACGCAGTTCACCTCACAGAAGCCGCACTCGATGCACTTGTTTATCTTCTTGTACGCCTCCATGGTTTCCTCCGACGCACCCGGAGCCGGGCTCAGCACCGGAAGGGCCTTGAAGTCACGTATATAGCACTCTGGATCATCATTGAAGATGACACCAGGATTAAGAAGTCCTTCTGGGTCAAACGCCTTCTTTATGCGCTGCATCACGCTGAAAGCAGCCTCTCCCCACTCGTACTTGACGAATGGAGCCATGTTTCGGCCAGTACCATGCTCAGCCTTGAGCGAGCCATCGTACTTCTCCACCACCATCTGCGCCACATCCTGAATCATGTCCTTATACCTCTGGACTTCCTTGTCAGAATCAAATGCCTGGTTTATGATGAAATGGAAGTTACCCTCAAGGGCGTGGCCATAGATGCACGAGTCATCGTAGCCATGCCTGTCCAGCAGGTCAGAAAGGTCGGCTGTAGCCTCAGGAAGGTTCTCTATATGGAAGGCAATGTCCTCGATAAGACAAGTGGTTCCCTGCTTGCGCATACCACCCACTGTAGGGAAGATACCGGAGCGAATCGCCCAGTACTTCGAGGTCTCTGCAGGGTCGGAGGTGAAACGGACTGGGATGAAGGTGTTGAACGGCTTCACCGCCTCCACGACCGCAGCCACCTTCTGCTCAAGCTCAGATGCGCTCTGAGCCTGAACCTCGGTCAGCACAGCCGTAAGGCCTTCACCCGTGGTGTCATGCACCGACGCCAGCGAACGCCAGTCCAGCAGCTCTGCCGCAGCCACGCCCAGCGGGCGCATCGCCACCACGGCCCTCGCGGCCTCCTTGATGTCGCTGAAGTAGATCATCGCGCTGGCCTTGAACGGAGCCACAGGAAGAGTGTCCATCGTGACCTCACTCATGAAGCCCAGGGTACCTTCCGAACCCACCATCAGATGGGCGATTATATCGAACGGATCGGAGAATCTCACAAGCGGGAGAAGGTTCAGACCCGTCACATTCTTAATCGAATACTTGTAGTTGATCCTGTCCAGCAAAGCCTTGTCCGCAAGCACCTCATCACGAAGCTTAACTATCTCATCGATAAGCTTTCCGTGGCTCTGAGCGAAAGCTTCTCTTGAAGCCTTGTCCGCAGTATCAAGCACAGTTCCGTCGGCAAATACTATGCGGCACGAGGTCATCATCCTGTCTGAGTTCGCATGGATTCCGCAGCACATGCCGGAGGCATTGTTCATGACGATACCACCCACCATACAGCTGCCGATGGATGCCGGGTCAGGTCCGAACTTACGCCCGTATGGAGCGAGTATCTTGTTTACCTGAGCGCCCACTATACCAGGCTGCAGGGTGATGCTCTCCCCTTCCGCATGCACTGTATATTTCTCCCAATTCTTGCCTGCCACCACCAGGATGCTCTCGCTGATGGACTGGCCAGAAAGGCTGGTGCCGGCGGCGCGGAAGGTCACAGGAAGATGCCTTGCCGACGCCTCCTTGAGTATGCGCGAGACCTCCTCCTCACTGCTTGAGCGGATGACGATCTGCGGCGTCTCCCTATAGAAGCCGGCGTCTGTGCCCCACGCCAGGCGGCGGAGGCTGTCTGTATAAATGCGGTCCTTCGGGATAAAGGAGCCAATGGAATCAAGAAAACTTGTATACTGGGCGTTCATTATTCACCATTTTAGGTCAATGTATATGCAAAAATAAGATTTTTTACCGATTTTGAGCTATCTTTGGACACTAATATAACATATACATATGGAAACTTTCAAGCGCAAGATCAAGTACTATGAGTGCGACAGAATGGGCGTCACTCATCATTCAAACTATATCAGGATCATGGAGGAGACCAGAATCGACGCATTGGATCAGATGGGCTATGGCTTCGAGAAGATGGAAGCCGAGGGCATTGTCTCTCCTGTAGTGAGCGTAAGCGTGGACTATAAGCGTACCACGACATTCCAGGACCTCATCGAGGTGGAGCTGAAGGTGCTGGAGATGAGCGCGCTCAAGCTCAAGTTTGGATACACCATGAGGCGCGACGGAAAGGTAGTATGCACCGCATCAAGCACTCATTGCTTCATCGGCGCTGACGGCCGCCCTATCATCATAGAGAACACACATCCACAGCTTTACGCTGCCCTTAAGGAGTTAATGTAATGAGAAGATTAGTCATCACCCTTTTGGGCATTGCGGCTTGCATGGCGCTACATGCGCAGCCGTCACAGAAGGACTCATTGGCATTTGTCAGCGCAGACTGGCACTGGACCGACCTTGGCAAGGGAGCGCAGGCAGGTTGCGCGCAGTTCGAGTTGTTCGGCAGGACCGAGACCATCTCTATCGTGAAATATCCAGCCCGCAGGCATCGCACCAGCATCATCCATGCACCCGCTTCACTAGCAGGCAAGACCAATGTCCTCGCGGAAAAGGAAGGCGCCAAGGCAGCTATCAATGGAAGTTATTTCAATGTCCGCGCCCTTACACCTGTCACATTCATAGTCCTCGACCATGAGGTCGTAGCCAAGAATCCTAAGAGTGAGAGCTTCCGCTCGAACGCCCTCATGGGTTTCAGAAGGAAGCACAGCCGCATGGCTGAGTTCGTGCCATACGACACCCTGAAAAACGACTTCTACGCAAAGCGTTATCATAGTTGTATAGTGTCAGGACCGCTCCTTTTAAAGGACGGAAAAGAGACCACAAACGACTTAAAGTCCAGCTTCAATGCGACGAACCATCCGCGCTCACTCATAGGCGTTGACGCAAAGAAAAATTTCTACTTCATCGTCGTGGATGGAAGATTCCCTGGCCAGGCAGAAGGAGCGTCTGTCGTAGAGCTGCAGGC
Organism: Bacteroidales bacterium; assembly: GCA_024398075.1. Taxonomy (GTDB): domain Bacteria; phylum Bacteroidota; class Bacteroidia; order Bacteroidales; family UBA932; genus Cryptobacteroides. The sequence continues at coordinate 22,451 of JAKSJM010000023.1, read as the reverse complement.
CATCTGCCGCTACCTCGGCATAACCGATGCGATGAACCTCGACGGAGGTGGTTCATCGACGCTCTGGGCCGAGAAGACAGGCATCCTCAACTATCCTTATGACAATAAAAAGTACGATCACGAAGGCATGAGGACAGTACCAAACATCATCATGGTGAAATAAAAAAAATGGCATCCCGCAAAAGGATGCCATTATCATTTTATGCAAGTCGTCTGGCTAAGAGTGAGCCGCTGCCTGGATCACCTCCCCCAGGGTCGGGTGAGCGTGAATGATGCTCTGCAGCTCAGTGAGCGTAGCCTTCTTCGCCATGAGGGCGGCGACCTCCTGCACGATATCTGCCGAATGCGGGCCGAACAGATGGCAGCCAAGTATCTCACCATCCTCCGCATCCACTATCACCTTGCAGAAGCCCTCTGTGCTGTCCATTGAGACAGCTTTACCATTGGCACGGAAGAAGGACTTCAGGCACTTGACGGAAAGCCCCATCTCCTTGCACTGCTCCTCGCTCATGCCGACAGTAGCCGCCTCTGGCATGGTGAATACAGCAGCTGGCACTATGCCGAAGTCAATGCTGTCAGCCTGACCGCAGATATGGTTCAGCGCCCTGAGGCCCTGGAAAGTGGCCACATGAGCCAGCATGAGGCCTCCGGTGATGTCGCCTACGGCATAGATGCCAGGCACCGAGGTCTGCATGTTCTCGTCCACCACGATACCGCGGCGAGTGAAGTCAATGCCTACCTCGGAGAGGTTCAGTGACTCGAGGTTCGCCCTACGGCCCACAGCCATGAGCACGCAGTCGCCTTCTGCCTCGCACTCCTTGTCCTTCTTCAGGTACTTTACTTTGAGACCTTCCTCGATGGAAGTCACCTGCGCCTGGGTCTCAATGGTTATGCCTCTCTTGCCAAGAGCCTGCTTGAGGCGCTTCGACAGGTCGGAGTCAAACCTCGGGAGGATATCCTTGGCGTACTCAAGTACAGTCACCTCAGAGCCGAAGGCCTTGAAGATGGATGCGAACTCGAGGCCTATCACACCACCGCCGATCACCACCAGTTTCTCTGGGATCTCGGTCATGTCAAGTATCTCCTTCGAGGTGACTACTCCAGGGAGGTCGATGCCAGGAATAGGCAAGAAAGCCGACACAGAGCCTGTGGCAATGATTATGCGATCGCCCTCGATCTCGTGATCATTGACCACCACGGTATGGGCGTCCTTGATGGAAGCCTTCCCAGCTACCAAGGTGATGAGTTTGTTCTTCATCAGCGAGTCCACACCCATACGCAGCTGCTCGACCACGGCTTCCTTGCGCTCAGCCACCTTCGAGAAATCGAAGGTTACCGAGCCCTCGGCGATGCCGTGCTCTCCCGCCTTGCTGATCTCCTCCACCAGTTCTGCATAGTGACAGAAGGTCTTCGTGGGAATGCATCCTTCGTTGAGGCATGTGCCTCCGAGAGGTCCGTCGGTGACTATCGTCACCTCTATGCCTCTCTTCGCGGCCTCCACGGCGGTCTCATAACCGCCGGGACCCGCACCTATAATGATAATTCTCATTTGTCTAAAGAGTTTCGTCCTGATATTTCAGGATAGGCTTACGTGCTGCTGTAGTCTCATCTGGACGCGAGATAGGAGCATTGTGAGGAGCTGAATGGAGGATGTCTGGATCCTGCGCTGCTTCAGCGGCTATCTTGTGCATCACGTCAATGAACTCGTCCAGGGTCTCCTTGCTCTCTGTCTCAGTAGGCTCGATCATGAGAGCCTGATGGAACAGGAGTGGGAAGTAGATGGTAGGGGCATGGAAGCCGAAGTCGAGAAGCCTCTTTGCCACGTCAAGTGTAGTGGCACCATGCTTTCCTGTAGCAGAGCCGTCGTCGATGAGGCCATCAAATACGAACTCATGCTTGCACACAGTAGGGATAGGAAGCTTGTATGCGTCCTTCAGGGACTCCTTGATATAGTTTGCGCCAAGAGTAGCCAGCTTTCCTGCCATCTTCACGTTCTCACGTCCGAGCATAAGTATATATGTATACGCACGGAGGATGATGCCGAAGTTTCCGTGGAAGCCGCTTACTGAGCCGACCTTTTCCTCGCCAGGGATAGCTGGAACACGGTTCTGGATGTCAGCAGGAAGCAGGTGCGCGAGTCTCTCGCACACGCCCACAGGGCCAGAGCCAGGACCGCCGCCGCCATGAGGAGTAGAGAATGTCTTATGCAGATTCAAGTGCATGATGTCAAATCCCATGTCGCCAGGGCGCACCATACCAAGTAGTGGATTCATGTTCGCGCCATCATAGTAGAGCAATCCACCACACTCGTGTACAAGCGCAGCGATCTCCTTGATATCTTTCTCGAAGAGACCAAGTGTGTTTGGATTTGTCATCATGATACCTGCGATCTCTGGACCGAGAAGAGGCTTGAGATCCTCCACGTCCACGAGGCCGGCTGCATTTGACTTCACCTCCACGATGTCGAAGCCACACACAGCGGCTGAAGCTGGATTCGTGCCGTGCGCGCTGTCTGGGACGATCACCTTTGTACGAGCGAGGTCTCCCCTGTTCTGGTGATACTGCTTCATGATCATGAGGCCAGTGAGCTCGCCGTGTGCGCCAGCGCAAGGCTTGAAGGTGAAATGCTTCATGCCTGTGATGGCGGCGAGCGCCTTGTCCATCTCGTCGTAGACCATGTCCACGCCTGGGAGCTGGTCGTCGAGAGGGTGAAGGCCCGCAAATGCAGGCATGTTTGCTATTTCCTCATTGATCTTTGGGTTGTACTTCATGGTACAGCTACCGAGTGGGTAGAAGCCTGTATCCACGCCGAAGTTCATCTGGGAAAGATTTGTATAATGGCGAACCACGTCCACTTCACTCACCTCAGGGAGTGGAAGCGCTGATTCGCGACTGAGTTCTGCTGGGATGGCGGCAGATGCCGAAGCCTTAGGAAGGGAGTAGCCTGTACGTCCCTCGCGCGAGAGCTCGAAAATGAGTTTGTCGTAGTACTTCATGTCCTTACAGAGCTTTGATCACATCCACGAGAGGATCGATATCCTTCAGATGCTTTTCGGTTACACAGAATGAGACAAGTCCCTCTTCGGTCTCGATGGCGGCGAGGAAGCCGGCCTCGCGAAGAGCCTGCTGGAGCTTCTTCACATCCACAAGTGGCTTGAGGACAAACTCCTTGAGGAAAGGCGCGTCGAATGCCTTCTCGAACTTGCCTGTGCTGATGAGCTTGTCATGAAGCTCATGAGCACCGGCATAACTGAGATCATTGACCTGCTGCATGCCCTTAGGGCCCATGAGCGAGAGGTATACAGTCACCCAGAGAGCCATCAAGGACTCATTGGAACAAATATTTGAGGTCGCCTTCTCGCGACGGATATGCTGCTCGCGCGCCTGAAGGGTAAGCACGAACGCTCTCTTGCCGGAGCCGTCCACGGTCTCGCCGACGATACGTCCAGGGAGCTTGCGCATGTAATCCTTGCGGCACGCCATGAAGCCCACGTAAGGGCCACCGTAGCAGAGAGGAATGCCCAGAGGCTGTCCGTCACCCACTGCCACATCGGCATCCCAGCCGGCAGGGGTCTTCGTAACGGCCAATGCTGACGGGTCGCAATACTCCACGAGTATGGCTTTCTGCTCATGCAGGGCCTCTGCGAATCCGGTGAGGTCCTCGATGACGCCGAATCTGTTTATGCCTGGGACAATGGCTCCGGCCACGTCACCGCTCTCCATAAACTTCTTCAGGCTCTCGAGGCTGGTGCGTCCCTCCACCATCTCGATTTCCTCGATGGTGGTGCCATAGTACTTGGCGTATGTCCTGATCACCTCGCGAACATGAGGAAGAAGTCCGTTTGAGATGAGGACAGTATTCTTCTTCTTGGCGCAAGCCACTGCCATGCGCATGGCCTCTGCGGCTGCTGTAGGGCCATCATACATGGAAGCATTGGACACATCCATACCGGTAAGTGCACATATCATGCTCTGGTACTCGAAGATGTATCTCAATGTACCCTGGCTGATCTCGCACTGGTATGGGGTGTATGCAGTGATGAACTCGCTGCGGGATGTGATATATGGGATTACAGATGGGGTGTAGTGGTCGTATGCACCTGCGCCGACGAGCACCTTCATGCGAGGGTTCTTCGCAGCTACCGCCTCGAAGAACTCACGCACCTGCTGCTCGTCCATTGCCTCAGGAAGATCATACTCACCCTTATAGATGTAGTCCGCAGGCACGTCGCAGTATAGGTCGTCAAGACTCTTGACACCTATACGCTCCAGCATCTGGCGGATATCATCGTCAGTATGAGGAAAATATGAAAAGTTAGGCATGGCTTACTTCGTCATTTCAGCATAAGCAGCTGCGTCCATGAGACCTTCAAGCTCAGTCTCATCGCTCATCTCAACCTTGATGATCCAGTTCTCGTATGCATCCTCGTTGACCTTCTCAGGAGCGTCCTCGAGCTCTTCATTGACCTCAACCACGGTACCTGAAACTGGAGAATAAAGCTCGCTGGAAGCCTTCACGCTCTCGAGTGCACCGAAATCCTCACCCTTGGTGACCTCATCGTCTACATCTGGCATATCGACATATGTGATGTCGCCCATCTCCGACTGTGCGAAGTCAGATACGCCGATGACAGCGATGTTTCCTTCTACCTTAACCCATTCGTGTGACTCACTGTAAAGGAGTCCTTCTATTACCTTTGACATAATGATTTAGTGTTATTATTTCTTATTGCGTTTCACAAATTTACTTAATTATTTGAATAAATAAACCCCCATTAACGATATTTTGATAGACCGATGGAAAATCCACACCTAAATGGTCCATCATGCCAGGCGTGGAAAATTGCCGAAATAAGTTGCGGCGTGAGTGTGCAAAGAGTCGCCTCTACTATCTACCGGCGAAGTGTCATTATCGTAATTCGATAAATAATGGACTACTTCGACGCGGATCGCGTTTGAGTAGTCCAAATTTTATCGTGGCGCGATAAGAAAATGAATATCGTGCCACGATTCTAAAAATCATCGCGACACGATAAAGGAGAAAAGGCAAACTGAGAGTTGCCTACTTCTTGTAGTTCGTCTGATAGAAGCGCTTCTTCACGACCTCGCCAGGGAAGGTCTTCTTTCTGATGTGGATCCAGAGCGGAGTGCCGAGGGCGGCGTACTCCTTCTTCACGAGGGCGAAGCAGATGCTTCGGTCGAGTGAGATGGAGTGGTAGCCCGTAGTGACTACGCCTACCTCTGTGCCATCTTCCAGCTCCACTGGGTAGCCGGCGCGAGGGATGGCCTTGTCGTGAATCTCGATGCCGACAAGCTTCTTCTCGATGGCGCCAGCCTTCTGCTCTGCGATGGCGTCCTTGCCCACGAACTCCTCCTTGTCGAGCTTGCAGAACATGGAGAGACCTGCCATTACTGGAGAAATCTCAGCTGTGAGCTCGTCGCCGTAGAGAGGAAGTCCAGCCTCGAAGCGGAGGGTATCACGACAGCCGAGTCCGCATGGAGCGACGCCTGCTGCGAGGAATGCCTTCCAGTAGCCTACTGTCATTTCTGGAGTGGCGTAGATCTCGAATCCATCCTCACCTGTGTAGCCTGTACGGCTTACAATGATGCGATGTCCCTGAAGCTCGAAGTTTGTGTACGTATAGAATGTAAGAGCAGAGACATCTACGCCAAGCACCTGATTGACGATAGCTTCTGAATCAGGTCCCTGGACAGCGATCTGTCCCCATGAGTCAGACTGGTTGTCAATCTTCACGTCGAAACCTTCCGAGTTCTTCACCATCCACTCATAGTCCTTCTCTATATTAGATGCATTCACCACGAGCAGATAATGCTCTGGGGCAAACTCCTTGTAGACGAGAAGGTCATCCACTGTACCTCCGTCAGGATAAAGCATCATACCGTATAATATCTGGCCGTCAGCCATGCCATTCACATCATTGGTAAAGATGTGGTTAACGAATTTCTGGGCATCTGGGCCGCTGATGAACACCTCACCCATGTGAGATACGTCGAACATTCCGACCTTCGTACGGACTGCGATATGCTCGTCGGTGATGGTGCTGTACTGAATAGGCATCATGAAACCAGCGAACGGGCTCATCTTCGCATTCAAGGCGATGTGCTCGTCGTATAGACAGGTAAGTTTAAGATTCTCTTCCATTTGTAGTGTGTTATTAATTATGTATATATGTTTTCTCTATTTCCTTTATCTGCTCCACTTCCTCCTCTGTCAGCATCCTCTCGGAGTCACAGAAGCATGACAGAAGGTATGCCTTGAATGCCTCCAGCGGCATGCCAAGCCCGAGGTCACGGAGGTTCGCCACTCTCTGGCGAACCGACTGAACTCCGTGCTTCGCAAGCTTTTCCGCCGATGGCGTTATAGCCTTCTCAAGCGCCTCGAAGTCAGTATCATAGAGCATGGTGCCATGGACAATGCTCGAGTGCGGAAGACTAAAAAATGCATTTCCCGACACCTTGCACTCCCCTACCAGGACATCATTGTGCTCCGTCCTCGACGCTGAGAAGCCTAGTCCGCGCAGTGCCTCGACCACCTGGTCGAGGTAGCGCTTGAACACGGCTTCCACGCTGTGGTCTGCCGTCACATAGGACAGCATGACATTTCCCATGTCTGAGTACACGCAGCCGCCGCCACTCTTTCGTCGCACGACATCCACGCCGTGCTCGCGGCAATACTCCAGGTTCACCTCATTTTCCATCACCTGATTCCTTCCGAAGATGACTGTAGGGGCCACTTGCCACAGGAAGAAATACTCACCAGATGGCAAATTCACAGCGGCCCATTCCTCCATCGCGAGATAGAAGGAAAGCCTGCGCTGAGCGCTGTCTGGAAGCACAAGATGAATCATCGGCATGTCTACTTGATAAGCTTCCCGAACAGATCGTACAGGAAGGCATTCACTTTCTGGTTCTTCTCGAAATCGGCATCTGTGCCACCCTTCTCCCTGGTCAGTCCTCCGCAAATGTCTGCGCCGATGACATGGTGTGAGACTGCTACTCTCTCGATGCAGGTCCTTAACTGCTCGAGAGTCATGCAGCCCTGGTCCCAGTTCGTGCTCGCAAACTGAGTGGAAAGGACATCCTTGTCAATGGAAAAGTATACCGGTATCCTTGGCTCCAGGAGCGAGATCATCTCAAGCACATCGGAAGAGACAGCATCTCCAGTATGCTTCAGGTCATCTGTGGTGACAGAAAGCACGCCGTCAAACACCAGGTCGAGGATCTCGATCTCAAGGTCTGGATTAATGCCAATGATCAGGACCTGCTTCAGATTTTCTATGCCGGTGAATGCATCACGAGCCCAGCTTCCACATGACAGGACACCCTCAAATGTAGGCTCCTGCATATCAGGATGATGGTCAAACAGCACAAGCGAGAATGGTCCCTGCTCGGCGACCTTCTCCAGCCAGAAACGGCTGATGTAATGATAGTCACCGGTATCTATCCAGTGCACAGCATCCACAGGCTCATCCTTGATGCCGACGCGTATGTCCTCGGCAGCCTGCGCATCGCAGTAGCAGTTCGTGCCTTCAAGAGTGCCGAAGTCAATCACCTTCCCTCCGAGGGAAGCGAGTCCTTCGTCCACATAGACACCAGAAAGATTTACAATGACAGAGTCCACTTGTTACTATTATTACAGATATTATGCAATAATAATAAACATTTGACACAATTCCAAAGATAATCCTTACGATATGAGAGCGACAAGGCCTGCAATCGCCATATATCCATACACAAGCTTCCTGAGCAACTGCACAGGCGTCCGAGCATAGATTTTCGAACCCACCCAGAAGCCCAAGGCTACCGCTGGAAGTGCTATTATCATGCTTTTCAGGACTACTGGCGTCACGAAACCATTGGACGAACGATATACGGTCATCATGGCATTGCCTATGAGGAAATAGAACGAAGTCAATGCCATATACTCATTCTTGTCGTCACCCGAGCAGGACATGAAATAGATGACAGCCGGAGGCCCCTGCATGGCAAACAACCCGCCCATGAGGCCGGAAAGCGTGCCCATGCTCAGCTGCACTGGCATGGTCGGTTTCAGATGGACTTTACCATTGAAAAAGAAGAAATACACGCTCACAAAGATGAGTATGCCTCCAAGGACATGCTTGAACACGCGACTATCCACCATCGACACGATGCGTACACCTATGAATGACACCACAAGGAAGGTGATAAGGATGGGCATCAGTTTGGTCCAGTTCACATCTTTTCGCCTCTGGATCGCGGTGAGGAGCACAGTCATGATGGCAAGCAGCCCGGAAAGGGCGGTGGACTCGCCAAACGATGGCAGCAAGTACGGGAGGATCGTCATGATGAAAATGCCAAAGCCAAAGCCCGTGACGCGCTGAATCATGCTCGCCAGGAAGGCGAACATCACGAGTAGGAGTATGGACGTGGTCATTGGCATAACAAATACAAATATATGCCATTTTTGGCAAATAGTGGCGAAAATCGTAAATTTGCATACTTCAATAACAATGATTCAGATATGCAGAAAGTCAAGATAAGCACCTCGCTCGGCGACATCGTAGTGCGCCTGTACGACGAGACCCCTCAGCATAGGGACAACTTCATCAAACTCGTGAAGGAGGGTTTCTATGATGGCACCCTCTTCCACCGCGTGATCAAGGACTTCATGATCCAGGGCGGCGACCCGGACAGCAAGGGAGCGTCAAAGAGCAAGCACCTCGGTGCCGGCGACGTGGGCTACACCATCCCTGCAGAATTCGTCCCTACCCTGTTCCACAAGCGCGGCGCACTCGCAGCAGCTCGCCAGGGAGACAATGTAAACCCAGAGAGACGAAGCAGCGGCTGCCAGTTCTACATCGTATGGGGCCAGACCTATAACGACGGCCAGATGGGCCAGCTCGCAAAGCAGATGAAGATGCAGGCTCTTCAGGAGGTGTTCAATGGCCTCGTGGCAGAAAGAAAGAGCGAGATCATGCAGATGAGACGCGAGCGCGACCACGCTGGCCTCATGTCACTTCAGGATGAGCTCAACGCCATGGCAGAAGCCACAGTAAAGGAAAAGGGACTCGGAATCATGCCTGAGGAGCAGAAGCAGGTCTACAAGACCCTCGGTGGCACTCCTTTCCTTGATGGCCAGTATACCGTTTTCGGAGAGGTGGAATCAGGCCTGGAGGTAGTAGCAAAGATTCAGGAAGTAAGCACCGATTCAAACGACCGTCCTACCAAGGACATAGCCATGAAGGTGGAATTGGTGTAAAAAAAACGCTCATCGTAACGTATTTTTTACTACCTTTGTGTGTTTAAGCGACCAAAACGCGACCAAGGAATCTATGGCAGAAGAAACGACACTCCACCCACTTGACCCAGAGAAAGTATACTTCTCTATGGACGAATTAACCATCGAAACCGAAGAAGGACCACTCACCCTTCGAGTAGGTGCATGGTTAAACTTTGACCCTGTACGCATCCATAAGATGATCGTGAGGGAGAAGGTCCTGAAAGTGGACGAAATGGAGGTTATGGCGCCGCTTATCAGTAAGCTCCGCAGAGCAGACCCTGAGTACTACAGAAAGATAATGGGTCTACAGCTTGTCATCGACTACCCTGGTTATTCCACTGGCATCAAGGCATCCATTCCTTTCCTCAACGACCCTATTGGCTTCTACAAATGGTGGAGAAAGGGCAAGCATGAGGACAAGGTATACCTTTCACCGGCAAACCAGATCCGCCTTTTTCAGAAAGTGTCTATGATGGACAAGAAAATCATGCTGAAAAAGGATCTGGACCTCGTCAAGTAACCATATGGCACAGAAATTCACAGCGAAGCAGGACGCTTCACTACTTAATTTCCTTTTTGAATCATACCCTGAGACAAGCCGCACTACAGTGAAAGGCTATCTCACGAACGGGCGCGTGTTAGTAAATGGTCAGAAGGTGACAGCATTCGACTGGCCGCTCCATGCCAGAGACCGAGTAGAGATCATTCCTAAAGGCGCATCCATTGCCAATGAGATGAAGAGTGACGCAGTGAGCGACCTTGCAAAGAAAGGTATCGAGATACTCTACGAGGATCAGCATCTCATCGTGGTGACGAAGAGAGCAGGTCTCCCTACCATCTCGCCAAAGACAGGCCAGCATGAGGCAAACCTTTACTCCATGCTTATGGACTATATGCACACCGGCAAGGTGGCAGACAGAAGAGCCGCCGGCATGTCTAAGAAAGGTCGCGGCAAGCAGATTGCTGCGGACCCTGAGGCTGCCGCAGTCGTATATAGAAAGGCACGCGTATTCGTTGTTCACAGACTCGACAGAGACACCTCTGGCGTGCTTGTATTCGCAAAAGATGAACGCACCAAGGACCTTCTCCAGTCCAAGTGGAACGACATGGTCCTCGAGCGCCGCTATGTGGCTGTCGTAGAGGGTCATCCCCAGAAGGACGAAGGCCGTATAGAGACTTGGCTCACTGAAAATGAAAAGTCTCTCAAGATGATGTCCAGCCCTACCGACAATGGTGGTATGCGCGCTGTCACATATTACAGAGTGGTGGAGAAAATGAAGAATCTCTCACTGATGGAGTTTGAGCTTGAAACTGGAAGGAAGAACCAGATTCGCGTCCACACTTCTTCAGTACTTGGCTGTCCTATCGTGGGAGATGAAAAGTACGGTTCAAGTTCACGTTTCGTAGTCAAGGCGCCAAACAACTTCACCTGCAGGCGCATCGCACTCCACGCAAAGACACTCGTCTTCCGCCATCCATTCGGCGACGAGGTACTAAGCTTCGACGTACCGATTCCTGAAGAGTTCGCAAAACTGAAATAAGAAAAAGGCTGTGGATTGAACCACAGCCTTTATTTCATGCGTGGAATACCACCTCAAGGCCATCTGAGGCCGCTTTTAGAGGGTTAGGCCAGCGTGCATCTATGCCTGGCATAGGGTCGTGAAGGCTCTTGGACATGTGGGTGACGTAAACATTGTCCCCTGCAGGAAGCTTTAGGCGCTCAGTCTGCATTAGGACATTGACCGTATGAATTACAGTCATCATGCTGGAGTGATTGTAGAGTCTGAAATCCTCCTCATGGTCCATGCCCATCGTCGCCTCCATGATAAGACCTGTTATAGGGTTACCCGGTTTCTTGTGGGCATCGATACCTATCATGCGAGCCGCGAAACCAGTGATTCCAGCAGTATCTGTCGCGTAAAGGAGTCGAGCTCCGCCCTTCTCGAGAAGATAGATTACAGTCTGCTCCAGCATATTGTCGGTGGCATGGTTCGCTGGCACCGCAGTGACAGTCACTTCCCCTATCTGCACAGGAGCGCCCACCACCATCGGATACATCTGCGGCATGTTCACACCAAGTTCCTTGGCTGCCTTGACATAATCCTTCCTGGCGATGTCAAACCATGTATTCGAGACGTATATCTTCTTGACGCCCAGCTTAAGAGCCGCCGCTGGATCGTAATGATCCGGATGCGAGTGTGTATAGAACAATGCTTCTGGCACCAGCCCTTCAGGAATCAGATCCAAGCTGTCGTCAGTCAGGTCCACAAGGAAGCTGTTATCCACCAGGATGGCACTATGCCTACGCCCTAGTTTGTTCGGGCCGCTACCACTCGCCGCACCGGTACCAAGAAACTTGACAAGTATTCCCTTTTCATCAAGAACTGATTTCAATGATTCAGGGACCATAGCGCTAACTTTCTGCGCAGAAGCCGCAAGAACGCTTGCAGCTGTCACCCCTAAAAAAGACCTTCTATCCATGTCGTAACATTAGTTTTAGTGGGAGCAAATATAAACAAAAAAAAGAGAACCTCGTTAAAGGTTCTCTTAAGTGGTGCTGGCAGGAGTTGAACCGGCGACACATGGATTTTCAGTCCATTGCTCTACCACCTGAGCTACAGCACCATTGCTTTGGGATTACAAAGGTAGGTATTTTTTCTGAACTTACAAGGGTTTCAGTAAAAATTATATTAAAATCTTCGCAATCCCCTGGTCAAACACTAAAGTTTCTCCTTGATAAGATAGTATACGATGAAGCCTACCCAGCTGAATGCGAGCACGAGCACAGCCACAATGATCTTCTTTACAAGGTCCCAAGGTCTCTTGAAAATATCAAGAACACACCATACAGCGGCGATAACGCCAAGAAGCCAAACTATTTTTCCCATAACTTTTAATTTTGAATTTGTGCTAATATAAGCATTTTTAACTAAGTTTGTACTATACTAAAAGAATTTGACATGAAGAAAGTACTGTTGACATTAGCATCCATCGTGATGCTCGCCTCATGTGGCCAGAAGGCGGCAGACCCCGTTAAGGAAGCCATCACAGCTGAGATCGGTAAGACTATGGGCGTAGAGGCTCCGAAGGTGACATTTGCCACACTCGAAAAAATCGACTCTACCACCTACGGACAGGAGCTCGAGAGGAGGATAGATGTATTCGAAACCAAATGCAAGGTGATGGAGAAGTATGTGGTCAAGTACACAAGCGAAGGCAAGGTGAACAACGCCCAGCTCAAGCGCGAGGAGTGGATCAAGGCCACACAGAACCTGAACGCGCTGAAGGCGCATGCCGAAACCCTTACCGACATTCTTGACAAGGTAGCTTACTACGACTACGCATTCTCCGCAAAGGCAAGCGGTGGCGATAAGAAGATGGAGTTCAAGGAGGCATACGCCACCATCACTCCAGACAACCAAGTACTTGGCCTCTGTGCAAACAAGAAGGACATCCATAAAGGAATGGGCAAGGTAATCCCTGGATATCTTGACATCTTCAAGGGTGAGGCAGAAGAAGAATAGGCACGAAAAAAGGAAGTAGAGCACTTCCTGAAATACCTATGAGAGCCCTCTGGGAAGGGACAAGACAAGATATCCCAGTGGGCACTCACACTTCCTCGCTATGGCTTGAGTGTAACTCAGTTCAAAGCATGTGTGAGCGCTACCACCGATATCCATGTCTTAATTAGAATTTCCCAGATTCTCTCATATGGACAGCGATATAACGCGTATGTAAACGAACTCAGCGATTGAGTCCGGGACAAATATACGAAAAAACTGAACAATAAAAAAAATGGAAGAGCCCGGCTTTATGCTGAGCTCTTCCATGCTTTTATAACTAACTTGATTCTTTAATCTACGAGGCAGAGATCCAAGTTTTTCTTTATCTCTTCCTTATCGAGATGCTGACCGATAAATACTATCTTCTGCATTCTGTCACCATAGGTAGTATCCCAATCCTTCGAAATGATAGGATTCTGCAGCATCGCATTCAGGAGCTGCTCCTTAGGCATCGAAGCATACCAGAGGCCTGCATTCTTAAGCTGAATCTGCTTTCCTGCCTGCTCGAAGAGATAGCATGCATCCCTCTCCGTCGCGAAGTAGCAAAGGCCTTTCGCACGGATCACGCTCTTTGGCCAATGCTTTGACACGAACCAGTCGAAGCGATTAATATCCATAGGTTTGCGAGCATAGTAAACATAGGTTCCGATGCCATACTCTTCCACTTCCCCACCCTCATGGTCATGATCATGGTGATGATGGTGGTGATGATGATGTTCATCATGCTCATGATCATCATCGTCATCATCGTCGTCATCATCATGATGATGGTGATGCTCGTGCTCGTCTTCGTCGTCATGGAACTCATCGTGATGCGCTTCCATGTGATCGTCGTCATCATCGAGTCCCTCCACCTCGCGTATCCATGTAGCTGAAGTAGCCACGCTCTCAAAATCAAATAGATTCGTATGTAGAATAGTGTCAAAATCCACCTCTGCATAGTCGCATTCTATGATCTTTGCCTTAGGCTGGAGAGCAGCTATGATCTGCTTGATTCTCTCAAGCTCAGATGCTGACACCTCTGAAGCCTTGTTAAGAAGGATAACATTGCAGAACTCAATCTGCTGGATGACAAGGCTCGCAAGATCCTCCTCATCGATGTCCTTCTTCATGAGGTCGTCACCGCATCCGAACTCACTCTGCAGACGAAGTGCGTCCACGACTGTCACGATACAGTCAAGGTAAGGCACGCCGTCTGCGACATACTCTTCGCCAAGCGAAGGGATGGAGCAGATGGTCTGCGCGATAGGTTCTGGCTCACAGATGCCGCTCGCTTCGATCACGATGTAGTCGAAGCGGTGCTGGCTTGTGATGTCGCGAAGCTGCTCCACGAGGTCCATCTTCAATGTACAGCAGATGCAGCCATTCTGGAGAGCCACGAGACTCTCATCCTTCTGTCCTACGACGCCACCCTTCTGGATAAGGTCAGCGTCGATGTTCACCTCGCCGATGTCGTTCACGATCACGGCGAACTTGATGCCTTTCTTGTTTGAAAGGATCTTATTTACAAGTGTGGTCTTTCCACTGCCCAGGTAGCCTGTAAGCAGCAAGACCGGAGTCTGTTCTTTATTCATATACGTCAATGTTTTCCTGACAATGACAAAATTACATCAAATCCCAGTCAAAGGCAAATTTCACAATTCCTATTCTTGCTTTTCTACATGGGAAATGCGATATTTACATATTAATATATGGATTTAAGTAAATTAGGAGAATTCGGGCTGATCGACATCATCAGCGGCAGGTTCCAGGCGCCAGAAGGCGTGACTGGCATAGGAGACGACTGCGCCATCATGCCACAGGCAAGCGGCCGTGACACATTGGTAAGCACAGACATGCTGGTGGAAGGGACGCATTTCCTCATGGACGACATTTCTGCATTTCGGCTTGGATGGAAATCAGCGGCCGTGAACATCAGCGACATTGCCGCCATGGGCGGAAAGCCTACCGCGACATTCCTGTCGCTCGGACTGCCGAAAGGCCTCAGTGCAGAATGGATGGAGGAGTTCATTGATGGCTACAAGGCCATCTCTGATCGCTTCGGATGCCCGCTTCTGGGTGGAGATACGACCTCATCCAGGGACAAGCTTTGCATCAGCGTCACAGTGCTGGGCGAGGCCCCTTCAGGGCACACGCACAGAAGAAGTGACGCGCAGGTGGGTGATCTCATCTGCGTCACAGGCACCTTGGGCGATTCTGGCGGTGGACTGCAAGTGATACTGCAGGGCAAGGAAAGAGGCGCAGCGGAGGAAGCTCTCATAAAAAGGCATTATGAGCCTATGCCTAGAGTCGAGGAAGGTCTCGCGCTCACTGAGGCTCACGCGATGATGGACATTTCTGATGGCATCGGATCCGACTTAAGGCATATCCTCAAGGCGTCAGGAGTAGGAGCTGTAGTGGATCTTAGACTGCTCCCTCTTTCTGCAGAGCTTCGCGATGCATGCGCTCGACACGGATGGGACGCGTACGAGATCGCCACTGGTGGTGGTGAGGACTATGAACTTCTCTTTACCATTGGCCCCGAAGAAGAAAAGACACTGGAAGTACCTCACACTGTGATAGGTAGAATCACGAAGGAAAAGGGACTTCGCTGGGAGGGTTCCAGCAAGGATTATGACGGATATAAGCATTTTTAGAATATGAAAAGACAACTAATCACATTTGCAGCCTTGATCATGGCAGCGCTTTCACTGCAGGCAGCGCCAAAGTCCAAGGTTACCAAGGCTGACGACAGCCGCATCGTTTACGTAGGACGCACTCTCGTCAAGAATGGAGAGGTGTCATTCGACTGGAGCGCAGTGACCGCAAGGACACGCTTCCACGGCCAGTACCTCGCCATGAAGTGTTCCGACACGAAAAAGAACTACTACAACGTCTGGATCGACAGCGACGTCACTGGAGCCGAAGTGGACAAGGTCATCTATACCACAGGCACCGATACCCTCATCGTAATCGCCACCGCAGAGGATTTCGCAGCCAAGGCAGCCAAGATGTCGAAGGCTGACAAGAAGAAATATCTCGCTGGGGCACACAAGGTAACCATCCAGAAGCGCACCGAAGGCGAGCAGGGCACCACGACCATCAAGGAGTTCATCACCGAAGGTGATATGCTTCAGGCAGAAGCGCTCAAGTCGAGGATGATAGAGTTCGTCGGCGACTCATACACCTGTGGCTACGGCAGCGAGAACAGCGTATCCAGCGACCCATTCAAGCCAGAGACAGAAAACGTGAACAAGTCTTACTGCGAGATACTCGCTCGCCACTTCGACGCTGACGCTTTCATCGTGGCTCACTCAGGCATGGGCATCGCACGAAACTATAACTCCAAGTTCGCCGGCTACTACATGCCTGACCGCTATAATCAGGTATTCGACATGGACGACAAGACCATGTGGGACGCAAAGAAGAGCGCTTTCGCCCCAGCCGTTACAGTCATATATCTGGGTACCAATGATTTCTCTGTCAGCAAGCAGCCTTCTCTCGCATCATTCAAGACCCGCTATCACCAGCTTCTCTCTGAGATCAAGGCAAACTATGGTGAGGATCACCCTATCCTCTGCGTATCGTCAAAGGCTGACGTTGTCCTCTTCGACTATGTACGAGCATCCGTGGAAACCTGCGGACTTAAGAACGTGCATTTCCTTGGCATCTTCGAGGGCATTCATTACAACGACGACAGAAACCTTGGTGCAAGCTTCCATCCAAACTACAGCGGACACCATAAGATAGCAGCCGCCATGATGCCATACATCGCTACATTGGCTGGTTGGGATTTCGTAATCGAATAAATTTCACACACTATGTCTACAAAAGCAAAAGTTATCAGCATCACTTCATTGGTACTCGCCATCGCTTTGGCATGCTTCATCTATGTCAAGTTCTTCTTCGTATTTGGTGAGGGCGTGAAGGCCGGAAACCTTAATCAGGTCATGTACAAGGGTTATGTCTTCAAGACATACGAAGGTCGTGTCATCCTCACCGGCTTCAAGGGAGGAAAGACAGGAGGTATTCAGTCAAACGAGTTCAATTTCTCAGTGAAGGACAAGGCCGTCGCTGATTCGCTCATGAGATGCAGTGGCAAGGAAGTGGAGATCCACTATAAGGAATATCTTGGCACTCTGCCTTGGAGAGGTATGGAGAAGTACATCGTGGATGAGATCCTCTCTGTCCGTGAGGCAGACAAGACCACAGTCGTACCAGTCGTAGGAGAAGGAGAGTAGAGTATGAGAAGAATAATAGCCAGCATCTCTGCACTGGCATTCTGCTTCTGCGCAAGCGCGCAGACAGGAGTGTTTGATGTGCATCCTGCATCCGATCCGGACGGAAAGTATCTGGATCAGGCAGAGGCCAACATCTCGGCAAAGACACGTCCACAGAACTACATAGCCATGTGGCTGGACGGCGGTCATTATATCTATAGGAGCAAGGACGGGCAGATACTCAAGGTCAGTGCTCTCACAGGAGAAGAAAGCGAGTACAAGGCTGAGAAAGATTCAGTAAGACAGTCGCTACCTAAGGACGCGCAGAACATCACGAAGTTAGGCGATAAATACGTCTTCACCAGAGGCGGAAGCATCTATCTCAAAGACGATTGCGATAAAACACATACTATCGCGGAGAGCACTGAGGACGGCATCGTATTTGGTGAAAGCGTCTCACGCAATGAGTTCGGAATCAGTGGTGGCCTCTTCCCTGCCCCTGACGGCAGCAAGCTTGCATTCTACAGAAAGGACGAGAGAGCAGTGACACGTTTCCCACTGCTTGACATCACCACCCGCACCGGTTCGCCTAAGTTCATCCGTTACCCGATGAACGGTATGACATCTGAGCGCATCAGCCTTGGCATCTATGACACCACGAAGAGAAATGTGGTATGGGCTTCTGTCTCAGATTTCGGTGAAGACAGATACCTCACAAACATCTCATGGTCTGCAGACAGCAAGTCCATCTACATCCAGGTAGTGGATAGAGCGCAGCATCACATGCACCTGAACAAGTATTCTGCAGAGGATGGTTCATTCATAAAGACCATACTCACAGAAGAGAATGATGCTTGGATCGAGCCGCAGGATCCAGTCTTTGCCTTCGGTGAGTCTGGACAGTTCATCTATCGCACAGACAACAGAGATGGCTATCGAAACCTTTATCTGTGTGACGACAGCGGAGCCATCAGAAACATCACTCCTGTAGCAGCTGACGTAGCTTACGTAGGTAACGACGGCAAGTACGTCTACTACACATCTGCAGAGATTTCGCCTGTGGAGAACCACCTGTTCCGCGTTTCCATTGTAAACAAGAGAAACATGGACATCGCCAAGGCAAAGGTGGGAAAGGCTGAGCAGCTCACCACAGAAAGAGGATGGCACAGCATTTCGCTTTCGGCTGACTGCAAGTACTTCATCGACTCGTACAGCTCACTCAACGTGCCTCGCGAGACCGACCTCAGAAGCACAAACGGAAAGATTGAGCGTCACCTGTTCTCAGCAGAGGACCCTCTCAAGGGCTATGTGCAGTGCGAGGTAGACTTCGGTACAGTCAAGTCTGCTGATGGCAAGTACGATAACTACTATCGTCTCTTCAAGCCTAGGAACTTCGACCCTACGAAGAAGTATCCTCTTATCGTATATGTTTACGGAGGACCTCATTCACAGATGGTTCAGGACACATGGCTCGGCGGCGTACGCCTCTGGGAGATGTATATGGCAGAGCGCGGCTATGTGGTATACGTCCAGGACAACAGAGGTACAGAGAACCGTGGCGCAGCCTTCGAGAAGGCAATCAACCGCCAGTGTGGCCAGGTCGAGATGGCAGACCAGATGGAGGGTGTCAAGATGCTCATGAAAGAGCCTTGGATCGACGCAGAGCGCATCGGCGTGCATGGCTGGAGCTATGGTGGCTTCATGACCATCTCACTCATCACAAACTATCCAGACATCTTCAAGGTGGGAGTGGCAGGAGGCCCTGTCATCGACTGGAAGTGGTATGAGGTCATGTATGGCGAGCGCTATATGGATACAGAGGAGACAAACCCAGAGGGATTCGCGAAGACTTCGCTCATAAACAAGGCGAAAGACCTCAAGGGCAAGCTCCTCATCTGCCAGGGCGCGATAGACAACACAGTGGTCTGGGAGCACTCCCTCAGCTTCGTACAGAAGTGCGTCGAGGAGAATGTTCAGCTTGACTACTTCCCATATCCATGTTCTGAGCACAATGTATTCGGCGAATGGCGAGTACACCTCATGGACAAAGTAACCGACTATTTCAACGACTATCTATGAAAATAACTAGAGCAATGGCCGCATCTGCGGCCGTTCTCTTTTGCGCAGCAAGTGCCTTTGCGCAAAAGAAAGCATTGGACCATGACGTATACGACTCATGGCAGAGCGTGGCGAATGCCACCATCAGCGACAACGGTCGCGTAATCGCCTACCAGATAAACCCACAGCAGGGCGATGGAAAGCTGTATTTCAGGAACCTCGTCACTGGCGCCGAGCTCGTGATAGACAGGGGCCAGGTGGCGTCCCTCACCGAGGACAGCAAGTGGGCCATCTTCAACATAAAGGCGCCATACGCTGAGACCAGGCAGGCGAAGATAAAGAAAAAGAAGCCTGAAGACATGCCTAAGGACACTCTTTGCTACGTGAATCTCGAGACCTTCGAGGTGCATAAGATTGCCAATGCTTCGGCGTTCAAGGCGACTTTGAAGGGTCAGACCGTGTTCTCATTCGACTATCAGCCGAAGAAAGGACCGAAGGAGAAGGCTGCGCCCAAGAAGCAGCTCGTGCTGCTGAACCCTGTGACCGGTCAGACAGACACATTGAAGAATGTGTCGTCCTACAGGTTCAATGAAGACGCGACAAAGCTCGCTGTAGTCTTCAAGAAGGATAAGAAAGACTCGCTCTCACGAGACGAGGCTGTCCTCTACAAGTACCCATCGATGGAGAAGTATACACTCTCTCAGGATCAGAAGTACTACTCGAACCCAGAGTTCAGTATCGATGGCAGAAAACTGGTTTTCCTCGCATCGCTCGATTCGAATGCTACAGGAAACAAGCATTGCTCCGTACTTCTCTACGAGGAGACCACGAAAGGAAAAGGCAGAAAGGCTATCACAGAACAGTCTGTAAAAGAGATACTTCCAGCAGATTACAAGACCGCTGGCGGACTCTGTATCACAGAGAATTCAAACCCAGTGTTCTCAAAGAATTCTTCGAGAGTCATCATTGGCGCAGCTGAGTGCATGCCAGCGAAAGACACCAGCATCGTGGATTTCGAGACCGCGCAGGTGGACATCTGGAACTGGGATGTGTATATGACACCTCCTATGCAGAAGAAACGCCTCAGCCAGCTTAAGAGCGCCACAAGCTCCGCACTCATTGACCTCAGCAAGCCTGGTGAGCTCATGCTGCTCGCTGACGACCCTATGGTACGCGTCAGCTACGCAGATGGAGCGAACTGCGACATCGCTTTGATGGTCGACAGCAGAGACTATCAGGTGAACTCCACCTGGGACTCGAACTCATTCAGCGATGTATACCTTCTGAACCTGAAGGACGGCTCGAGAAAGGAGATTGCGAAGAAGCTGAACGGAAGGCCATCCCTCTCCCCTAGCGGAAAGTTCATTACATGGTACAGCGGCGACGACCTCGCTTGGCACTCGTACTGCATAGCTACCGGCGAGGAGAAAAACCTCACCCAGGCTGCTGGAGTGCCATTCTACGACGAGGAAGACGACCATCCTATGACCAAACCAGCTGTGGACAGGCCTCATTGGATCGATGGCGACAAGGCGTTCCTGATGACAGATAAATTCGACATCTGGAAGTTCGATCCTACAGGCAAGGCAGCTCCAGTATGCCTCACGGAAGGCACTGCGAGAAAGAATGGCCTTCAGATGGAGATCGTCGACATGACCAGGAACACAGTGCCTACATCGCTTATGCGACTCGGCGAGATCAAGTACATTGGCACAAATGACAATGTTTACCTTACAGTATTTGACCGCGCGACCAAGGAGAATGGCTATGCGACAGTAAACGTCGCAAAGCCAGGAGTGAAGAACTGCTTCACTGCGAAGAACAGCTTCCCGTCAGCCGTGAAGGCGCTCAACGCCGATGTCATTGCCTTCAGAAAGGGTGACTACCAGCACCCTTATGACATCTATACCACTGAGGATTTCTTCGCGACAGACAAGCAGTGGAGCCACATCAACCCTCAGCAGGCCGACTACAACTGGGGCGACATACAGCTTGTGCATTGGAACGCCTATGATGGCACTCCGCTCGACGGTCTGCTCGTGACCCCTGAGGACCTGGATCCGACCAAGAAGTACCCTATGATCATCTACTTCTATGAGAAGAACTCCGAGACCCTCTATTCTTATAGAGCACCGGCGCCAAGCCGCTCTACCGTGAACATCTCGTTCTTTGCGAGTCGTGGCTACGTGGTATTCATCCCAGACATCGTCTACAAGGATGGCCATCCGGGCGAAAGCGGATATAACTGCATCTGCTCGGGCGCAGAGGCCATGTGTGACCAGTTCAGTTTCATCGACAAGTCGAAGATGGGCATACAGGGCCAGAGCTGGGGAGGCTACCAGACGGCGTACCTCGTGACACGCACAAACATGTTCGCCGCAGCAGGCGCTGGCGCTCCTGTGGGCAACATGACATCAGCATACGGCGGCATCCGCTGGGAGTCGGGTATGGTCCGCGCCATGCAGTATGAGCACGGCCAGAGCCGCATCGGCAAGTCGATGTGGGAGGATGGCGGCCTCGATCTCTACATCGAGAACTCTCCTGTCTTCCATACCGAGAACGTCACCACCCCTACCCTCATCATGCACAACGACGCCGACGGCGCAGTGCCATGGTACCAGGGTATCGAGTTCTTCATGGCGCTCAGGCGTTTCCATCATCCAGCATGGTTGCTTGAGTATAACAATGAAGCCCACAACCTCCTGGAGAGAAGAAACTGCAAGGACCTCTCTATGAGACTTTCACAGTTCTTCGACCACTACCTCAAGGGCGAGCCTATGCCAGCGTGGATGAAGAATGGCGTGCCTACCACCAGGAAGGGCGAATATTTCGGATTTGAATATGTCAATGAATAAGATGTCAACTACCCATTAGCTGAAGACTAATGGGCTTGTGACTGCCCGGTAGTGCGAACGCTCGGTTGAGCTCCTACCTTTTTGCGTCCCTTGGGACGTGGCGTCACATCGCAGGGTGATTGACTGCACCCTCCGTCACCCGGCTTGCCGGATGGCGACTGTATCATCGGATGCTCGGTACCCTTCAGGTACTCAAGACCCAGCTGATACAGATTCATAGCTGCAATGCGGTCATCGTTGGACTGATAGCCGCAGTGCGAACATTTGTAGACATGATTTGACTTGTCACGACTATGCTTGTCGACACAGCCACATACCGGACACCGCTGGCTGGTGTACTTCGGATCCACCTTGACGACCTTCTGGCCGGCAAGGGCAGCCTTGTACGTCAGCTTCTGCTCAAGGTCATAGTACGCCCAGCTTACGCTGACATACCTATCCTTGACACGTACGCGTTCGGTGGCCTTCCTTATTCCGGAAAGGTCCTCAAGCA
>JAKSJM010000022.1 GCA_024398075.1 Bacteroidales bacterium | reverse complement strand
GAAAATTTTCTTCATAATGAATGATTTTGATAAAAAAGTTAAACTATAATAGTTATTAATTTAATCCAATTTCTAGCCTAAAACAGGCATCAGGATACAACACCCCACAATGAGGGCATACGTCCCAATGCGCAAAGATATGCAGAAAAAACTTCTTAAACAATAAAAAAACAATATTAGTATTCTCGTTGAACCTCGATTTATATCCTATTGACAGTTAGCTATACTTTCGAGATTACATCTCGATAGATGCACGAAAAAACAGATTCGTTGCAAAAATTTTCAAAAAAAGTAAAAAAAAGAGGCCATCCTCTGGGATAGCCTCCTAATTATATATATAAGGTATAAGAATGAACCTACTTTTCCGTCTCTTTCTTTGGCTCCGATGAGAAAAACCTCCACTGGAAAAGAACCAGATAAAAAGCTCCTACGGTTACGCAACTATCTGCGAAATTGAAAACAGGGTCAAAGAATGTGAATGGGGTGCCTCCTATCAATGGCAACCATGAAGGCCAAGTGGTGTTAATGATAGGGAAATAAAACATATCCACTACCTTTCCGAACATGAATGGAGCATAATGACCGCCAAAAGACGCCACAGTCTCAAATGTGCTTTCTCCGAACATCAGGCCATAGAAGAAGCAGTCAAGAATATTGCCGAAAGCCCCAGCCGTGATGAGAGTAAGTCCCACCAGCACACCGGTAGGCGCTGACTTCTTCTTGCACAGCGAAGCTATCCACCATACAAGAACCACACAGAGAACGATACGGAAAGTCGAGAGAAGAAGCTTGCCGACAGCACCACCGAAGGCCCAGCCAAACGCCATGCCTTCATTCTCCACGAAGAGTATCTGGAACCAGTCGCCTATCACGCTGAAGTGCTCACCTATAGACATATTTGTCTTCACAAGCACCTTTATGACCTGGTCAATGATCACTAAGACCACTCCCAGAATGACAAGCCACTTACCTTTAATAGGATTCTTCATGCCTTTTTATTTACCCTTGGACATCATCTCCTTGGCCTCTACTGTAAGCGTAGCATGTGGCACAAGGCGAAGTCTTTCCTTAGGGATAAGCTTACCTGTTACTCTACAGATACCGTAAGACTTATTCTCGATACGAACGAGAGCTGCCTCAAGATTCTGTATGAACTTGTACTGACGATTAGCAAGCTGACTGGCTTCTTCCTTAGAAAGCTGATTCGCTCCATCGTCCTCCACAGTCTTGAAAGATGGAGAGGTATCCTCGATGTCGTTTGAAGACGAGCGAGTGATGGCTGCACGAAGAGTGTTATACTCTGCCTTCGCATTCTGAAGCATATCAACGATGATGGTTCTGAACTCCTCGAGTTCCTCATCCGAATAGCGGGTCTTCACCTGCTCCTGCTTGATTTCTTCTGACATAGTTGTGGTGTTTAGTACTTATCTAATGACTTTGATCTTAATAGGTGTATCATTCCACTCGACCTCTACAGCCGTCTCTGGGGCTTCTACGAGAGTAGCCACATCCACAGAGAGGGCAAGAGTCTGCGCAGCAAGGTACTCGCCGAATGAAGCGAGGGATGCCTTGATCTGAGCGAGGTCGTCGCCATCTGCATAGATGGCTACATGTACCTTGTCGGTAACATCGAAACCGCTGTCCTTTCTGATATTCTGGATGCGGTTAATGAGCTCGCGAGCCACTCCCTCGCAGCGAAGCGCATCAGACACCTCGATGTCAAGGGCAATGGTAAGGGATCCTTCTGAAGCCACGAGCCATCCTGGCATATCCTCAGAAGAGATCTCATAGTCTCCAGCCTTGAGGGCAACCACTCCTGAAGGAAGGGCGATCTCGTATGGGCGACCCTCCAGCTCTGCTGCCTGAATCTCAGAAATGGTCTGCTGTGAGAAGGTACCGAACGCCGCTGCGATCTCCTTCATCTGCTTTCCATATACCTTTCCAAGAGTCTTGAAGTTTGGCTTGATCTTCTTTGTGATGATGCCTGTAGTATCAGAAATAAACTCAGCCTCCTTCACGTTTACCTCGCCAAGGAGAAGATCCTTCACCTTCTCAAGCTGTACCTTTACTGTATCTGAAAGAACCGGGATGATAAGCTTCGAGAGAGGCTGACGCACCTTGATATTTACCTTGCGGCGAAGCGCGAGCACCATTGAAGTGGCAGTCTGCGCGAGCGCCATTCTCTGCTCGAGATCTGCATCGATGAGAGACTCTGCGTAATCAGGCATAAGCTCGAAATGAACACTCTCAGCTGAAGGCACGAGGTCAAGATAGAGCTGCTCCATATAGAATGGTGCGATAGGCGCTGCAAGAAGTGCCACATTCTTCAGAACTTCATAAAGGGTCTGGTAAGCAGCAAGCTTATCTTCGGTAAGTCCGCCACCCCAGAAACGCTTTCTGTTAAGACGCACATACCAGTTTGAGACATGGTCGCATACGAAATCCTGGATGAGACGACCTGCGGTAGTCACATCGTAGTCCTCGTATGCTGCACGAACCTGCTTGATGAGGGAGTTCATCATGGAGAGAACCCATCTGTCGATCTCTGGGCGCTGCTCGTATGGCACTGCAGGAGCTGATGGATCGAAGCCGTCTACATTGGCATAAAGAGCAAAGAATGAATATGTATTATAAAGTGTGCCGAAGAACTTTCTGCGCACCTCGTCCACGCCGGCTTCGTCAAACTTGAGGTTGTCCCAAGGCTGAGCGTTCGTGAGCATGTACCAGCGAAGCGAATCTGCTCCGTAAGTATCCATGGCCTTGAATGGATCGACTGCGTTTCCGAGACGCTTCGACATCTTTTCGCCCTTCTTGTCGAGGACGAGACCATTGGAAATAACCCTCTTGAAGGCAGGGGTACCCTTGACCATGGTGTGGATGGCGTGGAGAGTGTAGAACCAGCCACGAGTCTGGTCGACACCTTCCGCGATGAAGTCGGCGGTGCAGCCGAAATCTGGGGAGTCGATGCCGCGAAGACCGGTCTGGGCAAATGGCATCGCACCTGAGTCAAACCACACATCGATGAGGTCGGTCTCGCGAGTCATCTTCTTTCCCGAAGGCGACGCGAGGAAAATCTCGTCTACGTATGGTCTGTGAAGGTCAATCTTCTCGTAATTTTCAAGCGACATGTCGGCTGGGTCAAAGCCCTTCGCCTTAAATGGATTCTCCTGCATGAAGCCTGCAGCCACAGCCTTGTCGATCTCAGCGTAAAGCTCGGCGATGCTGCCTATGCAGATCTCCTCCTTGCCGTCCTCGGTGCGCCATATAGGGAGCGGAGTGCCCCAGTAGCGGCTACGGCTAAGGTTCCAGTCCTGGATGTTCTCAAGCCACTTTCCGAAACGGCCTGTACCTGTAGCTTCTGGCTTCCAGGTGATGCCCTCATTCAGCTCCATCATCTTCTCACGCACTGCAGTGGCCTTGATGAACCACGAGTTAAGTGGGTAATAGAGCACTGGCTTGTCTGTACGCCAGCAGTGAGGGTAAGTATGTGTGTGCTTCTCGATTCTGAATGCCTTGTTTGCCTGCTTCAGCATCATGCAGATGTCGATGTCGAGGGTAGGAGCATCAGCGGTGAGGGTGCTGTCGTATGCATTCTTGACGTAACGGCCAGCCCACTCAGCATAGAGCGCGGTGTCGACCCTGTCAGCGACATACGCTGGGTCGAGGTCCTCGATGCGGTAGAAACGGCCCTGAGGGTCCACCTGAGCCTGAGGAGCGCCATCCTTGTCTGTAACATACATTCCTGGCACGCCGGCAGCCTTCGCTACCTTAGCATCGTCAGCACCGAAAGTAGGTGCAATGTGTACGATACCTGTACCATCCTCCGTGGTGACATAGTCGCCGAGGATCACCTTGAAGGCGCCCTCGTCTGGACGGAACCAAGGAATGAGCTGCTCATACTTCATGCCTGCGAGCTCTGTACCCTTGACACTGCCAGGAAGGACCTCGAATGGGATCTTCGCACCAAACCAGCTGTTCACGAGCGCCTGTGCGAGAATGTATGTAGCAGGCTCACCAGTGTATGGGTTTGTGCTGCGCACCTTCACATAGTCAATGTTTGGTCCTACGCAGAGCGCTGTGTTTGATGGCAATGTCCATGGGGTGGTGGTCCAAGCGAGGAAATAGAGGTCCTCCTCACCCACAACCTTGAACTGGGCACAGCAAGTGGTATCCTTGACGTCACGGTAGCAGCCAGGCTGGTTCAGCTCGTGTGAGCTGAGACCTGTACCAGCAGCAGGTGAATATGGCTGGATGGATTTTCCCTTATAGAGATATCCCTTTCCGTAAATGTCTTTAAGAAGATACCAAAGAGTCTCGATGTAGCGGTTATCGTAGGTGATGTATGGGTCATCCATGTCCACCCAGTAACCAATGCGCTCGGTGAGGTTTCTCCACTCGGCGGTGTACTTCATCACCTCCTGGCGGCAGGTCGCATTATACTCAGCGACACTGATCTTTGTGCCAATGTCCTCCTTCGTGATGCCAAGCTTCTTCTCTACACCAAGCTCCACTGGAAGGCCATGGGTATCCCAGCCAGCGCGACGGCGAACCTTATATCCTGTCTGAGTCTTGTAACGGCAGATGGAATCCTTGATCGAACGGGCCATCACATGATGGATGCCAGGCATACCGTTCGCTGAAGGTGGGCCCTCGAAGAAAATGAATTCTGGGGCACCCTCGCGGAGCTCGAGAGACTTCTCGAAAGCGGAGAGTTTCTTCCACCTGTCGAGGACTTCACGTCCTGTGGAAACCAAATCAAGACCTTTGTACTCTTTGAATGTCATATTTTTTAACTATTTTTGTCTGGTTATAGAAACTACGTTTCTGAATCCGCAAATATAGTCAATTTTCAGCATTTTTTCAAAAGATATGAGCACCCTGGACATCATTCTCCTTGTATGTTTTATCCCTGCGATTCTCAGAGGTTTAAAAAAGGGATTCGTGGAGCAAGGAGTAGCACTTCTCTCCATCTTTCTCGGCACCTATCTGGCCTATCATTTCAGCCAGCTCGTAAGCGCTTGGCTTCAGCCTGTTTTCGTAATGCTCACTGAAAAGCAGGCAAATGTGATAGCATTTGGCGTCATCCTCATCGTGGTGATACTTGCGCTGTATATCCTTGGAAAACTCATACTGAAGATCCTGAAGATCACAATGCTCGGATGGGTGGACAAGGTCCTTGGATTCGCATTCTCCATCTTCAAGGCAGCATTGCTCATTGGCCTGGTCATCATATTGCTCGAAGGCATCGACGCCGACCACTTCCTCATCAGCAAGGAGACACTGGAGAACTCAGTGCTCTACTGCGCCATAAGGGACATGTCGCACGTGGTATTCCCATACCTCAGAGCCATTTTCAACGCATAGTACATGGAAAGAATCATACTCATCGAGACATCCACAGCTCTCTGCAGCACCGCGCTCATAGAGGATGGAGTCATCGTTTCGCATAGAGAGAGCGACACCGCTCGCGCACACGCTTCCCTTACCGCTGTTTTTGTCAAGGAAATGCTTGACGAGAAGGGACTTACAGTAGCAGATTGCGACGCGATATGCGTCAGCAAGGGTCCAGGCTCATACACCGGCCTTCGCGTAGGAGTGTCGACGGCCAAGGGCCTCTGCTTCGGCGCGCACAAGCCGCTCCTCGCAGTCGGCACCCTCGACACCCTCGTCGCTCAGGCCTCAGACGAGAACCTTCTTCCTGAGGGCTGCAAGCACGTCATCCCTATGATTGATGCTCGCCGCATGGAAGTATATGCAGCTGTATTCACTCCTGATGGCGCTCAAGTCACAGAGACTGAGCCGCAGATCATCACAGAGGAAAGTTTCGCATCAGTACTCGAAGAAGGGCCTGTACTTTTCATCGGCGACGGAGCCGGAAAATGCGAGAGTGTGATCAAGCATCCGAATGCTCATTTCGTCCAGTGTTATCCAAAGGCCACCGGAATGCTCCGCCCTACCATTGGACTATACAAAGAAAAACGATTCGAAGACATCGCGTACTTCGAACCGTTCTATCTAAAGCAATTCGTCGCTACA
This sequence comes from Bacteroidales bacterium, assembly GCA_024398075.1. Taxonomy (GTDB): domain Bacteria; phylum Bacteroidota; class Bacteroidia; order Bacteroidales; family UBA932; genus Cryptobacteroides. Next base: position 36,452 of record JAKSJM010000022.1, on the reverse strand, counting down.
GTGAGCGCGAAAAAGCTATTCTAAAGGACACTGTCAAGCTTCCTTCTCAGAGCCTCCTCAGTAGAGAGAGGATCACTGCAGACCGCACCATCCACGATAAGCAGGGTGGTAGGGATGTTTGTGATGTTATAGGTGCGGAGCACTGGTGAATCAGCGCCTAGACCATCGCAAACATTGATCCAAGGAAGATTCTGGTTCTTGACTGCAAGCGCCCAGTTAGCCTTGTCGATGTCTACACATACCGAGTAGATCTCAAGTCCACGTGAATGATACTTCTCATAGAGAGGCTTGAGGCCCTCTACATTCAGCATCTTGTGAGATGCGTCTGTCGCAGACCAGAAATGGATAAGGATAGCCTTTGAATCCACTGATGAAAGTGCGACCTTCTTTCCGTTCACGTCTGGAAGAACGATATCAAGAAAACCGAGAGCCTCAGCTGACTGAAGCTTCGTCTGCCATCCGAGCACATTCTCACGTTTTACAGCCTCTTTCTCGAGAGCTGCCACATAACGTGAAGCTGGATATACAGTCTTCAGGCTATCACAGAGATTTCTGAAATGGATAGCATCTGTCTGCTGGCTGAACACAGGAAAATCCTCAGACACCTGCTGGAAAAGCACAGGAACAGAAGTGAGTGAATGTGTGTTTTCGAGAACATACTTCACACAGCTTCTATAGTACTGCACATACTTAGCAGAGAGCTCCTGAGAAGCCTTTTTCTGTGATGCTTCATCCACTGCCTGTGAAGAGATGGCTACCACGTCCTTAAGGAACTGAGCATAGTCCTTCTCCACCTTGGCAAGCTTGACGCACTCTTCAGAACCTTCTACAGTCCAGTTTCCGAGGGTATCAGCCTTGACGCTGACCTTGTCACCAGCCTGAAGAAGAAGAGCTGCGATCTTCTTTCCATTATACATGACATCCACAAACTGTGGATCACCCTGAGCCACCTTGACGGTGCCAGAGAAGCTTCCGGAAGCACCGAGCTTGAGAGTATCAAGCGCACTTCCATTTGCCACGAGGGCGATCTGTGCACCTTCTGGAGCGCTGATGTTTCCAGACACGCGAGCATTGTCGTTTGCACAGGCTGCCGCAAGAAGGGTACCTGCGAGCACTGTGGCCATTTTGATGTATTTCATCGTACTAAAGATTATTGAATGCACTTAAAATGTCAGCGGCGATCTGCGCCTTCTGCTCGTCTGAAACCTCAGGCTTCTGCTTGCGGAAGTCCATATCTCCTTCAGTCTGAAGAGGCACAAGATGTATGTGAGTGTGAGGCACTTCCATTCCTAGAACTGCCACTCCGACCCTCTTGCATGGCACAGCCACCTTTATAGCCTGTGCGACCTTTCTTGCGAAAGCCCAGAGGCCTTCGTAGGTCTTCTCATCAAGGTTAAAGATATAGTCGTCCTCCACGTGCTTAGGAATCACAAGTGTGTGGCCAGGAGCAAGTGGGCTGATATCGAGAAATGCGTAGAAATCCTCACTCTCCGCACATTTGTACGAAGGAATCTCACCAGCGGCGATGCGTGTGAAAATAGTAGCCATAAACTAGATGGAAATGTCAAGGATCTTGAACTTCATCACACCAGAAGGAACCTGCGCCTCCACGATTTCACCTACCTTGTGGCCGATGAGAGCCTTTGCGATAGGAGTGGTGGCTGCGAGCTTTCCATGTGCGAAATCAGCCTCAGTCTCGCCAACGATGGTGAAAACCATCTCTCTCTTGAGGCTGATATTCTCAACCTTGACAGTGGTAAGCATCTGGACTGAGTCTGTATTGATAGCGTTCTCGTTGATCACCTTAGCGTTTGCAACGAGATTCTTCAGATTTACGATTCTTGCTTCAAGAAGGCCCTGTGCGTCGCGCGCAGCGTCGTACTCCGCATTCTCTGAGAGGTCACCCTTCTCGCGCGCCTCAGCAAGGGCCTGCGCGATTACAGGGCGCTGAGCGAGCGCTTCAGAAAGTTCCTTCTTCAGCTTCTCTAGACCTTCAGCGGTCATGTAATGATACTCTGGCATATTAATAAACTTTTGAATTCAATGTGGTATAGTAAAAAAACGATGAGCCCCACCTGGAGGTGGAACCCTTAAACGTCATTGCAAATATACGAAATTTTCAGAATTGATATCCTTTATCTCGTCAAATTTTGCCTAGAAATGCGTTCATCATCTGCCAGCTGAGCCTTTAGCTCGTCAAGCGAAGAGAAACGCTTCTCGTCCCTGATTCTCTTCACAAAGGAAATCCTGATGTCAAGGCCATATATCAACTCATCAAAATCAAATATATGAGTCTCAAGAGTCCTCTCCAATGACGCGGAAACAGTCGGACGCACGCCTATGTTGCACATGCCATAGTAGTGATTTCCAATCGTTTCCACCTCCACAAGATACACTCCATTCTTTGGAATGAGCTTCAGGGGTTCATAAAGCTTCATATTGGCCGTAGGATAGCCAAGTGTCCTTCCCAACTGGTTTCCCGCCACGACCACACCATGGAGGACATAGCGGTAGCCCAGCATACGGCCAGCATCATCCACACGTCCCTCCTGCAGGGCCTCGCGAACCTTGGTGGAGCTGACTGTGAACGACTGGTCGCTTGAGAGGATGGCCGGCGTGCCGATGACACGCAGACCCAGCGATTCCGCCAGGGGGATTATGGCGTCTCGCGTGAGGCCGTCCGAGCCCATTCTATTGTCATAGCCCAGGACAATGGTCGAGCCTCCGAGTCTAGCCTTCACTATGTCGCGAAGGTACTGCTCAGCCGTCAAATGGCTGAATTCCTTGGTAAAATCAAGAACCTCCACCCTATCGACTCCCATAGAGTGAAGAAGCGCCTTCTTTTCTCCAAGTGAGGTGAGCAGACGCAACTCACGGGCACCATTCTGCAACACTGTGCGAGGATGGGGCCAGAATGTAATGACCATACTCTCCTCTCCGAGCCTCTTGGCTTCGGAGATGAGAGTATCGATCACTAAACGGTGTCCAGCATGAACTCCGTCGAAAAAGCCTGTAGCTATTACAGCCATTTAACGAGAGCGAAGTCCTGGCGATGAGGAAGATTCTCGTTCTTAGGATATACACGGGTAGCCACCTGATACATACCTGTACGCTCAGGGAGGACATCTGCGGTGAAGCGAGCCACACCGTCTGAGTAGTCAGCGAGTGTAAACTCCACCTTCTCCTTGATGTGGAACTGTCCCTTGTTGTCTGCAGCGGTGAAGAGCATCTCCACGCCGAGATCCTGTGGCTGAAGTTCGCCAATGTTAAGGACAACCTCGCTCTTGAGCTTGTTCTCCTCTGAGAGGCTGTATGAAGAATCTGGCTGGGTATATGAAACCACCTCTACATTCTGCCACTGGCGGCGTACTCTCTTCTTCCATGCAGAAATCTCACGAGCGAGCGCGAAATCATTGGCCTCCATAGCAGCGGTACGCTCATTCTGAGGTACGTAGTACTGGTCGCAGTAGTCGGTGAGCATGCGGTTTGTAGTGAAGTTGCATGCTACCTGAGCGATGGTATTCTTGATGTAGCCAATCCACTTTGATGAACGTCCTGTAGCAGGGTCGATCGCATAGAATGCTGGAGCGATCTCGTTCTCGATGATCGCGTAGATGGTGGCTGCATCGAGCTCGTTCTGGTAGTGCTGGTCGTCATAAGTGCGCTCGAGTGGGAGTGCCCAGCCTGCGCCTTCCTTATAACCCTCAACCCACCAGCCATCGAGGACTGAGAAATGCATTACACCATTCATTGAAGCCTTCTCTCCTGAGGTACCTGATGCCTCCTGAGGACGTGTAGGGTTGTTAAGCCATACATCCACACCCTGAACGAGTCTCTTCGCGAGGGTGATGTCGTATCCAGGAACAAAGACAATCTTTCCGAGGAAGCGCTCCTGCTTTGAGATCTCGATGATCTGCTTGATGAGGTCCTGACCTGCCTTGTCTGCAGGGTGAGCCTTACCGGCGAATACGAACTGAACTGGATGCTGAGGGTTGTTGACGATAGCATCAAGTCTGTCAAGGTCGCTGAAGAGAAGTGTAGCTCTCTTATAGGTAGCGAAACGACGAGCGAAACCGATGGTGAGCACATCTGAACGGAAAGCCTCCTTGATCTTCACGATCTGGCGTGGAGAATAGTGGTTTCCGAGTGAAGTATCAGCAATTCTCTTCTTGATGTTCAGGATAAGGTCATCCTTGAGGACCTTGCGTACATTGAATACCTCCTCATCAGAGATATTGTATACACCCTCGAAGCACTTCTTGTCGTAGTGATGTGTCTGGAACTCTGGGCCGAATACCTTGGCATGGAGAGCCTTCCACTCCTTAGCGCACCATGTAGGATAGTGAACACCATTTGTCACATAGCTTACATGGTTCTCCTCTGGAAGGTAACCTGGATACATGTGAGCGAAGATCTCCTGGCTTACGAGACCGTGAAGCATTGACACACCATTTACATTCTGAGCGCAGTTTGCGGCGAGAATACTCATTGAGAACTTCTCGTTCACGTCGGTAGGATGATCCTTACCGAGTGCCATCATGGTCTCCCAATCCACCTTGAGACGCTCTGGATAATGGCCAATGTACTGGCGAAGCATACCCTCATCGAAAGCATCGTGACCCGCAGGTACAGGAGTATGGGTAGTGAAGAGTGAAGAAGCTCTTACGACCTCAAGAGCCTCGCTGAAGTCAAGGTTATCATGCTCTACATACTCACGGAGTCTCTCAAGACCGGTGAATGCGGCATGTCCCTCGTTGCAGTGATAAATCTTAGGGGTGAGACCGAGCTTACGTACGGCACGGATACCACCGATACCGAGAAGGATCTCCTGCTTGAGTCTGTTCTCCCAGTCACCACCATAGAGCTGATGGGTAATCACGCGATCCTCAGGAAGATTAGCCTCGAAGTCAGTATCGAGCAGATAGAGGTCTGTACGGCCAACAGCCACCTTCCAGATACGTGCAGTCACGGTACGTCCAGGGAATGGCACGCTGATGGTAGCCCACTCACCATTCTCCTCCATTACTGGCTGAGCTGGGGTCTTGAGGAAATCTACTGGCTGGTAGTCAGCCACCTGGTCACCAAAAGCTGTAATCTGCTGATTGAAATAACCATATCTGTAGAGGAAACCGATAGCGGTGAGGTTCACGTTCATGTCTGAAGTCTCCTTGAGATAATCACCTGCGAGGATACCGAGACCGCCTGAATAGATCTTAAGTGAGGTGTCAAGGCCATACTCCATACAGAAGTATGCGACATTTGGCTCAGTTCTATTGGCCTTCTCTGCCATATATGCGTTGAACTCCTTCATGACCTCGTCGAGGCGGGCAAGGAAATCCTTGTCCTTGGCGAGTTCCTTGAACTTCTTAATGCTTACAGTATCGAGAATCACCATTGGATTGTGTCCTGATGAACTCCAAATCTGAGGGTCGATGCTCTTGAAAAGAGCCTTTGCTGAATCATTCCAGCACCACCAAAGGTTCTTACAAAGAGTCTCGAGGCCAGAAAGTGCCTCTGGGAGGTGACGAGTCACCATGACGCTCTTCCAGCTAGGGGCGTCTACTTGAATAGGATTATACATTGTCTTTCGTTCTTTAAGGGCCGGGAGATTCTCCAGGCGATACACTACTTTTTCAAGGGCCTTCGAATAGGCCTCATTATAATACTTAATCTGGTTTTTCCACAAAGCGATGGTAGAAATGTCCTTGGCCGAGCGTGTGTATTCCGATCTGCCTTCGGCATCCAGCATGGCCACCTCGCGCACGCGAGCTGCCACTGCTGACACTACCTCGTCATAATTCTTGTCATCCCTTTCCACTACTGTGATACCAGGGTGCTCTGCCTCGTAGTAGTCCTTGACCCACTGACCGAAACCGGCCACAGATGTGGTAAGGGTAGGTACCGAGAACGCAAGGCTCTCAAGAGGAGTATAGCCCCAAGGCTCATAGTATGAAGGGAAAGCAGTAAGGTCAAGGCCTATCAGCAAGTCGTAGTACGACATGTTGAAAATGCCATCATTGCCATTCAGGTAAGAAGGCACAAAGTAAATCTTGACCTTGTCATCAGGCTGATTGTAGAGACCCACCTCCGCGAACCTGCGTGAGATGGTATCCCACTCTGGATTCATCAGATAATGCGAGCACTGGGTGGTATAATTTCCAGCGCCTGCATTTGACAGGCGCGCAAGGAGATTCTTGTCTGGGCCATTGTGACCACCAGGGATCATGATGAAGGCATGAACTTCCGGGCCGTCATAGCCTGAATTCTTCAGCTCAGCAAGAGCATCGATAAGCACATCGATACCCTTGTTATGATACTCGTAACGACCACCGATACCGAGAAGGAATGCATCCTTCGGAAGCTGCTTGCCTGACATGGCTGACGCCACTGTCATAAGCTTCTTCCTCGCGGTACCCTTCTTCGCCTCCCATTCAGCAGTAGTTGATGGTGTAAAGCTGTCCTCGAAACCATTGGGGGTAACGACATCCACTGGCCTTCCATAGAACTGCTCGCACTCACGTGCCGTGATGTCACTCACGGTGGTGAGAACATCTGCATTCAGTGCCGACTTGGTCTCAAGGGAATTGATAGCCACCACGCCAAATTCCTGAGCAAGTCTATTCGCATCGTAGTTCTTGAGCGCATCATACAGTGGCATGCCATGGCCACAGATGCAGCGCCCCATCATGGTCGCGTGTGTAGTGAACACGGTAGCGATAGGCAGTTCCTTCTCCTTTATATAGAGAAGACCTGCTCCACACTGCCACTCATGGAACTGAGCCACTACCTTCTCGTTAGGCTCAAGGTTAAAGTTCCTGAAACTCTCAATTACCTTTCCTGCGACATATCCGAAGAGAGCAGACTCCTTGTAGTCCCAGTTTCCAGTGAGTGAATCCACTCCGAAACGGTTCCACAGCCGCGCAAGAATATCGTCCTGCACAGATATGAACTGCTTGAAATCCACGAGGATAGCTGTGGGCTTACCTGGAATATTCCAGCGTCCTATACGGACTCTGAGTCCCTCGCTGGCCGCCTTCTGCCTCCATGCCTTATAAAGGGTAGGATCCTCGATAAAATCTGGATTTGCCGCCGTATGCATCCATACGTCCGGTCCTATCAGGATGTGGCGTCTTCTGAGCTGAGACTGGAGGAAAAGTGCCTTGGTAGCCACTACAGTGTAGATGCCACCCATCTTGTTGCACACCTCCCAGCTTACCTCAAAGAGATAGTCCGGGCGCAAAAGTTCTGGCTTGATATCTCCCATTACTTCTCTGACAATGCGTTCTCCACACGGATAGCGAAGTCACTGAGTACATTCATGAAGTTGATGAACGCCTCGTATGGAGTATCATATGGATTGAATCTCTTGTGGATCTCTCCGTCAGAGAAGAACTTTGTGCACATGTAGTAGAGGTGATCACTCTCCTGAAGGTGACCGAAGTCATTCCAGAGGTTTGGCTGGTCAAGGATAGAGAGCTGCTCGGTGAGAGCATAGATCTTGTTGAATGCATCCTGCTGAAGCTCATTTCCAAGCCATGCAGAGGTATCACGCTCCTCGTCTGCCCATGAGATTGGCTCTGGAACTGGGAGCTCGCCTACTGACTTGCACTTGCGAGCCACATCTGAAGGAGTGGCAAAAGCAAGCTCCTTGTCAGCAACAACCTTTGCAGGAAGTGCCTTCATGAAGTCGAAGATACCTGTATTTACGCTCTGATGCTCACCGAAAGTCTCATAATCCATGAAGAGGTTGATCACATCTCCCTCAGTCTGCTTGAGCCAGCCCACAAATGTATCTGCATCAAAGCCGTGGTCAGCAAAACGGAAAGCGATATCATCACTCAGCACATAGTTTCTAAGGAGAAGCTTGAGCTTAGGCTGAAGAGGATTTGAGTATACATAGTCAGGACTCTTCCATCCAAGGATGTGCTTTGCGCCCTCTGTAAGGATAGTCTTGAAGCCGAGATCATAAACCTCCTTTCCTATGGCATCAGAGTAAATGAGCTCAGTGTTTCTGAAAGCCTTAGGCTCCACTCCGAAATACTTCTGGAGAGTCTCCTTCTGCTTGAGTACCTGATGACGGAACTCTGCAGGAGATGCGAGAGAAGCGAGTGAGTGATTGTATGTCTCACACACAAACTCCACACATCCTGTGTCAGCGAGCTGCTTGAATGAATCAAGCACTTCTGGTGCATAACGATCGAACTGCTCAATGGCAGAACCCGTGATCGAGAATGACACCTTGAAAGCGCCCTTAGTAGCCTTGATAGCATCGAGAAGGAGCTCATTCATAGGAAGATAGCACTTCTGAGCAATACGATGAAGGATAGTCCTGTTCGCAAAGTCATCGTAATAGTGAGAGTCCTTGCCGATATCGAAGAATCTGTAAAGTCTAAGCCTTGTTGGCTGATGTACATGGAAGTACAGACAAATATTTTTCTTCATAATATATTGTTTCTTTTATTTTACTACTGATTCATAAACTTTCTTGAGCTTCGCTGTCGCCCCGTTCCACTTGAGAGCATTCACCTCATCAAGTCCCTCGCAAGCCGAGAACTTGGCAAGTGCAGGGTACTGGAGGAGTGCGTAGATGTCATCCGCCATGGCGTCGACATCCCAGAAGTCCACCTTGAATGCGTACTTGAGCACCTCAGCGGCACCCGACTGCTTCGAGATGACTGAAGGTACATTTGTCCTCATCGCCTCGAGAGGCGAGATTCCGAATGGCTCTGACACTGAAGGCATCACGTATACATCTGAAAGGGCGAACATCTTCTGCACGTCCATTCCACGAAGGAAGCCTGTAAAGTGGAACTTATCCGAGATGCCCATACGAGCGACCATGCGGATGCAGCGATTCATCATATCACCACTTCCGGCCATGACGAAGCGTACATTCTTTGTACGCTTGAGGACCTTCGCAGCTGCCTCGATGAAGTACTCCGGACCCTTCTGGAAGGTGATACGGCCAAGGAAGGTGACCACCTTGTCCTGGACTCCCCTCTCGACCGTGATATTCTGCTTGCCACTGAAGTCGACAGCATTGTGCACTGTAACTACCTTGGCAGGGTCGATTCCATATTTGTTTATGACAATGTTTCTGGTAAGGTCACTCACTGTAACCACGCGATCCGCAGCGAGCATGCCCTTGGTCTCGATATCGAGAACACGGGTGTCAATGTGCTTTTCATCGCCACGGTCGTATGATGTAGCATGAACCTGTACTACCAATGGCTTGCCGGTAAGCTGCTTGGCTGCGATACCTGCAAGATAGGTGAGCCAGTCATGTGCGTGGATGACGTCAAACTCATCCTTATGCTGCATGGCAATGGTACCGCCCACAAGCGCGTAGCGCGCCACCTCTTCCATGAGGTTCGTGCCATACTTGCCTGAGAACTTATATTTCTGGCCGTACTGGATGCTGAAGTCCTTCACCTGACGGCGACGCTCCTCCTCCACTACGTTCTGGAAATCATCTACACCTACGTAAGGGATCATATTTGATCCCACGTGAATGAACTTGACCTTCTCGAGGTAATCCTCGGTGCTCTCGCTGATGGTGTCTACAGCCACATCGCTTGCGTTGATGATAGTGGTAGCAGACTGATCCTCATCACCAGAAGCCGAAGGCATGACGAAGAGTGTCTCCACTCCATTATATGCCAATCCCTTTACAATTCCCTCACAAGCAGTTCCAAGACCACCTGCGATATGTGGAGGGAATTCCCATCCGAACATCAAAACTCTCATATCCCTAGTCCTCCTTGTATTTGTTCATAAGATAGTATACCTCGAGAAGAGCCGCAGTGCTGAGTGCTGAAGAGATGGCTCCATGTGGCTCATGAGGTGGATCTGCGTCGTAAAGCTCAGAGAATGCGCCCACACCGTGGTCTGCGAGGTCTGCGAAGAAACCCTCAGTAAGCCACTTCACCTTGTTCTGGAAAGAAGGGCCCTTCACACGGAAACAGAGGTCAGCATAGCTGCTCAGAAGGAATGGTCTGGTGCTACCCTGATGATATGCGAGATCGCGCTCGTGCTGTGAACCTGCATACTGCCCCTTGTAACGAACATCTCTTGGAGAGAGTGTACGAATACCACGGCGAGTCACAAGGTCACGGTCGCAGATAGCGAGCACTGCTACCATCACATCCTCATCTACTGGGCAATATTTCTGGCTGACAGCCACCATCTGATTAGGTCTGATGTCTACGTGCTGGCCGTTGCCATCCACATAGTCAGCGAGGCACTTCATCCTCTCATTCCAGAAGGTAGGCTGATAGTTCTGCTTCACGAGGTCACGGATAGGCGACCACTTAGCGCAGAATGGACTGTTCTTCTTTCCATACTTAGACTCCATCTCGATGGCGAAGCAGAGGGTGTTATACCAGAAAGCATTTGTCTCCACCTGGTATCCAGCACGTTCCGTGACAGGTTCGCCGTTTATGTATGCATTCATCCAAGATGTGGCGGTGCGATACATCTGAGCCCAGAGAAGACCATTAGGCTGCATGGACACTTCCTTTCTGACGCCAGGAGAATAGCTCTCTATCACACCCTTCACGACCTCGCCGTACTTCTTCCAAACATGCTTTGGATCTGCGCCGAAATCAATGTACTTCTGAAGGATGGACGCGATATAGATAGGAGACTCCACCTGAGTGGTTCTCTTGTAGAAGCGCTCCTGGTTGTCCTCGATGAGGTTGTCAAGTATCTCCTCGAACTGCTCTGGCTTGCCTGCGTACAGGGTAAGTCCAGGAAGGGCGATGAGTGTCTCGCGGAGAAGACCGGTGAACATCCATGAGAAGCCAGCATTGATCTTCATCCTGTTATTATGCTCGCTCACAAGAGTGTCTGCACAGCGGATGAGCTGGTCAAGGTCACTGGAGATTTCAGGTGACTTGGCCTCAAGGTCATTGAACTTGCGCTTGATGGTGGTAGCGTTCTTCACTCCCTTGGATGCAGAGAATACGATGCTCTCGCCTGGCTTCATATCTACCTCGAAGTATCCTGGCACGAAGAGGTCCTCCACACAGTCGAAGCCACGGCGATACTCGTCAGAGTAAGTGATGCCGTTGTACCAGTAAGGGTTTGACTTGAAAGTGGATGACTTGGTGCTAAGCTGGAGCGCGAGATCAGGGAACTGCTCGTACATTCTGAATGACACACCGTTCTGTATGTCTGTAGCGGATGTGTTTGCTTCAGGATTCTGATGAGTAAGAGCGTGAATGTTTCTGAATGCGAGGAAAGGCTTCAGCTGAAGGGTAGCCTTTGCAGGAGCCTCTACGAGATCGTACTTGATGAGGACCTGGTCAGCATCAGGTACAAGAATAATGCTCTTGGTGAAGACGATACTGCCGACCTTGTAAGTAATCTTGTGTACAGGGTCTGCCTGATAGTCCACCACATACTTGTGTCCACGTGGCTCATACACTCCACCATAGTTATGGATGCCAAGGTTGAACTGCTTGCCATTCACGATGAGGCTCTCATCGAGAGATGACAAAAGCAGGTACTTGTCACCACCGAAACGATCGAGTGTCACAGCCAGCAGGCCATGATAACGTCTGGTGTTACAGGTCACGATACTTGTGTTTACATAAGCACCGATCTTGTTCGCGCAGAGAATCTCTCTCTTGAGCGAATAAGACAGGTTCACAAGCTCAGACTTGTTAAATTTCAAATATGCCATATTCTGTAATAATTATTTCATTTCAAGCACTACAGCACAGCGGGAAGGCAAATAAAGGGACAGAGTGTCTTCTAGATACTCAGGCCCATTCCCGCATTTCTTATGCGCAGTAAAATGTTCTTCACCCGCCTTCACTCGTGAGAATCCGTCGAACTGCTTCTCGTCGGAATCGAGGGCCACCACATAGCGTCCAGCAGGCGCGGCGAACTCATAATCCACGAATGATTCTGTAGGGTGGAAATTCAGCGCAAAAATAACATTTTTTCTGCTGAAAATCAACACTTTCTTTATCTCATCAGCGACAAGCAGCGAAGGTTTCTCGCTGAGCAGTCCATTCTTGCGGATGAACTGTATCATGGCCTCATCAAAATCCTGAAGACAGCCATATCTGAGGAAACCATTGTCCGCGAGCGACCACTGCCTGCGAGCATGCGCGTACGACCAGTCATTGCCCTGACGAGGGAAATCGATCCACTCCGGATGGCCGAACTCATTGCCCATGAAATTCAGGTAGCCATCGCCAGCAGTGCCCAAAGTAGCGAGACGAATCATCTTGTGAAGGGCAATTCCCCTGTCAACAATAAGACTCTGCGAGCCCTTGTTCATGGAGAAGTACATCTCACTGTCGACGAGGCGGAAGATGAGGGTCTTGTCGCCCACGAGCGCCTGATCATGACACTCCACATACGAGATCGTCTTCTCATCCTCCCTCTTGTTTGTGAGCTCGTACCAAATCTCCCCCATGCTCCACTGGTCGTCGGTAAGTTCCTTCGTCCACTTGATCCAATGGTCTGCCACACCCATTGACATACGGAAATCGAAGCCCACTCCACCGAGCGCGATAGGCGCGGCAAGGCCTGCAAGGCCGCTCACGTCCTCAGCGATGGTGAGGGCATTTGGATTCAGCTCATGCACAAGGATATTTGCGAGAGCAAGGTATGTGATGGCGCTTTCGTCCACGCCATTTCCGAAGTAGCAGTCATAACCAGTGAAGTCCTTGCCTAGGCCATGGTCCCAGTAGATCATGCTGGTCACACCGTCGAAGCGGAAGCCGTCGAGATGGTACTCCTCCATCCAGAACTTGCAGTTAGACAGAAGGAACGCACGAGTCTCAGGCTTACCATAGTTGAAGCAGCGTGAACCCCAAGCCGGGTGATGTCCCTGCCAGCCGTCGTAGAAGTACATATCGTCCTCGCGTCCATCGAAGAGGCCGAGTCCCTCGGCTTCGTTCTCCACGCTGTGTGAGTGGACAATGTCCATCACCACAGCGATGCCGAACTTGTGCGCCTCGTCCACCAGCTGCTTGAACTCCTCCGGAGTACCGAAGCGACTGGAGAGGGCGAAAAAGTTTGACACCTGATATCCGAAAGAGCCGTAGTAAGGATGCTCCTGGAGTGCCATAATCTGGATCACATTGTACCCAAGCTTATGTACACGAGGCAGCACATTCTGGCGGAAATCATTGAACGACGCCACCTTATACTCCTCGCTGCTCATACCGATGTGGCACTCATAGATGAGAGGGTTCTTGCGCTTTCCAGGTCGTCTATGCTTCCACTCGTAAGGTTTCGGATCCCACACCTGGGCACAGAACTGCTTCGTCTCGTCATCCTGAACGGCACGCTGCGTGTATGCCGGAAGCCTCTCGCCACCGCCTCCCGGCCACTCTATGAACAGCTTGTAGAGGTCGCCATGAGACAGGAACATCTTAGGAAGGGTGATCTCCCAGTTTCCACCACCTATAGGATGAAGAGCGAACCCTTCAGTACGACGCCACATGTTGAAGTCGCCTATGAGGTAGATTTTAGTGGCATTAGGAGCCCACTCACGGAAAACCCAACCATCGGCCGTACGATGCAAGCCGTAGTACAGATGGTTATTGATGCCCCTGGAGAGCGAGCCTTCGTGAGACATCTCCTTGAAAGCCGCCTCAATGTTCGCGTGACGGGCCTCGATCGCCTCCTTGTATGGGGCGAGGTATGTGTCCGTCTGGTAAATTTTCTTCCTTGCCATATTATGAACTATTTGAAGGATGTATCTATCTTTTCACGCACGGTCCTTAGGTACGCACGGCACTTTTCGATGAGGTCATTCGACTCCTTCACATATTTGTCGATGTCCTCAATGCCTGTAGCCGGGTCCTCAACCTTCTCCGCTATCTTTTCAAGCCTAGCCACAGCTTCTTTATAATCAAATGCTTCCATATCTATTTTTTCGTCTCAATGATACAGTCAAGCCTACCATCCGCAAAGAGCACAGAGAGCTTGTCACCCTCCGAGAAGGCGCTTGCGCTCTTGCGCACCCGGCCTTCGCCATCTGCCACCAGAGCGTAGCCCCTGGAGAGGATGCAGCGAGGGTCGGCGCCAGCGATGCGCGATGCCAGCAAATCCACCTTTGAGGACATGGCGTTCACCTTGTTCACAAACGCCAGCTTAAGACGCTGGCTGAACGAAGCGAGCCTCTCGTCCTCCGACATGAAGCAGTCCAGGAAGAGGTCTGCCAGAGCCGTAGGCGTCTTCACATACACATGTGCCACCATATCTGCCACGTGGTAGTCCTTGTCGTGGCCAATGGCTGTGAATACAGGCACTGGGCACAATGCTATAGCCTTCGCCATCTCATAGTCATCGAAGCAGGCGAGGTCGAGTTCCGAGCCGCCGCCACGCATGATAAGCACAGCGTCATACGCCACCTCCGACTGCTGTATGGACTCGATGGCGGCCACGATGGATGCCGGCGCACCAGCGCCCTGCATCGTGGCCTCGTAGAGGTCCAGGCGGAAAGCGAAGCCGTACTCATTGTCCAGAAGATGATGCTTGAAGTCGCCAAGTCCGGCCGCATCGCGCGCTGATATCACTGCGAGGGCGTAAGGCAGAAGTGGCAGTTCAAGCCCCTGCTGACGGGTCATAAGCCCCTCCTTGGTAAGCTTCTCTATGGTCTGGCGCTTCTCCAGCTCGCGCTGGCCAATGGTCAGCTGAGGATCCACCTCGTCTATGGTAAGTGTAAGGCCATAGAGTTCGCTGTAGGTCACCTGCACGCGCGCCAGAAGCGACATGCCGACCTTGAGGGAACTTCCTGTAGCAGCCACAAGGAAGGAGTTTATCTGATAGTACTTGGAACGCCAAATGACCGCTTTCGCCTTCGCTATCGTGCCGCTCTCGTCATTCTGCGAGAGCTCCAGATAGCAGTGGCCATTTGTCTTCACATTTACAGAGCTGATCTCAGCCTTCACCCACACCCTTCCAGGGAAGAGACTCTCTATCCCCTCCTTCATCAACGCCTGCAAAGCGTAAAGATCTATAAACTCCTTGTCCATCTTACTTACAAATATAACGAAAAATCCCATCATTATCTGATGGGATATAATAATTATTTCTGTCTACAGTAAATCGTTACAGGACAACCGCACAGATCGAAGTTTTCGCGGAGCTTATTCTCCAGGAATCGCCTATACGGTTCCTTGATGTACTGAGGTAAATTACAGAAGAACGCGAAGGCTGGGAACTTGGTCGGAAGCTGCGTAATGTACTTGACCTTGATGTACTTTCCTTTCCATGCAGGAGGCGGACAATCCTCGATGATAGGCAGCAGCGCTTCGTTCAGGCGAGCCGTGGATATCTTCTGAGAGTAGTTTGCGCTCACCTGCGCTACAGCCTCGAGCACGTCCAGCACTCGCTGCTTCTTGACTACTGAAGTGAAGATGATAGGCACGTCGTCAAACGGAGCTATACGTGCTCGAAGCGCTTCGGTGTACTCCTTCATGGTATTCTGGTCCTTGATGAAGAGGTCCCACTTGTTCACCACGATCACGCAGCCTTTCCTATTTTTCTGGATGAGGTTGAAGATGTTCATGTCCTGAGCCTCCATACCTGTGGTGGCATCGATCATGAGCACACAGACATCCGAGTGCTCGATGGCCCTCATGGAGCGCATCACAGAGTAAAACTCAAGATCCTCGTGGACCTTGGTCTTCCTTCTGATACCTGCGGTGTCCACAAGCATGAGCTCGTGTCCGAACTTATTGTAATAGGTCGCGATGGAGTCTCTGGTCGTACCAGCCACTGGGGTCACGATGTTTCTCTCCTCGCCCAGGAGGGCGTTTGTGAGTGAAGACTTGCCCACATTTGGCTTTCCGACAATGGCTACGTGAGGAAGGTCGGCATGGGTCTCATCGACTGGCGCCTCCTCCTTTGGGAGCACGCGTACCACCTCGTCGAGAAGGTCACCTGTGCCACCGCCATTTGCTGCAGAGATGCTGTAGATTTCTCCCAGTCCCAATGAATAGAACTGGTAGGCATCGAACATCTTCTCTCCAGAGTCCACCTTATTTACGCATACGACCACTGGTTTCTTGCTTCTGCGAAGCACATCAGCGATCTCAGAATCATAGTCTGTAATACCTGTGCCAGCCTCCACCATGAAGAGAACTACATCAGCCTCCTCGATGGCGATCTCCACCTGACGGCGGATGGCTGCCTCAAAGACATCGTCAGAATTGGAAGTATAACCGCCGGTGTCGACGACAGAAAACTCTGCGCCGCACCACTCGCACTTGCCGTAATGTCTGTCTCTGGTCACGCCCGCAGTATCATCTACTATGGCTTTTCTCATTCCGACCAGACGGTTGAAAAGAGTGGATTTGCCCACGTTTGGGCGTCCAACTATTGCTACTAAACTCATAAAAAATTAACTCTGTTTATATAGGCTGCACCCTTTGCAGGACTCGTCGAAGTCCCCGGTGCAGATATCGTGCTTGCGATCACGGTCACTGCCAAAAATGGCGTCATCCTGCTCCCTCATGCAGCGTATGCCCAGCTTGCGCATCTCCTTGTTCGAGCTCACCTCGTACTCGGGGAACTTGCCATCCTTTCGGAAGATGATGTTGAAACACATTCCGAAAACGGCAATGATGAGGACTACGGCTGCTGAGAGAAATACTGTCATAGACTAGTAGATGAAATCAGGGCTGATAGGCTCGTAGTTGTAAACCTTGTTGATGACGCTTGCGAAGAGGGATGCCATGCTGACAACCTTGATCTTCGAAGTATCGACACCTTCAGCAGCCCTTACAGGGATGGTATCTGTGATGTAAACCTCCTTGAGTGCAGATGCTGCGATTCTCTCATAAGCTGCACCTGAAAGCACTCCGTGAGTAGCACAGGCTCTTACGCTGCGCGCACCCATCTCCATGAGCACGTCTGCCGCCTTGCAGAGTGTACCTGCAGTATCGATCATGTCGTCGATGATGACGATGTCGCGATCCTCAACAGTACCAATGGCGGTGATGGAAGCCACGACATTTGCTCTTGCACGTGACTTGTGGCAGATAACCACTGGGCACTGGAGGGCCTTTGCGTATGAATTTGCTCTCTTCGCACCACCCATATCAGGAGCTGCGATGGTGAGGTTCTCAAGATTCAGTGACTTGATGTAAGGAATGAAGACGTTTGAAGCGTAGATATGATCCACTGGGAAATCGAAGAAACCCTGGATCTGATCAGCATGGAGGTCGCAGGTCATAACTCGATCTGCACCAGCAGCCTTGAGAAGGTTCGCTACGAGCTTAGCTCCGATAGCGACACGTGGACGATCCTTTCTGTCCTGACGAGCCCATCCGAAATAAGGGATCACGGCTACCACCTTGTCTGCAGATGCTCTCTTTGCAGCGTCAATGGCAAGCAGGAGCTCCATAAGGTTGTCTACTGGAGGGAAGGTAGACTGGATGATGAACACGGTATCTCCTCTCACACTCTCGATGAAAGCAGGCTGGAATTCGCCATCGCTGAACTTTGTAACTTCAAGTGCACCAAGGCGCTCTTCTCCTGCGCCAGGGGCTTTAATGGCATTGATCTCGTCGATAACCTTGGAAGCAAAGTCCCTAGATGCTCCACAAGCGAAGATCGCCATTTCATGTACGTTATTCATACCTAAAAAGATGAATTATTTGATTGATGATAAAATGTTTTCTATATAGTCAAGGACCTCATCACGGCCCTTTCCTGTCTGGGATGATGTGGCAAACATCGGAGGTAGTTCCTCCCACTGCTCGCTCAGTATCTCGCAATCCTTCTGTATCTGGGCTGCAAGAACATTTGGACCCACCTTGTCTCCCTTCGTGAAGATGATGCCGAAAGGCACACCATTCGCACCGAGGTCTGAGATGAAGTCCAGATCAATCTTTCCTATGTCATGACGGCAGTCCACCAGCACGAAGAGCATCACCATCTCCTCAGAGTTGAACACATAATCCCTGATGATGGCGGCGAGCTCATCACGACCTTTCTGTGACATCTTCGCGTAGCCATATCCTGGCAGATCCACGAGATACCACTGATTGTTTATTATGAAATGATTGACAAGCTTGGTCTTTCCCGGAGTGGCTGACGTCATGGCCAGCTTCCTGTTACCGCAGAGCATGTTTATAAGAGAAGACTTGCCCACATTCGAGCGGCCGATGAAAGCGAACTCAGGAAGCTTCTGAGCCGGTTTCTGGGATACTCGTGTGCTGCTGCTGACAAAGCGGGCTTCTGAAATCTTCATATCTCTACTTTAAACCAGCCGCAAAGATAATCATTTTTTTAAGATTTTGGATATTTGATAGTAAAGCAAGCGCCTCCCAGGCCAAAAGATTTCGAGTAGCTTATCTCACCACCACATTTTTCCAAAATACTGCGGCAGATGGCAAGGCCAAGTCCAGAACCATTGCTCTTCGTAGTGAAGTTCGGAGTGAAGAGATTTCCGATATTCTCCTCCTTCACGCCAGGGCCATTATCCTCGAAGACAATATCGTAATATCTTGAATCTGAAGAATTTCTCAGACTTACATTTACCTTTCCACGGACAATCTCCTTGCCTTCTGCTTCAAAATCCGCCTGCTGGTTCTCGATGGCCTGAACTGCGTTCACAAGCAGATTTACAAAGACTCGTGTGAGCTGAGGACGAGGAGCCAGGACATTCGCGCCGCTAAGACCTAGATACTCAAAGGCCACATTGTCCTTCGCATCAAACATGGAGATCTCCTCCTGGAGCATGCTGTCGAGGTCAACAGGAGTCATCGGCTCGTCGTTGAGCTTCGCCAAGGTAGAGAACTGGTTCGCAGTGTCGCTAAGGATCTCGATGTGGTCAAGCAGAAGCTTCACCATTTCGTCGAACTTGTCTTCCCAGCCGGCCACACCGCGCGCCTTGAGGCGCTGCACGCGCTGAATCTGGAGCATCATCGGCGTCAGAGGGTTCTTGATGTCATGTGCCACCTGGCGCGCCATGAGGCTCCACGCCTTGTCGCGCTCCGCCTGGGCCAGCTGACGAGTACTTTCGGACAGATCGTGAACCATGCGGTTATACGCATTCACGATGGTGGTGATCTCATCATCCCTATCGTAGGAGATGTACTCAAGTCCCTCCACATCAGTGGTGTTCATCTTTCTACCCATCTCACCCAGCGGCTTGAAGAGCCTGTCCACAATCTTAGTAACGGCAAATCTAGCCATGAGCAGAAGAATCAGGAAGATGGTGATGATGGCGGCAGTATGCGAGAACGCATCCATCTCGAAATCGTAGGTCTCGTCCGTGAATGGCGAGCAGATGATCGCTACCATGTTTCCATCAGCATTGAACAGAGGAGCATACAGCGAGTAGTACTTCCTTCCACTGCTCTCCTCGTGGTTTATGTGATACCTTTCGTGGTCATAGACAATGCCCTTGAACGCGTCCTGATCGATGCGGTCACTCAAAAGGAGTCTTTCAAACACCTCTGGGAATGTAGAGCTGAACGCCTTGCCATCAGGCGTATAAAGAGTAATATCTGCCTTCGACATGGCGCTCACGCCTTCCATGAAGCCGGCGAACTCCTGTGTGCCAAGGTCTCGGAAGTCGTGTGCTAGACGGCACTCTGGCTCCAGCATGGCCTGGATGGCATTTATACGCTCAGACATCTGCATCGCTCTATTCGCATTGTTTCGCTGATATACGAAGTATACGGAAAGCGACGCCATGGTGACAAGCGTAACCACAAGCGAAACGACAAGTACGTACGAGATTCTTGACCTATAGTAATTTCTTCCCAATGCACTCGCACGGCGACGAGGGAGCACGCTGATGGTGAGGATAAGGAATACCACCACACCGATGAAGAACGCAGATACGATGTAGTTTACCCACAGCTCTGTCTTGTGCGATATGATTACCACCTCGCTATCAGAGATGCAGTTTATCCTGTGAAGATATCCATCCTTTACCAGGCGATGTGACTTGGCGTCTTCAGTTTGTCCCAGAAGCTCCTCACTCAGCACGGTAGGATAAGCATACTCTCCCCTATAGGTAACAAGCTTGGAATCATTGTATTTCGCATAAGAGTATCGCGTAGGCAGAACCACCTGGCCTGGCGCAGTGAGGTTCAGTATGCTTGAATAACCTTTGGACTCCTTATTTGCCCTTGGTTCAATGGTGAGAACCATGTAGCTTACGCCATACCTGGCATCGAAATATGTGAATACTCCAGAATATCTAGTGTATCCAGTACCTGTGGAGACGAAATGGAATCTAGAGCCATCGTCTATCTGAACTCCAGAGTGTGCACGGTCTTCCAGAAATGCCAATGTCGCAGGATCATTGTCATTGCCATCAAAAAGGTACACAGACATGTCGTAGCTCTGCACCATTCTCGACAAATAGTTGTCGGCGATGCGGTTTACGATAGTGATGTTCGAGTTATTCAGGAAAGCGAGAGAGGCGATGATAACATCCTCTGCTATAGGAGCTTCCGCTCTACGAAGCTGAAGCTCCAGTGAGATATCCCTGTCGATGGAGAGGCGGTCTGCCCACATACTCGCCGTGAGGTCCTCCTTGATCATGCCGTGCACCGCTGGAGTAACAGTGAAATACACACCCAGAGCGGCTGCGACTATGAGTCTGCCTGTGATGGAGAAAGCGTTGATGGACTTACCGAAGAGCACTTTCACCGCTGGCTTAAGCATCTGGATAAGAAGCGTCAGCATCGTGAGAAGCACCGTGAATGACACATATACCACGGCTGTGAACAAATTCAAGTCCTTGAATTTGTAGACCTCCAAGCAGATATTTGAGTTCTCGATTATGCTCTCAAACAGATCATGTGTATACAAGACTACCGCGACTACCGTGGCGATCAACGCCATAGAGTAAACAACCGAAACAAGTTTCTTGTGAGTAGAATTCAGTATGCGTCTATACACATCGTGACGTATCGCGAACAAGCCAGCGATCACCACCTGCAGCGCCAAGTTCACAAGCAGCACAGCTCCCAGCGAATAGAAGAATGGACCGTCGGCATACAGCACTGGAGAGAATAGAATGGCACGCCCATGCGTGAACATTCCACGGACATACATGGCCACTATCGCTAGAAGCATCACTCCCGTGCATACGAAGAAGCGAGAGAAACATCTTTTGTCGAGGAGCACCAGGTACATCGATGCGATAAGGAGGAATAGCGCCAGCCATACCAGTTCGGTATGTGAACCGACGGATGACTCAAGCACATCGGTAAGCACCTTGAACTGAGGGATTCCATCTACCTCCACCGGAGTGCCACCACTGAATGCGATCGGTCTGATGGAGTACTTGTCGTCAAGTCGAAGTATAGGGTTCACACCATTCAGATGCCTCTCATCCTGCAGGTCAATGACCATGAGGCCGGCCACCACCTGCATGTCCTCGCGCGTGTACAGCTTAGTAAGGTACCACTGCTGTCCAAGGTTAATGTAGGAAGGCTCAGCGGTGATCTCCGCAAGAGGAGAAGACAGCCGCGACCGTGGATTTCCGATCACATCAAACATCATCCTGGATGTGATGTCATCATTGGCCAATGTAAATCTGTTCGCCCACGACTGCAGGGTATCCCTCACGTAGCGGTAGACGACCATGTCCGAAGGCAATCCCTTGAGGGTCATCCACTTGGAGTCATCTTGCTCCAATGCCTGCTCGGCGAATCCATCGAGAAGCTCCATCCTTGCGTTCAGACGCCTCTCCACTCGCTTCGCAGCCGTCTCTGTGTCACCAGACATGTTCGCGAAGAAGGATGTATACAGAACGATCAGGACGCCGAGTACGCCCAATGCACCCGCTATCCATTCCTTGACTGTATGCCTCTTCTTGCTCATGGTCTATTCGTGATGATAAGGTTCGCCCTTCATGATCGTGAAGGCGCGATAGAGCTGCTCTGCAAAAATCGTTCTCACCATCTGGTGCGAGAAGGTCATTTTTGAAAGTGACATCTTCCACGCGGCTTTTGCATACACCGCATCAGAAAATCCATAGGCTCCGCCAATGATGAAGACCAAGTCACGCCCGGCCCTCGACATTCGCTCCTCGATATGCTTCGCAAACTCGATGGAGCGAAACTCTCGGCCGTGCTCGTCAAGCAGGACGACTTCGTCTGCAGGCTTTAACTGCTTGAGGATAAGTTCCCCCTCCTTTTCCTTGATCTGCGCTTCGCTGAGCGCAGAGACATTCTTCAACTCAGGAATCTCCACCACCGAGAATGGGATATAGTGCGACAGGCGTGATGCGTAGAGGTCCAAGCCCTCACGCACCCACTTGACATCTGTCTTTCCCACAGTTAATAAAGTAATCTTCATATCATCACAAATATAGTCAGATGGCTCAATATTTGCAAGTAAACGCCTCGTTATGCGACTCATCCAGAAAATCACCATATGCGCTGCTCTCATGATTGCAGGTTTATCTGCCGGCGCCCAGGAGAAGGGATACGACATGTTCGTTCCCATCAGCAAATACATATCAAATGGCGACTCAGAAAGCCTGTCTGCATGGTTTGCAGATAATCTGGAGATTTCCATTCTCTCAAAGGCGAGCATAGCCTCGAAGAACCAGGCGAAGCAGATCCTCAAGACCTTTTTTGAGAACTACACTCCTCGCTCGTTCACCATCACCCACAAGGCTGGAAGAGCGAACATGAAGTACGCTATAGGAAACCTCAACGCTGGAGGCGAGACCTTCAGGGCGACAGTATTCGTCAGCTACCGCGATCAGTCGTACAAGATTCAGCAGTTGATAGTGGAGAGGATCCAGTAGTTTGGCACAGTAGTTGAAATATACAGTTCAGAATCGCATTCTGATTTTCTAAGAATGATAGATAGATTCAAAGGTTAGTTTTGGTTAATAAGTAAGAAAAGGTCCCGCTGTGAAGCGAGACCTTTTTTTATTATGTTCAGACAGTGATTATACTCTCTGGCCGTATGAACGGTCGGTGGTGTTTACTGTGATAACGTCATCAGTGTTGATGAAGAGAGGAACCATGATCTTTGCACCAGTCTCGAGGGTAACCTCCTTGAGAGCTGAGGTAGAAGCGGTATTTCCCTTTACTGCAGGCTCAGAATATGTAACCTGGAGAGTAACATAGGTAGGGAGCTCGCAGGTGAGGCATCTCTCCTCTGCACCTGTAACGAACATCATCTCTACGTGCTGGCCTTCCTTCATGAGGTCTGAGTTCTCTACAACCTCCTTAGGGAGCTTGATCTGCTCGTAGGTCTCCTCGTGCATGAAGTTGAATCCATCATCCTCAGCATAAAGGAACTGGTAAGGTCTTCTCTCTACTTCGATAGTCTCGATCTTCGCACCAGCGGTGAAGGTATTCTCAAGAATACGACCGTTCTCAAGGTTACGAAGCTTAGTCTTTACGAAAGCTGGACCCTTGCCTGGCTTAACGTGCTGGAAATACACGATCATGCAAGGCTTGTCGTTGAACTTAAGGTAAAGACCATTCTTGAAATCAGCTGTTGTTGCCATAAATCTAAATGTATCTATTATTAAAATTTTTCCTAAACAGTCTGCAAATTTATGAAAAGTAAGGCTAACTGCCAAATTTTCTAAAGGTTGGCAATTTTCTGCGCCACCTGCTCAAGGAGCCACTTCGGCGTACTGGTAGCTCCACATACACCTACTTTGTCGTCTTTACCGAACCACTCGCGCTTTAGTTCTTCAATGGAACCTATATGATAGGTGCGGATGTTCACCGACTTGCAGAGCTCGCAGAGGACCCTTCCATTAGAACTGGTCTTTCCTGACACGAAGATGATGACATCGTGAGCCAAGGCGAAGTCAGAGAGGTTCTTGAAGCGGGTAGCCACCTGCGCGCAGATGGTGTCGTGGACATGCAGAACGCCGAGCGTGAGCATGTGCGCGACAGTATCGCCAGCCGCAGTGGCCATCGCCCTGGCGAGCACCTCGGTCGTCCTCGTGTACTCACTCGGGCTCTTGGTGGTCTGCGAGAACACCTCTATAGGACCAGAGAGACGTATCTTTCCTTCGGCAATGAGTCTGTTCAGCTGCTCTTCATTTTCATACACCAACGCATCACCCTCCACCTGGCCCAGAAGGCCGAGCACCTCGGCATGACCTTCCTTGCCGTAGATGAGAATCTGGCCTTCAGCTCCATTGTCATGGAGTCGTACATAGGCTTCGCGTATGCTCTTCTGCAGCTGGAGCACTACAGGACAAGTGCAGTCAATCACCTGGAATCCAAGCTTTTCCGCACGGCTATACGTCTTCGGAGGCTCTCCATGAGCCCTTATGAGAAGAGTCTTTCCTTCAGCAGACACCATCTCATCGAGGTCTTCGTTGTCGATGGTGATGAGTCCCTTTGACTCGAGCCTAGCAAGCTCTTCTTCGTTATGAACAATGGAACCCAAGGAGAACAGGCACTTCTCCTTGCTGGTTTCAAGATATTTCTCTGCCGTGGTGATGGCAGCAATGACACCCGCACAAAAACCTGAGCGCTTGTCAATATCTACGGTGATGGACATAAAAAACTAGCCCTTAATACCAAAAACTCCCTGTATCAGACCCTTTATCCACGCCATTTCCTCCTGCATGGTCATCTCTGAATTATCGAGTACAAATGCGTCTGGAGACTGAGTGAGCGGCGATGTCTCTCGATGTGAATCTAGATAATCCCTCTCCCTGATGTTCTTCAACACATCCTCAAACACAGGAGAGTCGCCCTTCGCCACCATCTCGTCGTATCTACGCTGTGCACGCACCTGGTCAGAAGCTGTCATGAAAATCTTGAGCTCAGCATTTGGGAATACCGTGGTGCCTATATCTCGGCCATCCATCACGACATTCTTCGCAGCACTCATCTCGTGGAGTTTGTCATCCACGAAGTTTCTCACAAAAGCCACCGCCGAAATAGGGCTCACCTGGTTCGACACCTCCATCGAACGGATCTCCTTCTCGATGTTACGAGTACCGATGAAAGTCTGGCTTCCTTGCTCAGTGTAATGGAAACGCAGGTCAAGCTCCTCAAGAGCCTCGTGGAGCGTATCGAGATCGATGACACCGTCTGCGCTGATCATGCCATTCTCCTGAGCGAACAAGGTAACACCCCTGTAGAGTGCACCAGAATCAAGATAAAGCATGCCGAACTCCTTCGCGATAAGCTTAGCGAAAGAACTCTTTCCTGTAGAGGAAAAACCATCTACGGCAATGATGATATTTGGAATCTGCATAAATTACTTCTTATAGGTCTGTGCCTTCACAAGCATTTTCTCTGCGCGAGACTCGCTGTCCGGATGAGAAGAGAACATCTTCTGGACAAGCGAAGCCTGCGAGCCCTGCGACAGCTTTACGAGCTTCGTGAGAGCATTGTACATGCTGTAAGGACTATGACCAGTGCTGACCGCAAACTGGAAACCATAGTCATCAGCGGCATACTCCTGCTTCTGGCTGAACTGCGAGCCGACGTATGCCTGAGCCAGGTCTCCCACAAGCGACTGCGAAAGCGCACCTACCGTACCACTCACTGAACCGATGGCCTCGCGAGCCGCTGCAGCCATATATGCCTTCTTCATGGCATTCTTCGTATCCTGGTGCACCACATGGCCGATCTCATGTCCGATAATGGCCATGAGCTCGTCATCAGTCATGATATCCATAAGACCGCTATAGACTCTGATGGAGCCATCTCCACACGCGAAAGCATTGATCTCCTGAAGCTTGTAAACCTTGAAATTAAGCTTCAGACCTTCTACGGTCACGCCCTTCATCAGATTCGCCAGACGCTTCTGGTAAGTGCCAGCATCCACGACATTTGTCGAGTCAAGCTGATGCACAGTCTTCTGGCTGAGGGCAATGATGTCGGCATCGGATAGCGACGCCGCTGTCATGGCATATCCTGCAGCATTTGTGAGGTGCGCTGGATCCAAGCTGATGTTCGAAAGCAGGGCACATCCGCTGAGGGAGAATGTGCAGACTAATGCCAGCAGTAGATATTTCGGTTTCATTTGTACACTTTGTTTGGTCATAGACGTACAAAGTTAGAAAATAAACACGATATTTGTCAATCGTAATTTGAGAAATTGCATAGACATGAAGATTCTAATAGTCGATGACGAGCGTGCCATCAGAAATTCGTTGAAGGAGATACTCTGTGATGAAGGGTACGATGTGGAGGTAGCCGATAGCGGCATCACAGCCCTCCAAATGGTGGACAAGGAGAAGTATAACGTCATCTTCTGCGACATCAAGATGCCAGGCATGGACGGCATCGAGGTGCTCGAGAAGATGGTGGACATGGGCATTGACGCAGCTGTGGTGATGATTTCAGGCCACGGCGACATCGAGACCGCTGTCGACTGCATAAAGAAGGGAGCATTTGACTTCATCCAGAAGCCGCTCGATGTGAACAGAATCCTCATCACCATAAAGAACGCCACCGAGAAGGTGTCTCTGGTGAAGGAGACACGCATCCTGAAGAAGAAAGTATACGGCCAGCCTATGGTCGGCGACTCTCAGGAGATGCTGCACATCAAGGACATGATCTCGAAGGTAGCGGCCACGGACGCGAGAGTGCTCATCACTGGTCCCAATGGTTCCGGAAAGGAGCTCGTGGCGAGAAGCATCTATCAGCAGTCAAATCGCTCAGCGATGCCATTTGTGGAGGTGAACTGTGCCGCCATTCCATCCGAGCTCATCGAAAGTGAACTATTTGGTCACGAAAAGGGCTCATTTACCTCCGCCATCAAGCAGCACAAGGGCAAGTTTGAGCAGGCCGAGGGTGGCACCCTATTCCTCGACGAGATCGGCGACATGTCACTCGCCGCTCAGGCCAAGGTACTGCGCGTGCTTCAGGAGAAAAAGCTCTCCAGGGTCGGTAGTGACAAGGATATAGATGTAGACGTTCGCGTCATCGCTGCGACAAACAAAGACCTTCGTAGCGAGATCGCAGCGGGCAACTTCCGTGAGGACCTCTATCACCGCCTGAGCGTCATCGTGATCAGCGTTCCTTCACTCGACAAGAGAAAGGACGACATCCCTGCCCTCGTGGAATTCTTCGTGGAGAAGTACTGCAGCGAAGGTGGAATGACGAAGAAGGCATTCTCCAAGGAAGCCATCGACCTTCTGGTGAAAAAATCCTGGACAGGAAACATCCGTGAGCTCTCAAACGTGGTGGAGCGCCTCCTGATTCTCGGCGACCAGACCATCACCCCACAGAACGTCCGCGACTACGTCGACGCTACTCTGTAGCTGTTTCTTCCGCAGGAGCGGTTTCTTCTACTACCGGAACAGTTTCTTCTGCTACCGGAGCGGTTTCTTCTACTGGCTCTGGAGTGCTGGCGGCGGCTTCAGCAGCGGCGAGGCGGGCCTCATGCTCGAGGCGGGCGCGCTCTGCAGCGACTGACTTTCTGAGAACAAAGCCTGAACCGAGGTACTTGGTGCGCACATCATCATCAGATGCCAGTTCCTGAGGTGTGCCCTGCTGGAGGATGACTCCTTCATAGAGAAGGTATGCGCGGTCAGTAATGGCGAGTGTCTCACCCACGTTGTGGTCTGTGATGATCACGCCAATGTTTCTGTACTTGAGCTTCGCGATGATGAACTGGATATCTTCGACGGCGATAGGGTCGACTCCAGCGAAAGGCTCATCGAGAAGGATGAACTTAGGGTCAATGGCAAGAGCGCGAGCGATCTCGCAGCGGCGACGCTCACCTCCGGAGAGCTGGATGCCGAGGCTCTTTCTTACCTTTGAGAGGTTGAACTCATCGATAAGACTCTCAAGCCTTTTCAGACGCTCTTCCTTTTTAATGCCATGCATCTCCATGACGGACATGATGTTATCCTCAACAGACATCTTCCTGAATACAGATGCATCCTGTGGAAGGTATCCTACACCCAACTGAGCCCTCTTGTACATAGGGAGCTTCGTTATCTCCTCGTCATCGAGGAAGATGCGACCGTCATTTGGAACG
This sequence comes from Bacteroidales bacterium, assembly GCA_024398075.1. Classification (GTDB taxonomy): domain Bacteria; phylum Bacteroidota; class Bacteroidia; order Bacteroidales; family UBA932; genus Cryptobacteroides. The sequence goes on along the minus strand of JAKSJM010000022.1, from coordinate 8,522 downwards.
ATCTGTCCTGTGATCATGTAGAAACTGGTGGTCTTACCGGCTCCATTAGGTCCAAGGAATCCCACGATCTCACCCTGATTTACCTCCATATCCACGCCTTTTACGACGGTACGGAGTCCATATTTCTTGACTAGGTTTTCACAACGAAGTTTCATATCTTTCTGCTATTTGAGGTCAAGCCCGAGGTCCTTCACGAAATCCTTCATCTCTGGATGGTTTTCCATCATCTCCCTCGCCTTCTCGGCCTGAGTGTATACTACTTTCTGCTCCACATATTGTGCCGCTTTCACGGCAAGGCGGAGACTTGACGAATTCATCATCTTTCTGAACTGCTCCTCGATGGAACGAAGAAGGTTCTGCTCTATCCACACCTTCTGTGCTTCGTTCATCACCACGAAAGTAACTTCCTTATATTCAGGAGTTTCTTCAATCTCTAGCTTAGCTGTAGCGATAGCATTTGCCAAGCGAGGCTTCTCGGAATAGAGCGCCGCAAGGCGTGGCCAAGATGCGCGAATGTCCTCATCAGAGACGCTAGCCACAGCGCCCACCTCGGCTTCGCGCTGAGCCACAGTCTCCTTAGGCTCATCGCTCATGAGAGCGCCGAGCGAAAGCGAAGCGCCAGCTCTGCCGCGGCGCTTAGGCCTCTCGGACGGAGCGGGAGCAGCATCAGCTGCAGGAGCGGCTGGAGCCTGAGGCGCAGCCTCCTGCACTGGAGCCGACGGAGCCGGAGCGGCTGCAGGCGCTGCAGGGGCAGCTACCGGAGCGACGCTAGCTGCTGGGGCAGCAGGAGCCGCAGGTACAGCCACAGGTGCCTTAGGAGCTGCGCTGGCAGCTGGAGCCTGAGCAGGTGCTACTACAGGAGCGGCGACGGCTGGAGCCTTGGCGGCAGCCTGACCAGCTGGTGCCTTCAGAAGGAAAGCCATCTTCATGAGGGCAAACTCTATGTGAAGGCGCTGGTTCACGGCAGCCTTGTAGCCCGCTTCGCACTGCGTTGCGATGCTGAGCACGTCATATAGGAATCCCAGCGAGCAGCTCTCAGCCTGGGTCTTGTATCTGATCTTAAGCGAATCCGGAGTGTCTAGAAGCACGTCGAGACCAGCTGTGCGGCTCACGATGAGATCACGCACATGCGAGCTGAGCGCCGAGATGAAATGCTGAGCATTGAATCCTTTCGCAAGCACTTCGTCGAAAATGAGCATCGCTGAAGCGTAGTCGCCCGAGATGAACGAGTCCACCAGCTTGAAGCTGTACTCGTAGTCGAGTACATTGAGATTTCGCATCACATCGGCATAGTGGATGTCAGTGCCACAGAATGCCACAGTCTGGTCGAAGATGCTGAGCGCATCACGCATGGCGCCATCTGCCTTCTGGGCAATGATATGGAGTGACTCATCATCCACCGTGATACCTTCTTTCTGGGCAATATCCCTAAGATTGTGCACGATGCCGGACACAGAGATTCTGTTGAAATCGTAAGTCTGACAGCGCGAGAGGATGGTAGGGATAATCTTATGCTTCTCGGTGGTAGCAAGGATGAAGATGGCATGTGCAGGTGGTTCCTCAAGCGTCTTGAGGAAGGCGTTGAACGCCGCCTGCGAGAGCATGTGGACCTCATCGATGATGTATACGCTGTACTTGCCGACCTGAGGTGGTATCTGCACCTGGTCCATGAGGGCCTTGATGTCCTCCACTCCATTGTTTGACGCGGCATCAAGCTCATGGATGCAGTATGAGCGTCCCTCCTGGAAGGAGCGACACGACTCGCACTCGCCGCAAGGCTCCATCTCTGCAGACGGATGCTCACAGTTTATGGCCTTCGCGAAGATGCGGGCCGTACTGGTCTTTCCCACGCCACGAGGGCCGCAGAAGAGGTATGCGTGCGCGAGCTTACCCCTCACGATGGAATTCTTCAGGGTCTGCGCGATGTTATCCTGACCGACCAGCGTCTCGAAAGAGTCTGGTCTGTACTTTCTAGCAAAAACAACGTAATTTGACATAACATACAAATGTAAGAAAAATTATGCGTAAATTTGAAAAAATACATCTGACTGTCATGAAGAAACCATTCATCGCCTTGGCATTGGCCATCGCCTTCCCCCTCCTCTCGGAGCCCGTACACGCCCAGACCGCATACATGGTGTCAAATGCACACCTTGACTCCCAGTGGAACTGGGACGTGCAGACCACCATACGCGAGTACATCCCCAGCACCATCCAGAGAAATCTCCTGCTACTGGAAAAGTACCCGGAGTACATTTTCAACTGCGAAAGCGGCATCAAGTATAGCTGGATGAAGGAGTACTACCCTGAAGGCTACGAGAAGGTGAAGCAGTATATAGCAGCAGGCCGCTGGCACATCTCCGGAAGCTGCTGGGAGGCATCGGACGCAAATATCCCATCTACGGAATCATTGACCCGAAACATCCTGTACGGTCAGCATTTCTATGAGAGCGAGTTTGGCGTGAAGAGCACCGACATCTTCCTCCCCGACTGCTTCGGCTTCGGATACCAGCTTCCTTCCATCGCGCACCATTGCGGCCTCATCGGTTTCTCTACCCAGAAGCTCCAGTGGCGTAACCTGCCGTTCTATGGTGACAGCAAGGTCCCATTCCAGTTCGGAGAGTGGTATGGCGTCGACGGAAACAGCCTGCTGGCTGCAGTGGAATGCGGAAAATACAGTTCGAAATACGCCGGCGAGGATCTCTCGCAGAGCAAGGATCTCCTCGAGCACGCCGCCAAGTCGCCACAGAATATCTCCATGCACTACTACGGCGTGGGCGACATCGGCGGCGGCCCTACCATCAAGTCTGTGGCTGCGGTCGAGCGTGGTGTGAAAGGCAATGGACCATTGAAAGTGAAAAGCGCCACATCCGACCAGCTGTTTCTCGACATACTGGAGGCGAGGAAGAATGGAGACAATTCAGAGGGGCTTCTCGACCTCCCTTCATTTGAAGGCGAACTCACCATGGATGTGCACGGCACCGGATGCTACACATCACAGGCAGCCATGAAGCTGCTGAACCGACGAAACGAGCTAATGGCTGACGCCGCAGAGAGAAGTTCTGTCATCGCCGAGCACATTGGCGCCATAGCATATCCAGCAGACGCCCTCAAGGAGGCTTGGCTTCGTGTGATCTGGCATCAGTTCCATGACGACCTCACCGGCACCAGCATCCCTCGCGCCTACGAGTTCTCGTGGAACGACGAACTCCTCTCGCTCGGGCAGTTCACCCACATCCTGCAGAGTTCCGTGGGAGCGGTGAGTTCCTCTCTCGACACCAAGGTCAAGGACAATGCCCTCGTCCTTTTCAACCCTTCGGCATTTGACAGAACAGATATCGTGACCATCGATGGATGCTACCGCATCAGCGATGACAAGGATAGACTCGTGACCAGCCAGTGCGACGGAAGCTCTACAAGCTTCCTCGCCCGTGTCCCTGCGCTTGGATATGCAGTGTATAACGCGAAGGCCATAAAGGCCTCAAAACCAGCAGCAACGGCAGCACGCGCGCTGTCAAACTCCATCTACGCCCTAACTCTTGACGAGAACGGAGACATCTGCTCACTCATCGACAAGCGCTGCGGCAGACAGCTTGTTGAGGAAGGCAAGGCCATCCGCCTCGCCATATTCACGGAGAACAGCTCTGCCAGCTGGCCTGCCTGGGAGATACTTAAGAGCACATTGGATCAAGAACCAGAAGCCATCACTGGTGCCAAGATAGAGCTTGTGGAAAACGGCCCACTCCAGAAGGTAATAAAGGTGACCAGGAGCCACAGCGGTTCCACATTTACCCAGTACATCACCCTTCACGAAGGAGCATTGGCCGACCGTATAGACATCAGAAACGAAGTGGACTGGGCAAGCATGCACAGCCTTCTCAAAGCAGAGTTCCCTCTTAGCGTAAAGAACCCAAAGGCTAGATATGACATCGGACTCGGCTCCATCGAAAGAGGAAACAATGTTCCAAACATGTATGAGGTCTACGCCCAGCAGTGGGCTGAGATGGCAGAAGAAGACGGCAGCTACGGAGTAGCGATCATGAACGACTGCAAATATGGCTGGGACAAGCCATCTGACAGTCTTCTTCGCCTCACCCTCCTCCACACCCCGAAGACTTCGAGAGGATACAGATACCAGGATCACCAGGACCTCGGACATCACATCTTCACTTACTCCATCGTCGCTCATGACGGCGACTGGACCAAAGGTCAGACAGTCGACAAGGCAGAGGCGCTCAACCAGCCTATAAAGGCTTTCTTCGCGCCTAAGCACAAAGGCTCACTCGGCAGGAAATACAGTTTCGCCACCATAAGCGAAGGCCTCACTTTGAAGGCTGTTAAAAAATCCGAGAACGGCGACGGATATGTAGTCAGAGTTTATGAGAACACTGGAAAGGCGCACTCGGGAAAGCTCACGTTCAGCAGCGAAATAGCTGAAGCACAAGAGCTTAATGGCAACGAAGAATTTATCGGTCACGCTTCAGCGAAAGGCGCTGCTCTAAACATAGAGATGGAAGCATTCGGCATCAAGACCTTCCTCGTGAAGTTCTACCGCCACGACCTCTCAAGCATCAGGCAGGCTACCATTCCTCTCGACTTCACTACCAGCGCCGCGACCTTCAATGCATACAGAAGCGACGCAAACATTGACCTCTCAGGCGGTTCATACGCAGCCGAGCTGCTCCCTTCTTCCATCGAGCACGACGGCATCCACTTCGTCCTTCAGGATCCACTTGGCGCAAATGCATTGCGCTGCTGTGGAGAGGAAATCGCCCTCCCTGAGGGCAACTGGAACAGTGTCTACATGCTTGGGGCTTCTACGAAGAAGGACCAGCGCGTGGCATTTGAAGTGGGCGGACAGAAGCAGGAAGTGACCGTGCCACGCTATACCGGATTCATTGGCCAGTGGGGCCATACAGGTCATACTGAGGGTTATGTGAAGAATGTAGATGTGGCCTACGTCGGCACTCACACCCACGATACCAAGGAAGACAGAGCATACGAGTTCGGCTACATGTACTGCGTCCGCCTGAATGTACCTGCAGGGGTAAGGAGCATCAAGCTGCCAGAAAACAAGCAGGTGCTCGTATTCAGCGCCGTGGCTGCAGACGACCAGATAAACACTGTCTCTGCAGCGCATGACCTCATGCGCACCGGCATTCCAGTCGCAGAGGAACCGGCGTTGGAGCTCACCCACGCCATCGCACTCACAGAGAAGAACATCATCGAGAAGAGTGGTCAGGTGAATGCCAATGAAGCCGCTGAGAAGCTCCTCGACGAAGACCCTGACACCAAGTGGTGTGACAACTCAAAGGCCGCAGAGAAGTACGTCGCATTTGATCTCGGCACCTCGAGGGAGATCCACGGATGGAGCGTACTCCATGCCACACACGAGTCTTCAAGCTATACCACCAAGGACTTCGCACTGGAGGTGAAGGACTCAATGGACGAGCCTTGGAGATGCGTGGATTCGGTGAAAGGCAACTCAGAGCCTATGACAGAAAGAGACATTGTCCCTGTGAAAGCCAGGTATGTAAGACTGCTCATCACCAAGGGCGACCAGCGTGATTCGCACGTCGCGCGCATCTATGAGTTCTCCATTTTCTAGTAAAAGCATTATCTTTGTAACCTGATTCATACTATGAAACGAATAATTCAGATACTCTCGATTCTCATCCTGTTTGCTCTGGCACCAGCCAAGCTCTCAGGACAGGGTCAGATACATACGAAGAAGTATCGTCTGAGCGACTTCACCACGAAGACCACGAAGGTGGTCCTCGGAGGTGTGCCGATGATAGACGATGCCATACGCGAGGAGGTGAAGAGCAGATGGCGCTTGTCGCCATACGAGTTCTGCACCGTCGAGCAGTATGAGAAACTGAAGGAATCTCCTCAGTATTACTTCCTTATCTGCTCGAAAGGACGACTGAAGAAAGAGAGTGAGCCTAGCCTCGTAATGCTTAGTGTAGTAAAGGGAGGTAAAGAGGGAGTCTCAGATCCTACTAAGGAATCGATGGATGTGGTAAGCATCCCACTTGCCGCATGCGACAGTCCTTCGGGGAGAGAGTTCACCTTCATTCCCGCGATGATAGACATCATACAGACCTACATCGAGCAGGCCATGGAGTCGGAGAAGGTAAGTATGTCCGGCATAGGAGCCGTGAGCATTGGATTAGGAAAAGTAAGTCATAAGACAGCATACATCTGCGATGTGGACATCGCAGCATCTGTCAGCGATGCACAGAAGGTAAAGGTATTTGCCAAGGACAAGATGGTGCAGGCGGACGAAGAGACTGCGGACGAAGCATTCAGCAATGAGAAGGAAGCAGTGGTCAGCTACGTAGTAGCGCCATCCTCGCCAGAAAAGGGCTCATACTGCTACAAGATGCTCATCGATGCGCAAACTCACGACCTTGTGTATTTCGAGCGAAGCGCCATCAAGGATGAGGACGGCATCGGTTTCACGGCGGCAGAGCTGAAAAAGATCGCAAACAGCAGGAAATGATAAGCGGAAAGGCAAGATGTGGACTGCGCTATGCAGTGAAGAGAAGTGGTTCAGCAGTAGGATACTGCGCGCTCAGCATACATTGTGGCACACGCGATGAGGCTGGATTCCCAAGCGGCATCGCACATTTCACAGAACATACCATATTCAAGGGCACCGAGCAGAAGAGCGCATCTGTGATCAACGGATACCTGGACAGGCTCGGCGGCGAGCTAAACGCATACACCACCAAGGAGGAGATCGTCATCCATTCGACAGTGCTGAAGGAGGATCTCCCGAAGGCAATGTCATTGCTCCTGGAGATAGCCACGTCATCCATCTTCCCCGAGCATGAGATAGAGGTAGAGAAGGGCGTCGTCATCGACGAGATAAACTCCTACAAGGACTCCCCTGCCGACGACATCTACGACCGCTTCGAAGAGACTCTTTTCGAAGGCCATCCGCTTGGCGGAATCATCCTGGGCACCGAAGAGTCCGTGAAATCCATCACATCAGCCGACCTACAGCGCTTCGCGGCCAAATTCTTCATTCCAGAGCGTATGGCATTCACCATCGTTGCCGACTTGGACGAGGCCGTGCTGGAGAAGAAAGTGCTAACTCTCGCAGGCAAGTTCTGGGAAGGCAAGGTCAATGAACCCGCTGACTTCCGCACCACTCCAGTGGGGATAGAAAACCACTTCGAGCGTAGCGAGGACAAGGAAAACCATGAGGTGAACGCTATCATTGGCGGATACGCCCCTACCCTATATCAGGAAAAAGAAAGGCTCACGGCTGTGCTTTTGGCCAATATTCTAGGCGGCCCGGCATCAAACTCCATTCTAAACGCCGACCTGCGCGAAAAGCACGGATGGGTATATGGCGTAGAATGCTCCTACACCCAGTATACCGACAGCGGCATCATGGCCATATCGCTTGGATGCGACAAGGAGAACCTCGAGAAATGCCTTAGGCACGTGCGCAAGGCCATCCAGAAGCTGCAGCAGACGCCATTTACAGCTGCCCGCCTAAAGGCTGCCAAAAAGCAGCTTCTCGGCCAGCTTGCCATCAGCTCAGACAACGGAGAGACTCAGTGTCTTTCCATGGGCAAGAGCCTTCTGGCGTTCGGACACATTGCATCAGATACAGAAAATAGAAATGCCATAGAAAGCATCAGCGCGGAGGATCTTCAGCACGCTGCCTGCACCATCTTCGCGGAGCAGAACCTTTCTACACTAATATACGTTTAGTTTATGGAGACACCACTCGACAGATACATACGCACACATTCCACCCCTCAGAGCGAGGCACTTGAATGGATAGAGAAGCAGACAAACATACGCACGAACTATCCCCGTATGCTCTCTGGCGCAGTGCAGGGGCGTTTCCTCACTATGCTGGTGGAGATGACCCACGCTAGCCGCATCCTCGAGATAGGCACATTTACGGGCTACTCGGCCACCTGCATGGCCTACGGCTTGCCGCAGGATGGCCACATTGACGCCCTTGAGATAAACGATGAGCTTGAAGATCTCATCCGCGAAGGGTGGGAAAGAGCTGGTGTATCGGAGAAGATCGAGCTTCATATTGGCGATGCCAGAGCGACCCTGAAAGAGCTCGACGGTCCATTCGATTTCATCTACATAGACGCAAACAAAAGAGAGTACTGCGAGTACTTCGAGCTCCTCTTCGACAAAGTGGTGCCAGGTGGCCTCATACTGGTGGACGATGTGCTCTGGGACGGCAAGGTTTACGCTGATCCTGTCCCTCAGGACAAACAGACCGTCGGCATCACCGCATTCAACGACATGGTGGCATCAGACCCTCGTGTCGAGACCGTCATCCTCCCCATCCGCGACGGCCTCACCCTCATCAGAAAAAAATAGGCCGCGCCGCTCTCCCCTTCAGACTGCGTCTTTGGGCACAGAATTGACCAAATCATGGCCGAAATCACTTCGGACGACATCGACGGGCACAGAATTGACCAAATCATGGCCAGAACCACGTCAGACTGCATCGACGGACACAAAACAGGCAAAAT
>JAKSJM010000021.1 GCA_024398075.1 Bacteroidales bacterium | reverse complement strand
TTCACGATGCGTCCATATCCATAATGTCCAGACAGTTCGACTTTCATTCTGCGCGTATTTGGGCCTGCAAAGGTACGACTAAATCTTTGGATAAAAAAAACAAGGCTGACCTATCGGCCAGCCTTGATTATAAAAGAACTAAAGTGATTAGTTATATACTATCTCTATTGACTTTATGTACATAGCCTTTGTTCCAGCTTGCATAGTGATAACAATCGTACCAGATGACGAGCCAGTTCCTGTATATGCAGTCGTCGTAGAGGTTAGCGATGTGGCTGAAAGATATGACACACCTCCTACTGAAATTGAAAGCGTAGCAGAACCGCCAGTACAAGCATTCACCTTAACTGATTTAATAGTACCACTGATTTGATCTGTAGAAAGTGTCCACTCTGAAGTTTGAGGCTTATTTGAAGAGCCTATCTGAAGTCCACGTGCTGAATTTGCAGATTCAAAACCTATGTATGTGGCAGCAGAGAAGTCCCACTTAACGTTTGAAACCGTCACACTACCAGCAGCAGCAGTAACCTGACCTGCAGCAGTAGTCCACAAATAAGTCTTATCTAAAGCAGAACCCTGAGAAACAGAAACAGTCGCTGTGTAAGAAGAATTTGCACTATTTGTAACAGTGAGTGTAGCATTTCTAGATGCACCAGTGTTTGCTGTAGGAGTTACTGTAAAGCTGGTAGCATCAACCTTTGTGACTGTAAGCCATGATGGAGCACCAGTAACAGTCCAGTCATTGCCACATACTACAGTTACAGTCTTTGTACTTGTATCAGTTGCGCTCCATGAAAGATTAGAAGGAGAAACAACAACCTGTGGAGAAGCCACCTCATTCACTAATACCGGGATGAAATTGATCTTTTCTCCTGAATCAGGTGAGCTTACGCCAATTGCATAACCAGTAACTTCTGCAGTCTTGTTTGCATACGCTGTAGTACCATATGGCGCATACTCTACAGTCTGTCCATCAACAGTAAGCGTCTTTCCATCTGCACTGAACTGACCAGTTACAGTAGCAAGAGTGATGGCAAGCTGCTGATTCGCGGCATAGGTAGCCTTGAATATATCAGAACTGAATGATGTAGATGCACCAGAGTAGTCAGGAGTAAAGGTGCCTGTCTTCGTAAGCGAACCACTAGTAACCTCTGGAGTATAATAGTAATTTTGAACTTTTCCTGTCATGGTAACGACGTCACCAACTGTGATGTCAGTGAGAGTACCATAGTAAAGAATGATACCAGTAGCATCCTGAACGACAGCATTTTTACCATTGATAGCCATCACCTTAGCGTTCTCAACAGTATATGACTCTGTAGAAGTAGCACTCTTTGCGAGAGATGCAGCTACGCTGATGAGATCACTGATCTGGCTTCCTGTAGCAGGTGGAGGGGTTACTCCGCCTTCTTCCTCTACAGACACAGGAACGAAGTTGATAGGGTTTCCATTTGGAGCAGATCCGACACCGATAGGATAACCTACGACTACAACTCTCTTGCCCTTGAGGGTAGCGTCGATTCCATAAACAGCGGACTTGAGGGATGTGCCGTCGATAGCGACATACTTGCCTTCTGCGTCAAGTTCGCCAGTAAATGTGACAAGCGTAATGTCTACGATCTGGTTTGCGTCATAAGTTTCCTTGAAAGAAGTAGCATTGAATGTGGCTGGGTGAGAATAGTCAGGAGTGAATGTTCCACTCTTGGCGATTTTACCATTGACAATCTCAGGTGTGCAATACTGATTCTTTACCTTACCCGTCACAGAAGCGATATCACCTGCAGCCACAGAATTTGATCCATAGTACACCATGATGTCAGTATCATCCTCGATAACGACATTCGAGCCATTTTTGGCGAGGACTCTAACCTCATCCACAGTGTATGTGTCTGAAGATGTTGTGTTTGAAGCAAGTGTGCCTGCTACAGCCACGAGGTCTGCGAGGGTGGTTCCAGAAGGAGTTACAGCCTCGAATGATGATACAGAGACAGGGACTCTCTTGATCTTTCCTGCGTGGAATGTACGCTTGGCTGCATCAGCAGACGCGGTCACATTGACAGTCGCAGTCTGTGCGGAACCAGATACATTGGCAGTCAAAGTCACCTTGAGTGGGGTGCCCTGAGCCTGGGTGTAAGGCTTGATAGGAAGGTAAACCTTCACTGTAGAGCCATTGGCTACATCAGCGTCCGCGGTCACATTGACAATACCCACTTTTGATACATAGTTTGCACCTGATGCGGTATAGACAGGGGTAGCGCTAGCGATGTCGATGTAGTATGATCCAACGATGTCCTCTGAGGCTTCAACCTCTACCTTGGTGATGACGATCTCAGAGCCGCTCTCATTCTTAATGTTGAGCTCCATCACCGAAGCAAGCTGCTTCATAGAGAACTCTGGGATGGTCTCGTCATCATTGTCAAGAGCGACGCCATACATAGGGCAGTTCGATCCTGAAAGATGTGCCATGCTGTCATAGCCATTCTGAGTCACGCCATTCTTGTTGCCCACATAGATGTAGCCTGAATTACGCTGTCCAGGAATCTTGTGCTTATCTGAATAAGGATAGATGGCGTAGAAATCATTTGACCCAGAGAGTGTAGCCTTTCCGGTGAACTCTGCTGATGAAGTGCCAGCGCCAGAGGCGATGGTCATCTGAACATTTGTGAACTCAGAGGTAACATCTGTACCTGCAGGAGCATAGAGAAGCGAAACCTCGTCATTCTCTGCCCACAGAGTGTGCATGCCATCATTTGTGGTCTTCGAGTCGGCACCAGTATTTGCTCTGATAGTGAAGAGCTTAGCTGCTGGTTCCTCAATTGAAGAAACTTTATTACAATTGGTAAGGGTGAGGGTGGCTGCCACCATCATGCCCAGGATGCGAATAATTCTTTTCATAATCTTAATCATTAAAAGAATCATCGTCATACTCCCAATCCTCGATGCTCGCGCAGAGCACACCGCATTCGGCCATTTCCATGGTCTCGCAAAGAGGGGTCTCATAACGCTCTCTCTGCTCAAGAGTTACTTTGATCATTAGTTAAACTATATTATTTGATTTGATAATTTGCGCAAAACAAACAAATTTACTTATAATCAATGAGATTACAAGGGTAAAAGCTATTTAATCCACGTCGCAGGGCCAGTGAGGTACACACTTTTAGCCTCATAAGGACTCTGACATGGGATAAAGTCTACAGACAGGTCGTCGCGGCGAGCGTGGAGGAGGAAGCGAATGCGGCCCGACTCCGCGTCAGCCGAGGAAGGAGCGAGCCCCATGTGGTGAAGGGCGATGGCGCATGCCGTGAGCCCGGTGCCGCATGCGAGCGTCTCCGCCTCCACTCCCTTCTCGAAGGTGCGAACTTTACGGTTTTGGTCGACGAAGTTCACATTGGCACCTTCAGGAGCAAATGTCTCATCCCAGCGTATGCGTTTCCCGACAGAATCTATGTCAATGCACTCGACATCTGGAACATACTGAACATAATGGCGGGTGCCTGTATTAAGGAAATAGCCGTCCAGAACGGGCTCGATGCCATTTACATCAATCATCTTGATGCGAACTATCTTGTCATTTCCATTACGTTCAAGAACCTCACCGGTATGCAAACCATCGGCAGCTTCGAAAACGTAAACACCATCCTTCGCTGCAGGTTTCACGCCTATCTGATCTGCAAATGCGACAATGCATCTGCCACCATTGCCACACATCATGCCACCGGAACCATCTGAGTTATAGTACTCCATGCGGAAGTCATTGGCCTGAGACGATGTCAAAATCATCAGTCCATCAGCCCCTAGCCTGCCATCAGCAGCGACATAGCCAGACTCGCGATCACAAAGGCGTGATATGGTCTGGGGATTACGATATTTATCTACATTCTCAGTGCGGCCATCCAGCACGATGAAATCATTGCCGGCGCCTGAATATTTGAATAAGTCTATCATCTTTTAGGTTTTCTTAAATAACTGAGTGTCAATGTATAAGCCGTAGAGAAGAGAGAATCGTTATATACGAGTCTGTGCTTCCATCTGTTGCTCCACCATCTTCTCGACTTGAAAATCCATTTCTTGACAAATGGTTTAGGTTCCTTGCCGGAAAACTCCGGTTCAAATATGTCGTTCATGATTCTATCGACCATCGGCTTATCATCTGACACCCCAGGAAAGCATGACGCGTCGATGCCGAGATAATCCACACAGATGGAATTAATCATCATACAAAAGTCCCAAAGACCGATCTGCTGCAAGAAAGCAGAAGCCATCTCCCAGTTTACCTCTGATGAGTGACTCTTCATAAAGAGGCCCCAATCAAGTACTTGACGAAGCGTAATGCGCTCTCCTGCGAAATGCTGCGCCATGTGGCGCATGAGGAAAATGGTATTGAAGTCCGCCGAAGGAAGGTAGATGGTCTCACCTAGAACATCCACAGACTGAAAGTCTTTGTTGGCTAACTCTTTCAGCTTCGCCTCTATGGCTGGTGCATCCTTGTGCGCGTGAACATTGATAAAATCATAATGGTTCTCCACAAGCACCCCATGTACGCGGAATGTGGTGTGATGATGATGGCTGGAATCAATCTTCACTCCCAGTGACTCACTTACAAGTGCGTCAGCCTCATCACAGAGGCCGAAGTGATATGTGTCAATGTCACCGCCAGGCCTATGCTCCGGAATGGGATAATTCAAGCTCATACCATATCCCTTGAGCACCATCATGCGTATGCCTTTAGTAGCGTAAATAGCCGACAACTCGGCCATGATTCGCTCATGTTCGGCATACTTGCGTTCTGCCAAAACAGACTGCCCCATCCACTTGCGCCTAGCCACAAGGTCCTCGCGTCCTTCTGGATAATGCATGTCAATATCTGGCATGCTGTCCAAAATACGCTGAAGGCCATCGACTGCCATCACCCCTACCTTGTGCAAAGAACTGGTTTTCATGATAAGATTCCAGTCTATACCTTCAGGAAACGATGACTGCGTGGCCTCGAGTTCGTCAGAAATCGAAGCGCGAATAAGAGCAAGAAGAGCCTGATAAGTCTGTGTCATATATTCAAAAAGGCTGAGGTATCCCCCAGCCTTTGTAAGTATGTAATCTTTAGATTAGTTTCCGAAATGGAACATAAGACCTGCATTAACTGCAGGACGGCTTGCTGTAGGAGTAAGAACCTGGTAGCCACCCTCTACGAAGAGACCAACCTTCTCGCTGAACTGATACTCAAGACCTACACCGAACTGGCCACCGAATGAGAACTCCTTCTCATCAAGTCCGAGACAAGCGCTCTTGTCATGAAGCTCTGCATATACTCCCACAGAAGGGTAAACATAAAGGCCACCGAAAAGTGGAAGAAGATACTGAACATTCACACTTGCTGCAGGTGAAACCCACGCCTCCATGAGACCTACTGTGGTACGGAAACGAAGATTAGTATTTGTGATGTTAGCATCGATGACTGCTGCACCTTCGAGTCCGAGAAGACCAGTACCATAACCAGCTGTAACACCATAGTTAACCTTGTTCTGGCCCATGATAGTACCGTGCTGCTTGTCCTGAGCATTTGCTGATACTGCTACTGCGAAAAGGATAGCAGCGATTGCAAGAATCTTTTTCATATCTAAATCTATTTTAATTATTTCTACTAATTGAACGTGCTAATATACAACTTTTTGAGTAAAAACCAACAATAATATTTGATTACTTGTCAAAGCTTCTCGACGCGAATGGAAGAGACAGTCTCAGAGCAGCTCTCCAGTACTCCCAGTTGTGTACTCCATTTCTGACTCTGAACTCGTCCTTTATCTTTGCGGCACGCATTTTCATGTGCATATCCATATTGTACTGAAGAAGGAAATCATCATCGCCACAATCGAAGAACCACTTGACTGTGCGAAGTTTAGCCTTGGTCTCATCGTCAGCATTGTCAAGGAAAGCAAGTGCTGAATGATTATGAACGGCTTCACATACGTAGTAGCGCTTGTCTTTTTCTGCTCCGGAACTGATAATGGAGCTGTCATTATCCAGCCATGCGCTCATTGCATAGCAGCTTGAAAACATCTCCGGATGCCTCTGGCAGTATACGGTGCTGCCGCCACCACCCATTGACAGACCCATGATAGCTCTATGTCCCTTATCGCTGATGGCTCTATACTTGCCCTCAACGGCTGGCATGAACTCCTCGAAGAAGAAATCCTCATAATTCCAGCCTGGCATGTTGAAATATCCATTCCATGTGTTGTGAGTATCAGGACCGCCTGCATTTGGCATGACAATTATCATCTCAGAAGCCTCACCAGTGCCAATGAGTTCGTCTGCCACAAGCTGCACATGTCCTCTTGAATTCCAGTCATCATAGGTACCACTGAGTCCGTGGAGAAGATATACCACCGGGTACTGTTTCTCAGACTTGTCGAAACCAGTAGGAAGGAAGACATTGTACTTGACCTGAGCGTGAAGGACATTGCTGTAAAGGCTATCGGTCACGACCTTACCCGCGCGGGCGCTGAATGAGCAGAGTGCAAAGAGGCAGACTGCCAATGCTGAAACTAGCTTTCTCATGTTATGATTTCTTATGATGGTGATGATGTTTTCTCTTTCCCTTCTCGTCTGTAGCATAGTAACTTCCGTAGCTATGTCCATATCCGTAACCGTAGCCATATCCGTAAGCATAGCCATAGCCGTAGCCATAACGATGCGAGCTGCCAGACATCTCTGTACCATTGAGTACCAATGCCATCGAGTTGAATCTGTGATCCTTATAATATGACTCCACAAGTGGCAACATTGAGCGGCTCATAAGGCCGGCACGAATCACGAAGATGGTATTTGTCGCGAAGCCAGCAATGATGCTTGCATCAGCGACCACGTCTACAGGAGGACAATCTATGAAGATAATGTCAAACTCTTCCTTTGCAGCATTGATGAGATGCTCAAATCTAGGGGTCTCAAGGAGCTCAGTAGGATTTGGAGGGGTGACACCGACTGGAATGATGGAAAGGCCGGTAGTCTC
Organism: Bacteroidales bacterium; assembly: GCA_024398075.1. GTDB lineage: Bacteria > Bacteroidota > Bacteroidia > Bacteroidales > UBA932 > Cryptobacteroides. The sequence goes on along the minus strand of JAKSJM010000021.1, from coordinate 36,355 downwards.
ATCAACGGTGATCACATCATGGAGCGACGTAGAATCATCTGAAAGATAGATACTTAATCCATTCTTAGGATTTGAAAGATACTCAGAAGTTGAGCAGTGTCTCATATCACCGTCGATAAGGAGTACCTTCTTTCCCTTGATGGCATAGCTCATCGCGAGGTTAAGTGCTATGAAGGACTTACCTGAAGCAGGGTTCGAAGATGTGAACGCTACAACCTTAGCGCCTTCACCATCCTTCATCATGAACTGCAGGTTAGTACGAAGGACACGGAATGCTTCATTGATGATGTCTCGACTGCCGTGCTTCACCATAGCTCTCTCAGCATTTGTCTTCTTGACCTGAGGGATTTCAGCAAGGAATGGAACACTCATATTCTCAACATCCTTTCGTCCACGAACCTTGGTGTTCAGCACCTCCTGCACATAAAGGAGCACAAGCGGGATGAAAAGTCCGAGCATGAATGCGATCACCATGATATTCTTCTTCGAAGGGGCGATAGGCTTCTCTGTCACGATAGGAGGATCAATGACTCTAGTGTTGTACGCAGTAAACGCCTGATTCAGTTCGTTCTGCTCACGCTGCTGGAGTAAGTAGAGATAGAGAGACTCAAGCACACCCTGCTTACGCTCCACTGAGATCAAGTACTTAGCCTGAGAAGGGTTCATTGCTATCTTTGAAGTGGTCTTCTTCTCTGCATTGACAAGCGCATTGCGCTGTGCATTGAGAGCAAGCAACTGAGTTTCCACTGATGCGACAATACTTTCCCTCATTGACTCTATACTCTGATCAAGAGAAATAACCAGAGGGTTAGATGGTGAAGAACTTGAAGCGAGAGAATTCCTCCTAAGGACTATGGTATTGTATTCCTTAATCTGAGCATCAAGACCCTGACCATAGAGATTTGACCCTGAAGGAAGAAGCTGATTCTTATTCGATTCATCCCTCATGTAATCCATTACGGATGACACTGCGTTAACCTGGTTATCAAGGTCAAGCAGTTTCTTGTTAGTCTCTGAGTTCTGCGACAAGTACATGTTTGTTGCCGCCGTGATGTCTGGAAGAAGGTTTGCAGACTTGAAAGATGAGATATCGCTATCTACGCCTCCGAGGTCCTGCTCAATCAGGGTGAGACGATCCTGAATGAATGCAGATGTACTTTTGGCGATCTGGTTCTTGTCAAGCACCCATTTCTCGTTGTAAATAGCAATTACCATCGCAAGAAGGTCCTCAGCACGCTGAGGATGAACATCTGTAACATTCAGCGTGAAGACATCTGCTTTCTTATCATTTAGAGTAGCAGTCATCTTTGATGAATATTTCTTCGCTACTGCATTCACGGGAGCGTGAGCGCAGTTGATATCCATCTTCAAATCATCAGTGTATGCAAGAGCCGGTGTGACCACTACCCTACCAATTGGAGTTTTTAGGGTGTCGAAGAGGGAACCCTTGACGCTAATTTCAGGAAGCTCATCAGTCGCCTTAAAATCGCTCATCTCGAACTTGCCACCCGACAACAGCTTCAACTTAAACTCACAACCCTCAGAATCATCCACATCGAGATAATCTACAGATACTGGCAATGTCTTGCCATACAGTGTCACGGAGTGCCAACGACCTCTTGTGGTGTAGATGTTATTCAGCTTTATGCGTCGTACGACTTCACGCATTAGCGATACAGACTGAATGGCAATGATCTCGTTGTCTACGCTAGATGTGGTCTTGAGTGCATTCATATCGATAGCCTCAATCCTTGAAGTTACTGTACGAGACCTAGAGTCCGACTTGATCATCACAGCAGCGGTACAACCATAAGAAGGTTCCGTTCTCAATATATGCAAGTAAGCGAAGCCACATATCACAAAGACAGATATGGCGAACCACCACCACTTTCTTATACACAGAGCGAAAAAATCAAGAAGACGTCCTATCTCGATTCCCTGTACCTGGTCCTGATTCTGATTATTTGATGTTTCCATTGGTCTTATTTAACGGCGTTGATAACTACTGTCGCAATACTTGCGGCAAGTGATGAAAGAGAAATCCAGAATGAAGCTGAACGGGTATTGTTTCCATTAACAGTTGACTCACCAACCTTCTTAGAGTTTGGCTGTACATATACCACATCATTCTGACGAAGATAATATACTGGAGAAGAGAACAGATTTGAAGCAGATGTAAGATCGACTGTATATGTCTTCTGTGCCCCACCTTCATTTCTGATGACCATAACTTTCTCACGGATGCCATAAATTGTAAGGTCTCCAGCTCTTGACAGAGCATCAAGGATAGTCACCTCGTCACGATCGATATAATACCTGCCAGGAACCATGACCTCTCCCATAACAGAGACAGCCAAGTTCATAAAGTTCACGGTTACGACGGCGTCTTGAAGCTGATTCGACTCCTTAAGATTCTGCTTAATCATACTTGCTACCCCTTCGCGTGAAAGGCCAGCCACCTTGAGTTTGCCCAACACTGGGAAATCAATGCAACCTTCAGAGTCTACGAAATATCCACAAACACCCTGAGTGAAGTTTCCTGTCTGAGATGTCTGAGCACCTATTCGCTGACCAGCATAAGGAAGATTGAAAAGCTGTGATAGTTCAGGATCCTGAGAGTTTACGATGATGCTTATCTCGTCACCTGGCATTACGGTAATAATAGACGTAAATGTATTAACGCACAAATTATCTCCTGATGTTACATCTTGCATGTATGCAATATGAGATGCGGAAGAGCATGATGACATCATTGCGATGATAGCGGCAGAGGCGAAGATATTAATAATTCTTTTAATCATATTCGTTCATGTAATCTTACAAAAATAAGAATAATCAAAATAAATGTCACAAGAGAATCAGCAAAATAGTCTTCTAACGATGAAATTCTTGAGCTTGCAGATAGAGAACAATGCCACAACAAGTAATAAGTACTTTAAGATACTACCTATTGACAGATACCTATTCGCCAACATAATTAGTATTTGTGAAAATGCAATTATAACAAACGTCTCCCGTCCAACAGAAGATAGAATCCGCGAAACTAGGGACTCGGATGAAAACCTCGTCGATACATTGAAAATCATCAATGAGCCAGCAAGTGCACCAATGGTTAGCACAACAAAAGGCACAGTTTTATTTGTAGCCATATCAAATCTGAAAAAGCAGGCCTCTGTCATAATAATGATCAAATAAACGATCGGCAACAGAATACTACGAGAGCTGTATAATTGTTTAACACAATTCATGTTCGACCCTAAGACTACAAAGAGAGATGCATATGGGACAACAGCCAATGACCATGGTACATCAACATGAAAATATGACATTAGTGGTGTCAAAAGGGAAATAACAAAGCTAACGAGAATTTGAAGGCGCAGATTTGAAACTTTCTTTAGCGTATACGCCAAACAATTAGATAAAAAAAGCACCGGAATAAACCATAGCGCTAGATCCCAACCATCTTGTAATATCGTTATCAAATCAGGGCCATCCAAGTAGAAGTAATAAATAATAAAATCTATAATAGAGTACCCCAAAAAAGGAACAAGCAAAGACTTGATTCGTTTTTGAAGCAATGTTCGAAATGACAATTCACTCCACTTAGTTGTAAAACCTGAAAGGATGAAAAAAAGAGGCATGTGAAATGCCCAGATTAAGTTACGAGCATAAATAGGTAAATTAGCATGCCCAATAACCATCAGGATAATAGTTATTCCCTTGGAAATATCTACCCAAAGCAACCTTTCGCTTGTCTTTGTACTTGTCTGCATAATAAATTACACGACACTACGATCTACAATCCTTTGTAATGCTATCCAGAAAGGTTTGTTCTCAAAGTGAGAATACTTTGCAATAGACTGAAGGAAACGAAGAGTTCTCGTATTTCTGTTAATATGTCTTTTTGCAAAATAGTAAAATCCCCACACGCATAGAACACCAAAAGCAAGAACGACATATAGTTGAACATCAACAGACAATCCAAGTTTCCATGCTAAAAACCACAGCACAACAATAAAAAAATTCATCGCAAGAATCGACAATGTGGTTCCCACATGCGAAAAACCAAGATCGAGAAAAACATGGTGTAAATGAGTCCTATCAGGCGAAAATGGCGATCTATTGTTAAGTATCCTGCCCATCATCACCCTCAAAGTATCAAACACAGGTATAGACATAACAGCAAGCGTGAAAGGAACTACGCCGAAACCATCTTCAAGGAACCAATCTATATCTATTACCGATGTAATTGCATTGAATACAAAAGCTGTCATTAGCATACCCATCATCAATGACCCTCCATCACCAAGGAACATGAGAGATTTCTTACCAAACACATTGTGTATGAAGAATGGAAGAATAGCGCCAAGGCAAATGAAAGCGATGCATCCCATCGGCAGATTACCTGTACAAATGAAGAATGTCCCGAACAAGGCACACGACATAATGCAAAATCCAGAACAGTAACCATTAATACCATCTATAAGGTTTGTAGCATTGATAATACCGACACCAGCGAGAAGTGATAATGGTATCGCCTTGAAAAGTGTGATTTGATCTACTCCCCAAAGGCCATGAAAGTCATCGATATAGCGCCCGCCCATCATCATGAAAAGATAGACTACAGCCATCTCGATAAGGAATCTCAAAACAGGTGAGATATCCTTGACATCGTCCCAGACACCAATTACAAGCATAATTGTCATAGACGCAAGAGTCAGACTGAGCAAGGTAGGATCAAAGAAGAACTCACCTATAGTAATACCCACTAGGATGCCGATGAAACTGGCAACACCACCAAACACTGGAACTGGGTCTTTCTGATTCTTCCTGATATTTGGATTATCATATATGCCCCACCGCCTTGCAAGTTTCAGAACGATAGGGTATGTCAATGACACCACCAGAAAAGCCACCATCAAAAGAATGGCTACTATATATCTTTGTCTCATAATCTATACTAGAATCTCACTGACTAATTTATCTATGCAGGATACATATGAGAAATGTAATTCACAGTAATCCTTAGCATTCTTTCCCATACAAGATAACTCCTCCCCAGACTTCATCGACATGGATAAAATAGCATCAGACAGTGAGAGGTAATCTCCAGCAGGAACGTGTATTCCGCAAGCAGCATCGTCTATGATTCTCGGACCTTCGCCATTCATCATGGCAACTATGGGCTTGCCGGCCGCCATATATGCCTGAACCTTAGCGGGCAGGGTAAGATTGAAAATATCCTCGTCCTTGAGGCTTACAAGCATTACGTCCGCTTTATCGAAATAAGAAGGCATCATCTCAACTGGATGACGTCCAAGCAGATGCACTGTCGACGACAAACCATTCTCTTCAACAAAGTTTTTGAACCATGGCATTTTACGTCCGTCACCTATAATCACGAAATGGATGTCCTTATCTCTTAGCACCAATGCCGCCTTGGCAATGTTCTCGAAATCCTGAGCCTCGCCGACATTTCCTGCAAACATAACCTTAAAACCATCAGGTAGACCATCAACAGCCTTCATCTCAGCCGAAGCCATCCCCTTATCACACCAGTTAGGAAAATAGACAAGTTTATCCCTAAAATCTCCCATCTGACATATGGACTGCTCAAAACCCTGAGAGCTGACCAATATCTTTCTAGAGGCCTTATAGTACCTCTTGGTCAACCACGAGAAAAAGCCAAGTATCTTAGGACTGTTTATTCCCCCAGCAGCGCGAAGACTCTCTGGCCAAAGATCGAGGACCCAGAAATACATCGGAATGCCTTGAAGTCTTGCCACCAGCTTCGCAGGTGTACCAATCATTACCGGAGATGTCTCGTGTACCAGGACCGCGTCATATCTATGGACTATAGCAAGCCAGAAGGCTCTGAGTGTCATACATATAAAAGAGGAAAGGTAGTTTATCATAAGTCTCAGTTTTCCACCATTCCCTCTAGGAATCAAGAACGAGCGATAAACCTTCACTCCATTGACCGTCTCCGTCCTTTTTTTGAAGACGCCATAACCATCATGAAACCGCCCCTGAGGATAGTCTGGAATGCCTGTGAGTACAGACACCTCATATCCTCTGGAAGACAGTTCAAACGCAATGTCATTGCATCTGAATGTCTCTGGATAAAAATGGTTTGTAACAATCAGAAGGCGCTTCATCGCAGCAAACTATTATATATGCCCAAATACGCCTCGAAACATGCATCCTTGTCAAACAGGCGCTCCGCACGAGCCCTGCAGGCAGCAGGTTCAAGCGGATTCTGCCTCAGTGACATGATGCATCTCGCTAGATCCTCAACATTTCCACGCTCCACCACGGCTCCTGTAAAAGCATCTATTGCTTCAGGGCTGCCGCCAGTCCTATATGTAATTACCGGTGTCCCACATGCCAATGCTTCCACATTTACTGTCGGGAAATTATCACTATACGTAGGATTGACGAACACATTTGAAGAAGAGTACAGTCTCACCATCTCATCCACGTTCTGTGTGCGCTTAATGCCCTTGATTCCATCAGGAAGGCTATTGATCTGCGATTCACTTAAACCCACAAGTGTGATTTCATACTCCTCAGGAAGAAGTGTTCTCAGTTTCTTGAAATCTTCCAGACCCTTTCTGGCATCCCATACAGCAGCGACTCCGAGTATGGAGAATCTCTCTCTTGCATTTTTGTCCACATCTTCCACAGATGGACGGAAGCGTTTGATATCGATGCCATTATGGATCGTCACTATTTCACGACTTCCGTGCACAGACTGTTTCAAAAGCTCATGAAGCCAGTCTGAAACTGGTACAAAAGTAAGACTCTTTAGCGAACTAATCATGTCTTTCTTTATCCTGAAGTTTCTCTCCGCCATATTGATCAGCGCTCTATTGTCAGGGCACTTTTCACACTGACCAGTACGCCATTTCTCACATCCAAGCATGTCGAAATACATGCATCCACCAGTGAACGACCAGCAATCATGTTGAGTCCAGACGACAGGAATACCCGTGTGCGATAGATACTCAAAGAGTATTCGGTAATTCAAATAGTGATCATGAATATTGTGGAGGTGAATGATGTCTGGTTTAAGCTGCTTGATCTTACGCACAAGAAGCCTTGTCGACATCCTTGAACCAAGTCCTTCGTCGTCTAATAACCTGAACTCAAGATAATGTACATATGTATTCAGCCTCGTACCCACATGAATCACTTCACTTACACTTGGACGAGACTTCCTACCATACGCCACATAGCACTCCCATCCATGAGCACCTGCCACCTTGGCGATATCCTCACAGATCTTTCCTGTGCTCAACATATTGTTGACGACGTTGATTTGAAGGAGTTTAGGCATATCTACTGCTTCACTAAACGCATGATGAAATTATATATCAATACCAAGATGAATGGGATGACTATATAGTAGAGGAAAGTAGTAAGAGCGAAAGCCATATAGCCTCTTGCTATTACTTGATAGAGTGTACCATTATAAAGAGCCAGCAGCACTATTGAACCTATCGAGGAACTATTAGAAAGATAATTGGACCAAAAAACTCTAGATAGCCATCCCATGAATAAAGCATAAAGTATGATTCCCAACCACCCAAAAGAGATATAGGCTTCTGTTATATTCAAGAAAGCATTTCCATGAGCTACGGTACCATATATCTTCATATTAGCTTCACGCATGTATGTTCCTTTTGGCTTCCATGGGAAAATACTACGAGGCAAAGGACTACATACGGCGTTAACCAATGGCTCAAACAGAATGAAATCGTCCACTTTGTATCTATCCATACATTCTGCAGAAAACTCATATACCAGAACGTCTTCCCTAGCTTCACGAATCTCTCCAGATTGTGTTAACTCTTTAAGCGCAGCTGCATCTAGTCCTTGGCCATACATTCTTGTAGTTTCTATTACTCCCATAAGCAAATAGAGAGCGATCACCAACGGCAATACAATGAATAAATTGATTCTACGAGCAGTAGGATAAAGATAATAAACGACAGCAAATACCACGAAAAACACCAGAATTCGATACCTGAAACCGCCGATAATATAAATCGCCATTGATATTACCATCATAACCAAAAGAAGAGGCGTAATCCTCTTTTTCGATATGTATATCAATGGACAAGCAAAAGTGAATAAGGAAATCAAGTATGTAACATACATCTCTATATGTCCAAATGAATCCCCTTCATCAAAAATGATATCCTCTCTAGAATTGGAAGACAATATTGACACACCAAATCCGTTAAAAATACCATTACCGACAAATGCAATCATGAACAAGACGATTGCAATAATAAATGAATTGTCGGTTGTTAACAAGCTATTCACTTTAGGGAATGAATACTTTCCTGGCAAATACTGAAAAGCGATCTGAAATACGATGTAAAAGATCAGTGCGCCTGCAATCAGTAGAATCTGAGCTTTTTCAGAAGCGTTTCCGCCTCCCTTCAGAAAAGGGAGAACAATATAATAGGTTAAATAAATGCTCAAGAAAATAGCAGGAGAGAATATTTGCTTTTTGTCTTTTGAAATCACTGCCACGGACAATTGGAAAGCCATCAGAAGTGATAACAAAACTAACAAGAAAATAGCCATACCAATTATTGAACAAAAATTATTTCTTTACGCTATCAAATACACAACAAGAAACGAAACAAGTGAAGTGTATTCCATAAAATAACAGCTGTGCCCAAAAATATGTAATTACCGGGGACACACCTGACGACAAGAGCACATACATCATTGTAATTTGTGCCAAACACGCTGTAATAGATGTAATTAACATAAGTCGTTGATGCTCTTTTATCATTAAGCTCCCCCTTAAAAGGCTAACAGACATGATTAATGGAAACGAAAGCATGGCAACATGTAATGCAGGCACGTCGCTTACATATGCCTTTCCATATAGGCTAAGCATTAATGGGCTAAGAACCCACATTAAGACAGACAACACTATTCCTACGATAAGGCACCAAACAAACGCTTTCCACAAATATTTGAAATATTTATCATGTTGCCCCTCAGCGTTCATGGATGCCTGGAACGTGATGAAGGTGCTGAAGAAATAATTCGGAACAATGATAAGGATATTTCTTATCTGAAGGATAGCGGACATGCTACCGATAGTGCCCATTGAGTCATATCTTGTCATCAAGACCTGGGACCACCAGTTCACAGGAGCTTCAATGAATGACAGCAGAAATACCGGCAGGATCATGGTCCAGATGACCTTCGACTCAGATCTTAGCATTAACGATCTGTTTGTTCTCCAAAGAGTAGGATCCACTTTTTTGATGAAGAACCAAACGCTCACCAGGGAGTAAGCCAGATAGTATATAAGTAGGCCGGCGACAGCGCCTTTCTTTCCCGCAATCAACGAGCCCACAGTGACAAAGGCAACAAACAGAAGCGCAGTGCATGTCTGTAGCACTCCAATGAGTTTGAACATCTTCAGGCCCCTGAATACGGCTTCTGTCAGCGGCTGGATCATAAACAAAGGCAGAAGCAATCCTATAAGCCTGAAAAAGAACCTTAGAGAAGGATCTCCTGTGATGGAAGACAATGCAGCCTGCGGCATAAACAGGAGCACTAGTCCAAGCACCACACAAATGACGAGCGAGACGATGAATAGGAGTACCGCCCTCGAGAGTGCTCGCTTGTCATACTCTATTTCCGCTGTAAACTTTGTCAGCAACTCCACATAATTCAATGCACACATTGTCAGGACGACATTCAGCGTGTTTCGAACAAAGCTGAAACTGCCGAAGTCGTCTTTACTCAACAGATGCGTAAAAATAAATGTGGCAAGAACGAGTATGACCTTAGCCGTACCACTACCGAGAAGGGTCGTCAAAAAACCCTTCGCCATAGCGGAAGACCTAAGCTTATCTCTATATGTCACTAACAAACTCATCTACTCTAATAGCTTCAAATAAGCATTGACTTGACTTTCTATTCTGGATGAAAAATCTATTTGGGATACCCCCATTCTAAGAGAATTATAAAAGCCGATGTCTTGAGTCTTCAGAATCGCATCTCGAAGAGCAATCTTGTCATCGTGAGCGAACACCAGGCCATTGCTGCTATTTACCAAATCATCCTTACAGCCTACGCTGTCGCTTACAATCACTGGGAGACCATTGTTCAGCGCCTCCTCAACCACCAATCCCCATGGTTCCACCTTGCTAGGCAACACAAAGACGTCGTGTGACTGATAATGAGATGGCAAATCCACATTATTCACGGCACCAAGCAATGTCACATTGGGAGCAGCCAGCGCCTTAAGCTCATTGTATTGTTCTCCGAATCCAATGATATCGAGATGCAAGTCAGGCAGGTCATTAAACACTTCAACAAGTATCTTGAGATTCTTCACATCTGCCAGTCTTCCGACATACAAATAATTCCTTGCGTTCTTCCTAGGCTCATATGGAGGCTGACTCACATAATTCAACAAGCCACACCCACCTGTATAAATGACTCTGCCTTTGTAGCCAAACAGGTTCAAGATATCATTTTGAGCTTGTCCTGATGGAAGAGCGACCGAAGTCCTTGAAAGAATCAGCTTCTTTATTGAGTCCTTAAGAAAGGAGCGGTGGATTTCATATATGCTTGATTCACAGAACACCGCATTCTTTCGTTTAGGTGATATGAAATACGACAGCATGGAAGGAATTGATTCCCAACCACCTACAACAAGTTTCTTATAATTAACCCGGCGTAAGATACGCAAGAGTTCCAACGACTTACCAGCAACTCCCGAAGAGGAAAGCACCGAATAAGAAAACTCCGGTTTCACAGATACGAAGTCCGAATTTCTATCTTTTTCAATAGAATCAACAAAAATGGCATATACACGCACATGACGATTTAACTCATTCCATAGGCGGACCTTGTAGAACGAGGGCATATTCGTCACGAATACCAGATCGTATGAATCTCCTTTAGACAAGCTTGTGGTATAATTGTATGATTTGCTCTCCATACGACAGATGCGATGCATGTACAGACGCATCTATCGCTTTCTGATAATCACTGTAGTACTCTTGAACTCTGTCGATGGCTAAGTCTAGACTATTCAGATTATTCAGCTCAAACACAGTTCCCCACCCATTCTCACGAATATCGAAGGCATTTCCAGTCTTATCCGACACGATCACCGGCAAGCCGGCGCCGATCTCCTCGCCGACAGCGAGCGAGTAGGCGTCGAAGCGGCTAGGATGAATGCCCACATCCATGTGCTGGAAGGCAGAGAATAGTTCCTCCCTTGATACAGGGCCATGGAAGACAAGATTCTGGAAAGACGAGTATTTGGAGAAGAGGTCCTTCTGTGATTCTGACATCTTTCCGTATAGGTGAAGTTCAAACTCAGGATGCTCGGAAAAGTAGTCGCAAATCACATCCACACCTTTTTCGAGGCTGATGACGCCCGAATAGGCGAACTTCTTAACCGGAGTCTCCTTCAGGGAGAAACGATAGTAAGGAGAGCGCTGGATGCCATAGGATGTGACCAGATACTTCTTGTCCGGGAATGTCACTTTCATAGTCTCTTCCACATACTTCGACGCTACCATGATGTAATCGGCATCGTTGAATCTTGAGCCTACTACAGATGCATAACCCTCGAGGAAATCATTCCTAAAGGCAAGCCCATGTTCCGCATATACCCTCTTCATGTCGTCTATGATAGTGACCGGATTCGGCATATACATCTCGGCCAATGTTATAACATCAGGAAAAGCCTTCTTCAGCTCATGGACGGTCTCGTCACAGTAGTCAGGCCAGTAATGAATGATGCGGGGCTCGTACCGTTTCGCCAGATTCCGGATCGACCTCTCAAAGCACTTCTTCTCATCAAACCTCTTGGTCCAGTGAAGCTTGAAATAAAGCGTATGGAGGATTGTGAACCACTTAAGGATCAGGGCATTACCATCAACATAGCGAAGCTTAGGAAGACGAAGGAAAGACAGCCACCTAGGGAAAAGGCCGAAAGTCACATACAGAAACGAGAGCTCCTTCTGGGCAGAAAGAGCCTTGTAAATCTGGTATGAGTGATCGGGGCGTGCTATGATGAGCACATCTATTTTCCTGCGAGCCATCTATTCACTCCTTATCTCTCTCGATTTGGCGGCAGGGATGAGCCCGAGGTCCTCCTGGATGAAGCGAAGGCGGAGGAGCTGCTCCTTCATGCCTTCGACATCGAGGCGGCGGGTGTTGTGGCTATGGTAGTCTTCGGTACGGGAGATGCGGTCATCGCCCTCGGTGAAGAACTTGTCGTAGTTCAGGTCGCGCGTGTCGCACGGGATGCGGAAGTAGTCGCCCATGTCTTCGCTACGAAGCATCTCCTCGCGAGTGACAAGGGTCTCGTAGAGCTTCTCTCCGTGACGAGTGCCAATCACCTTGACCTCGGTTGAGGCATACTTAGGATCCAGCTGAGAGTAAATCTCCTTCAGTGCTGCCGCAAGTGTAGAAAGCGTAGCCGCAGGAGCTTTCTGGACAAATAGATCACCATTGCGACCGTGAGTGAAGGCGTAGACGACGAGGTCTACGGCATCGTCGAGCGTCATCATGAAGCGGGTCATGTTCGGGTCGGTCATTGTGATCGGGCCGCCCGCCATCATCTGCTCCACCCACAGAGGTATGACAGAGCCGCGGGAAGCCATCACATTGCCATAACGCGTACAGCAGATGGTCGTCGCAGCATCATCGCCCAGAGCGCGTCCCTGCGCGATGGCGACCTTCTCCATCATTGCCTTGGAGATGCCCATGGCGTTGATAGGGTAAGCGGCCTTGTCTGTGGAGAGAACCACCACCTTCGACACGCCATGTTCTATGGCGGAGAGAAGGACATTGTTCGTGCCCTCAACGTTTGTGCGGACAGCCTCCATAGGGAAGAACTCGCAGCTCGGCACCTGCTTGAGCGCCGCTGCCGAGAAGACGTAGTCCACGCCGCGCATCGCGATGTCCACTGACTGACGGTCGCGGACATTGCCTATGTAGAACTTCACCTTGCCTGCGACCTCGGGGCGGTTCTGCTGGAGCAGATGCCTCATGTCGTCCTGCTTCTTCTCGTCACGCGAAAAGATGCGGATCTCGCGGATGTCGGAGTCCAGGAAGCGACGCAGCACTGCGTTTCCGAAGCTGCCGGTGCCGCCTGTGATGAGAAGTGTCTTATTTTCAAATACGCTCATAAGCTAGAATTTTCTCCAAACCATTTTGTTAACAATGCCCACGTAGCTCTGGATGATCTTCACCACCTTTGTGGACACATTCTCGTCGGTGTAGTCAGGAACGGGGATGCCGTGATCCCCTGCCTTGCACAGCTCCACAGCGGTGTCGACTGCCTGCAGAAGGCTCTTCTCGTCGATGCCGGCGATAATGAAATCGCCCTTGTCGATGGCCTCCGGGCGCTCCGTCGAGGTGCGTATGCACACTGCAGGGAAAGGATGCCCCACGCTGGTGAAGAAGCTGCTCTCCTCTGGCAATGTTCCCGAGTCGCTGACCACGGCGAACGCGTTCATCTGAAGGCAATTGTAGTCGTGGAAGCCGAGCGGCTCATGCTGGATCACGCGAGGATCGAGCTGGAAGCCACTGGCTGCGAGGCGGTTACGGCTGCGTGGATGGCAGCTGTAGAGGATAGGCATGTCATATTTCTGTGCCATTGCATTTATGGCATTGAAAAGGCTGAGGAAGTTCTTCTCTGTGTCAATGTTCTCTTCCCTATGGGCACTCAGCAGTATGTATTTGCCCTTCTCGAGGCCAAGGCGCTTGTGCACGTCTGACGCCTCGATGTCGGCGAGGTTCTCGTGGAGCACCTCCGCCATCGGGCTGCCGGTGACGTATGTGCGCTCTTTCGGCAGGCCACAGTCAGCCAGGTAGCAGCGCGCGTGCTCGCTGTACGCCATGTTCACGTCGGAGATGATGTCGACGATGCGGCGGTTTGTCTCCTCAGGGAGGCACTCGTCCTTGCAGCGGTTGCCGGCCTCCATGTGGAAGATAGGGATGTGAAGGCGCTTTGCTCCTATCACGCTGAGGCAGCTGTTTGTGTCACCTAACACCAGCACGGCGTCTGGGTTAGTGGCAGCAAAAAGCTTGTAGCTGCAGTTAATGATGTTACCGCATGTAGCGCCGAGGTCATCGCCTACGGCATCCATATACACCTCTGGTTCAGCGAGTTTGAGGTCGCGGAAGAAAATTCCATTCAGGTTGTAGTCATAGTTCTGGCCCGTATGCGCCAGGATGACGTCGAAGTACCTGCGGCACTTGTTTATGACGGCCGCAAGCCTGATGATTTCAGGACGTGTTCCGACAATGATGATGAGCTTCAGTTTTCCATTGTCCTGGAAATGCACATCGCTGTAGTCGAATTTCGGAGTCTTTTCCATAAGCGTTTATTATACTGGATCGAAGTAGGTGTCTGGCCTGCCTGGATCGAAGGATTCATTGGCATACATCACAGTCACAAGGTCCTGCGAGTCGCTGAGGTTGATGATGTTATGAGTGTAACCTGGTAGCATGTGCACTGCCTGGATGCGCTCGCCAGACACTTCATACTCAAGCACTTCGTCGGTTCCCTCCTTGCGAAGCTGTATGAGGCCGTGGCCGCTGACGACGATGAAGAGCTCCCACTTGGTGTGGTGCCAATGCTGTCCTTTCGTGATCCCAGGCTTGCTGATGTTGATGCTCACCTGGCCGCAGTCCAGCGTGCGCACCAGCTCCGTGAAGGAGCCTCTGTCGTCCAAATTCATCTTCAGGTCGAATGCGACCTTTTCCTTCGGCAAGTAGCTTAAGTATGTGCTATATAGTTTCTTAGCAAGGCTGCCAGAAGGTATCTCCGGTATGGTGAGCGTCTTTGGCTGGTCAGCGAATGACTGGATCATCTTCGCTAGTTCGCCGAGGGTAACTTTGTGTGTTACAGGGCAGTAGCAGTACTGTCCATGCTTCAGAGGCAGCACGCCCATGCCGTCATAGTCGCAGCGATGCTCATTCCCCTTCAGCGCACCGATCAGCTCGTCCACGAGGTCATCGATGTAGAGCAGTTCCATGTCCACCGATGGGTCGTTGATGGTTATAGGGAGATCATTGGCAATGTTATGGCAGAATGTGGCCACCACGCTGTTGTAGTTCGGGCGGCACCATTTTCCGAAGAGATTTGGGAAGCGGTACACGAGCACCTTGGCTCCCGTATCCTCGCCGTATCTGAAGAACAGTTCCTCGCCGGCTTTCTTGCTTCTACCGTACTCCGAGTCGCCGAAACGGCCAGTCAGAGACGCTTGAATGGAAGAGGAAAGCATTACAGGACAAGTGTTTCCACACTCCTGAAGTGTATCGAGCAATGTCGAGGCAAAGCCGAAGTTTCCCTGCATGAACTCCGACGCGTCCTTCGGACGGTTCACACCTGCAAGGTTGAAGACGAAGTCCGCTTCAGCGCACCAGCGCTTCAGCTCCTCCTCGGCGCTGTCGACGTCGAACTCGTAGACTTCGTCCACGACGAGTTCGCCATACCACCGCGCCTTGCCTTCCTTGATGTTTCTGAGCTGGGAGCAAAGATTCTTTCCTACAAATCCCTTGGCTCCAGTCACTAGTATTTTCATTCGATAATCTTTTTCATACGACAAAAGTCACGCGGGCATACGCCCTCGTGGCCTATAAGGCATCCGGTCCTCGACTATCCAGCACTGGTGTCCAGATCTCTTTTTTATGTCCTCTTTCTGTAATTTTCATGACACATACGATTGAAAGAGCACATTTTCAGGGACTTATCCCCTATCAACTCGCCGGTTCATCCTCTATGACCTCCAGGAGGTCAGGACCAATGAACTCGGTCGCAGCCCAAAGAACGCCTTCCACATCGACAAGGATGCGTCGAGATTTCTTCATCCTCACTACCCTACCTTCTACGCCCTTGAGAGGTCCGTCAATGACCCTCACATGTGAACCAAGGGTTACCTGTGGACGATCAGTCATGACGATAGGATACTGCATGACACCGCAGACGCGAATGAAGTCATCCATCGCCTTCTCACGAACCACAACAGGATTCTTGGTAGCCTTGTCCCAGATGAACCCCACATACTTGCCATCAGCACGACAATGAATGAAATCATCCAGAACATCCCTTGTGGTAAGCGCAAACAGAAGACCGCTGACGGGCGGGATGAAACAGGTCTGCACATAAGGATACAATGCATTCAACTGACAAGAAATCCTTTCAGCATGAACGTACTTAATCCTCAGGGCAAACCAACTTTTATCCAACATACTTTTGAGCTATCACACAAATATAACGAATTCCTACCAACTCACCAAGCTTTAGCTTGGGAATACGTGAAATGACCTCATCCTGACGTCCGTCATGCGACAATCATGTCGCCGCAACATGCGCTTACAAAACAAGTACATAACATATCATTTCAATAACAATTCAAAAGCAATTTATTAAATTTTAATTACGATTTGTAACCATTTAAATATAAGCAATTAAATCAGTCAAAATCAGCGTCTTACATACGAAAAACAAACGTGAAACGGTTCAAAACTAACACAGAAATCAGCGATAAAACGATAAAACGAAATTAATCCTTTCAAATGACCACACACATTGTTATATTTGTTGTGTATTAAAGAATTAATGATGTTTTTGAAGAACTTATTGAGGAACTATTCCATCTCTGTAATGGTCATTCTAAGCGGTCTGATGTCTAGCTGGAATGCGTTTGCCCAGACCACATCATTGGTCGGTGTAGTTCTCGACGAGATGGATGTTCCGATGCCAGGAGTATTCGTCTACGACGCCGCAAACAAAGGTGGCGGCACCATGACTTCCGACAAAGGAAGTTACAAGATAACTGTCAGTTCCAAATGCAAGAACCTCACCTTCGAGATCATGGGTTACAAGACCCAGGTGGTTCCGATAGGCGACGCGACCATCGTAAAGCTTGTTCCTGATTCAGAGATGCTTCAGGACGTAGTCGTTACAGGTATCTACACCCGTAAGGCCGAGAGCTTCACCGGAGCCGTTCAGTCCGTCACAAACGAGGAGCTCAAGAGGGTATCAAACTCAAACCTCTTCCAGTCTCTCCAGACCCTGGACCCTTCACTCATGGTCTTCGATAACCTTTCACAGGGTTCGAACCCGAATGCAGTGGCTTCCATGCAGCTGCGAGGAGCATCATCGTTCGCAAGCGAGTCTTCAGACATGAAGAACCCGAACACTCCCCTCTTCATCCTCGACGGATTCGAGGCAAGCCTCGAGAAGATCCAGGACCTCGACATGAACAGGATTGAGAGCATAACCATCCTCAAGGATGCTTCCGCGAAGGCCATCTACGGATCGAAGGCAGGAAACGGTGTCATTGTCATCGAGACCAAATCACTTCGTTCAGGGCAGACAGCCGTGAGCTATTACGGTTCGCTGCAGGTGCAGATGCCTGACCTCACCTCATACAATCTTTGTAATGCACTGGAGAAGCTCGAGATCGAGAGACGCGAAGGCTTCTACGAGTCAGGAATGACATCCGGAAACGTAGGCATAAGCATTCCGGGAGCATATGCGGAGATCATGAACATCTACTATGAAAGGCTGAAGAGGGCGATGGAAGGAGAATCCACATATTGGCTTTCCAAGCCTCTGCACACTTCGTTTGACCAGAAGCACACTCTCGAGGTGGAACTCGGCACTAAGGACCTGAAGACCATGGCTACACTCTCCTTCAAGGACACTCCAGGCGTCATGATGGGTTCTTTCCGAGATAACATTTCCGGAGACATCACCACATCATACAGACTGGGCAAATGGCAGTTCCGAAACATCATGAGTTATGCGAAGATGTGGAGCGAGGAATCGCCTTACGGCACATTCTCGGATTACACCCTGATGAACCCTTATGACAACCCGTATGACGCGAATGGAAACGTAGTCAAGTCATTCTACGTAAGCGTCCTGGGCTCCAAGGTAGTCACTGCTCTCAACCCCATGTATAACGCCACCATAAACACGAAGTCAAGCGACGAGTACATCGATTTCACGGACAACATGTATGTGGAGTACCAGATGTTCAAGTCGCTCAAGCTCGTGGGTCGATTCGGTGTGGAGAACAAGCGAGGAACCAAGGAAGAATTCCGACCTTCTGACCATACAGACTTCATCAAATTTGATTTGGCGGAACTAATGAACAGAAAAGGAACCTACATGATGGACTCAAGCCAGAGCTCGTCTTTTTCTGGAGATGTCTCTGCCCAGTTCAACAAAACCCTGAACGGCAAGCATGACATTTTCGCCACCGCTCAGTACACCATAAGCGAAACCAAGTCCTCAAATGTCAGGATAGATGCAGAAGGATTCCCTAACAGCAAGATGAACAGCATCACCTTCGCCAGACAGTACGCCGAAGGCACTACCCCTTCTGGATCTGCTTCACTCAGCAGAAGTCTTGGATTCCTCCTTACTACGGGATACAGCTACATGGACAGGTACATGTTTGACGGCACTATCAAGGCCAGTGCATCATCAGTATTCGGAACAAACAACCGCTGGGGCACATTCTGGAGTACAGGTGTAGCATGGAACGTCCATAACGAGGAGTTCATGAAGAATGTCAAGTGGCTCAGGCAGCTCAAGTTCAGAGGCTCTGTCGGGACTTCTGGAAACCAGAACTATGCAGCGACCATGTCTGTCCCTATCTATAGGTACAATAACAAGACCTACTACGATGGATTCACGGGAGCAGGACTCGTGAACATGAGAAACCCAGACCTTGGATGGGAAAAGAAGATGGACTGGAATGTGGGAATGGACTTCCGTACGAAGAGACTCTCGCTCATCTCAAACATCTATGTCAGCGACACAAAGAACCTCGTCTTCCAGAGATCCATCCTTCCTTCTACCGGATTTGCCGCGGTCAGTGATAATCTCGGAAAGGTGCGAAACAAGGGAGTCGAGGCCAGCATAAACTACCGTTTCTTTGAGCGAGGCGCATCCTACATGTCTGTATTCAGCAGCATTGCCGCAAACGACAACAGGATCCTGGAGATTTCCGACGTACTGAGAAACTACAACAAGGAGCAGCAGGACAATGCGACAGCAAACAATGCCACTGCACCTGTGATCCAGTATTACGATGGAGTGCCAATGAACTCGATCTGGGTAGTACCTTCCTTGGGCATCGACCCAGTGACAGGAAAGGAGATCTTCGTGAAGAAGGACGGCTCCATCACAAACTCATGGAGCGCCACAGACCTTGAAAATTATGGTTCGGAAGACCCTCTGTTCAATGGAAGTGTGGGTATCAACGGCGAGATCAAGGGCATCGGTATAAACTTCACCGGCTCATTCTATGGCGGTGGTTACTCGTACAACTCCACACTCGTGGACAAGGTAGAAAACGTATCCATCTCCTCAAATGTAGACAAGCGTATCTACTCAGGAAGATGGTACTACCCTGGCCAGGAGGCGCAGTACAAGAATGGAATCAAGAATCTCACCAGGCCTACATCGAGATTTGTCCAGAAGAACAACGTATTCAAGCTTGCCTCGGCATCCATTTACTATGAGTTCCCATACAAGGCCCTCGAGAAAATGAAGATGCAGCGTCTGAGGGTGACTCTCTATGCCAATGACATCGAGACCTTCTCCTCCATCAAGGTAGAAAGAGGTACAAGCTATCCATTCGCGAGATCATTTACATTGTCAGTGACAGCCACATTCTAGAAAAGATGAAAAAGAAGATATTATACACCATAGTCGCCCTTGCAGCCACATTCGCCACGACCTCTTGCGAGAACTGGCTCGAGGCCACATCATCCACTTCCCTACCTGCGGACAAGGTGTTCGAGTCTCCTGAAGGCTTCAGCGAGGCTTTGGTTGGCGTCTACCTTAATCTTCAGGACAATGAAGTCTATGGAATGAACCTTACATGGTATACTACCGAACTGATCGCATATCCATACAACACTTCGGTAACTGCTGGCATAAAGCTCTACCAGGACCATCAGTACCAGACACAGTCACTGAGAAACGCGTTAAAGACCATCTGGAGGCGCGCCTATAACATCATAGCGAACATAAACATGGCCCTGGAGTATGTCGAGAAGAACAAGGATGTATTCCGTTCCGAGGAAGAGTATCAGCTCTACAAGGGCGAGTTCCTTGGCCTTAGATCATATATCTACCTCGACCTGATCAGGCTCTTTGGCCATGTAGACATGAGCGAGGAGAACATGGGCAAGAAAGCCATCCCATATGCAGTCAAGTTCGACAAGGAGCCTGCTCCTCAGTTCAGCTACAGAGAGACATTTGACATGCTTATCGCGGACATCGACACAGCCATCGAGTGCCTGGAGGCAGCTGATCCTGTGGCAGGAAACATCGATGAGAGAATCCTCGAGTCATTCAACAATGACGGTTTCTGGACGAAGAGAAACACCAGGTTCAACTATGCCGCAGCCCTCGGCCTTAAGGCACGCACACTGCAGTGGCTGAACCGCCTGGAGGAGGCGTCTCAGTGTGCCCAGAAATCCATCGACATAGCGTTCTCCAGCGGGCTCATCAGATGGGCTAGCGTCGAAGAGATCATGTCCGAAGGACACGACAAGGACTTCCTTTTCATGCCTGAGCAAATTTTTGGACTCAGCTTCCTCGCCCTACCTGATATGGCCGCCATCACGATTCCAGGCATGACAAATCCAGGATACATCATCCCAGAATCATTTGTGGACAACACCCTCTTCGTCAGGATAGACCCAGAGACAGGATCGATGTCGGGAGCGGAAGATGTACGTGGTCCATCGCTGATGCTGAACTACAGTAACACTGGATACTGGTGCGGCAAACTCACGGAGAAGAGGACAAACACCAGCATTCCTATGATGAAGGTATCCGAGCTGTACTACATCATAGCGGAGAACCTCATCGAGAAAGGACAAAACCTAGAGGCGATCAAGACCATTGACATGGTAAGGACCCACAGAGGCATCAGCGAGAATCTCCCTGAGAGCGCAAATGCTGCCGACGAGCTCATGAAAGAGTATTACAGAGAGTTCATCCTCGAAGGAAAACTGGTTTACTGGCTCAAGCACAAGAATGTGAAGGAGTCACTCTGTCCATCCTTCAACGTCAAGGCGGAAGACCTCACTTTCCCATTCCCTCAGGAAGAAATAGATTATGGTAGAGTACAAGAATAGAATGGCCATGAAAAGAATATTCAGAATCAGCATGATCATCCTCATGACATCAATATGGTGCTCATGCAAGGAAATAGACATAGAGAAGTTCCATAAGGAAGACTCTGCCGTATGCTTCAAGGCCAGTTCATCTTTGTTCTCGCTGAAAGGAGTGACAGAGGACTGGATCAGCGTAGAGATTCCTGTCACCTTGATTGGTCCTACGGACGAAGTGAATAGAGAATTCGGCGTAATTGTCTCCGAAAACAGTTCAAACACAGCCAAGGAAGGAGTTGATTTCAGAATCACCAAACACGAAGTAGAGGCAGGAGCACTCGAAGGCAAGATAGTCCTTGAGATCAAGAACTTCACTGGAGATGTCACTCGTCTGAACACCACCCTGGAAATAGTGGAGAATGAAAACTTCCATAAAGGATACGCAAGCTACCTTAAGGCAAACGTGGAATGGAGCGAGGAGTATGTAAGACCTGAGCTGGGAGTATGGCGCTACTGGTACCTTTATTTCAGTCACTGCTACAGCCGTGCCCTTCACGAGATCATCGTAGACCTTCTCGGAGAGGAAGTGGAGAAATACACCGGCAGTGCATCTTATGTTAAGGAGAATCCCGAACTGACCATGAAGATGCCGACATGGTGGTACGAAGCCTCAAGAACTGTCTATCAGTATGTCAGGAGTCACGACATGGAGCATCCTGAGGAGCCTCTAATGCACAGCGATGACTACCAGCTGTATTCCGGATACACTGTAGCATTTGGTGAAGGAAGGAAACTGGATTACGTGCCTACCATACTTGAAACACTTGAAACACTGTAGATGATGAAAAAGTTAGCACATATATTGGCTGTTATCCTGGGAGCGTCAGCACTATGCTCATGCTACAAGGATCTCAGTACGGAAGCCACTACAGAGCTCCCGGACATAGTCATATCGACGGAGTCAGATGTCCTCAACATAGCTTATGGACATGAGCTCATAGTGGAGCCAGAAGTATTCCAGGAAGGCCGTTCTGACGAAGACTTCGAGTACTATTGGGAGATAGACCTCACATCCAGTGGAAGGAATGTAGACAGAATCGACATCGGAACAGAAAAGAAACTTGTATATCGTGTGGGTAACTCCCCTGCGACCGAGCCGTACTACCTTTACCTGAGAGTCACTGATCGAGTTACCGGCCTTCAGAAGTTTCATTCCTGGGCAGTATTCGTTTCGAGCTCTTTGGGAGAAGGAATACTCGTAGCGCATACAAGCGATGGCGGAAAGACTTCCGACATCGACCTAATAGCAGCAAAACCAGTCACCTATGGTTACGCAAGCGACACACCTCTCATCACCAGGGACCTTTATTCATTCGCAAACGGCGCCCCTATCGAGGGTAGGGTGAACAGCCTCCTGACATCTGTAGTCACAGATGGCGCTGTATTCAACACCACTCGAATCATGGTGGCTACAGACGAACATCTCATCGCACTGAGGTCGCTTGACTACAAGGAAAGCGAGCGCGACGTAACCCTGTTTAACAGCAAGGAGACCGAGTTTGGCACCACCATGCTCTTCAACTTCGGAGACTATTGCACAGCCGCAGTAGTGAAGAATCGCCTGTTCGCATGCATCGGAAACTTCGACAGAGCATACACAAAAGTGCCTATCTCGTCAAGAAGGACAGATGTATTCCACAAATACAATGTCGGCTATTCAAAGCCTGACCAGGGAAAGATCCTCGTATTCAATGAAGAGGACTCGAAGTTCCACTTCGCATCAGTGCTTTCAGTCAACGGAGGTATGTCCAGCATCGATAATCTTGGACTGGACTATTCGCTGAACGGTGCTAAGCCTATGGGAGGTGGTGCACTCAAGAACCAGGACATAGCAATGCTCATGAGTCTCCCGGATGGCACCTATCACATCTATAGGTTCGACCTCTCATCTTTAGACCCTAAGCCACTTGACTACCTTCTCACAAACGCGAAGGACATAGACAAGGCCATCAGCTTCGCTTTCTGTGACAACACAGATGTAATGTACTACAGCACATCGGACAAGATTTATGCAGTGCTTCTCTCAGGAGGAAAAGCAAGTGTCAAGTCACTCACCTGGCAGCCAGACTCAAAGGATGAGAAGATCACCTCTATATCGCAGTTTGCTCAAAGCTGGTACGGTACTTCCCATCTGTCATTCGGCGAATATCCATTCACGCTTGACACGCACCGTCTGCAGATCATAATCACGACATACAACGCCAGCACTGGCGAGAGCAAGGTCTACTTGAGGCCTTTCAGCGTCAGCACAGGTCTCTTCACCATGAAGGACAATGGTTCATATAAGATCAATGGAGAGATCACGGCGATCACCACAACACCTAGATAATCTTAAATCACAAATAAACAATTATTTAACAAACTTTCAAGTAACATGAAAAGATTTTCATTCATCTTCGCAATCGCAGCCGCAGTGCTCGCAGTTGCATCATGTAAGAAGGAAGTCGAGGATGCATTGACATTCAAGTCATCCGAGATTCTCTTCGCGAATGCAGGTGGTTCACAGACCGTAGCATTCGAGTCTAACGTAGAGTGGACAGCCGCTGCTGACCAGGACTGGCTCACCCTCAGCAAGACATCTGGCGAGGCAGGAACTGCTTCCATCACCATCACAGCGGCGAAGAACGAGTCTTTCGCTGACAGAACAGGTAAGGTCACCGTTACCGCTGGCACCAAGACCACTGTATTCAATGTAAAGCAGACCGAAGAGAAGGTCTTCAGCGCAGGTACAGTGAATGTAGTATCTCCTGCAGCTCAGACCGTAAGCATCAAGGTCCTCACAAACGAGAGCTTCAATGCTACTGTAGTTGAGGGCGCTGACTGGCTCAAGGTCGCAAGCACCAAGGCCGCTCCAGCTGAGGCTACCATCACCGTTGAGGTATCTTCAAACACCGGACTCATTGCCCGTGAGGGTAAGATCGCTGTCGCTACAGCATCTGAGGAGTTCACAGTAGCCATCACCCAGGAGTCTAACTTCGTGCTCACTGAGACCGCTGCTGCAAGCTACCTCGGAAACAGCCAGAACATCTATAACTCAGAGATCTATGAGCTTACAAGATTCGGTCAGTTCGCGCTCACTCTCGAGAACAACACTGACGAGGTAAGAATCGCATTCAACGTTCCTAAGGCTACTGCTGACAAGACCGCTCTTCCTACCGGAACATTCACCTGCGACTATGAGGCCGCTCACGCAGAGAACACATTCAGCCTCAAGGACCTTGAAGGCAAGGAGAAGTTCTACACCACAGTACTTAGAGGTTCATCTGAGATCGAGATCGTAGATGGTGAGGTAGAGGTTTCCAAGGAGGGTGACACCTATACCGTAGTAGCAAACCTCATGGATGCTGCTTCAAACATCCTCAGCTATGTTTACATCGGAAAGATCGAGTCTATCGCAGACCAGTCTCTCGGCATCGAGGTAAGTTCAATTCGCTACCTTGGTGACTACAGCACCTATTTCGCAAACGACAACAGCGAGTGGTCTGTTTCATGCTATATCAGCGAGCCTATCGCAGCAGGCATGCCACTTCTCTACTCCCTCAGCTTCAACCTCTTCGATGGCAAGGGTATCGTAGCAGACAAGGGTCTCCCTACCGGCAAGTTCACCCTCAACAAGGAAGAGAATTACATCGAGTCAGCTTATGCAAGCGGTACTCGTAGCGCAGAGAACAAGACTTTCGATGCATCAGAGTACAACTACGCAGACTACGATTTTGAGACAACAAGCTACTCTTATGTCAAGGTAAATGACGGTAGCATTGAGATCTCAAAGAATTCTGACGGCACATACAACCTTGCCTTCGATCTCAAGTGCCAGAAGTGGAGCTTCGATGACAACTACGATGTTGTCAATGGTGACGCATTCGACTGGAAGTACACATTCAAGAATGTCACCATGCCTGAGCCTTCAGACGACCAGCTTCGTCCACAGCCAGACGAGGACAAGGAATTCTCTGGCAATGTAAGCATCAACCCAGCATACATGGGTTACTGGTACGGTGACACTTATGGTCTCGGCGGCAACGTATTCATGTTCGGATGGTCAACAGGTGTCGATGGTCACTACACCGTCTATCTCCCTGTTCACTCTAAGTCAGCATGGGCATATGTAACAAACTACGCCGGTAGATTCTGCGCAGTAAATGTACCAAACGGTACTTACAACTGGGTAGGTGATCTTCCTACTGAGAACTCAGACTTCATCTGTAATGTAAAGATGGCGGCTAGAGCTGCTTACATCAAGAATGGCTATACCGGAACCACAGCATATATAAACGGTGGTTCAGTAACCATCTCAGCAAACGGTATCACATTCGACGTTACCGCAGCTGCTGGTGGCAAGACATACAAGTTCACCGGTACACTTCCTAACCAGGTAAGTTACTTCCAGAACTACTCTGCAGCTAATAGACAGAGCCAGATGGCTTGGAAGAACTAATTCCATCTAGTACACAGTAAATAGTGGCCTTTGTCCTTTGGGGCAAAGGCCATTTTTATTATATTTGTATATTATGAAAAAATGGCTGTTCACCATACTAGGTCTTGTCCTCTGCGTGTGTCTTAACGCTCAGGGCATAGTGGTACGTGGCACAGTCAAGGGAGAGTCCTCCGGAAGCACGATTCGCACATTTCCACTTCCTGGCACAATAGTCCAGATATTCCACCAGAATGGTGAAAGTGTGGATAGCCTGTATACCACCACAGATAGGGAGGGCCAGTTCTATTTCAAGAACATAAAGTCCACAAATGTGCGCCTCCGTGCCAGGATGCTCGGCTATGTCACCCACGAAAGCGTGTATGAACTGGATGAAGGCGTGAACGCGATTTTCATTGAACTGAAAAAGGAAAGCATTGCCTTGAAAGAGTCAAAGGTGAGCGCTGAGATGCAGCTGATGAAGCAGGTGAAGGACACGACCATCTTCAGCGCTGCAGCAGTGAGAACAGGCGCTGACGAGTCCGCAAGGGCCATCCTCGAGCAGCTTCCAGGCTTTTCTGTTAGCGAAAACAATATCACGGTGGACGGGCAGCAAGTGAAGAAGACTTATGTAAATGGGGTTCTGGTATTTGGAAACTCCCCTATCACTGCCGTGGATGCGCTGAAGGCCGATGAGGTAAAAGAGATACGCGTCTATGAAGAGATGGAGGCTGAAGATAAGGTCAGGGGCCTCAAGAATTCGAGAAAAGAGAAAGTGCTTGACATCAGGACCAAGGAATCCATCCTGTCGCTCACGCAGATAAACCTGACACAGAAAGGAGGCGCAGACGAATCCAAGACCATAAGAGAACATGCAGGAGCATCGATGACGTTCAACTCGGAGATGGCCAATGCTTCCGTGGTCCTGTACAGCTCAAACATGAGCACATTCGGCGGCGCCATCGCTGACATACACTCAGCCATCATCTTCGCACAGGCGCCGACATTCACGTCCCCACTTACTAACAATGACAGGCATTCAGGACTGTATCTAAATGGAGCAAAATACTGGAAGGACAGGAACTACGGAAATAGCCTAGACGTCACCTATTCCTTCATGCATTCGACGCAAAAGTCTGCAGAAAGAGCCCTTACAGAGTACTTCGCGACCCCAAGTTCGCCTCAGATGAACTATTACGACACGACTTCGACAAGCAGTCTGTCGAGGACGCACACCATCATGCTGAAGACTTCCTTCAAGGATACAGCCATCAAGAACATCGATCTTAATGTCACTGCAAGAATCAGCGACAAGTACAGTGATAACTTCAGTGCCCAGCGCATAGTCAAGGCTGACGCCGAAGACATCTACTCGCGTGTCGACAGAGGTAGAAAGAATAAAGACAAGGAATTGTCGGGCATACTCACTTGGACGAACCCATATACTGGAGGAATAAAGCCGACCTTTAGTTTTGACTGGAACACGGGTACAGGAAGTGGAGACAGCTGGACTCTGGACACGCTGGCATCGTCGCATACCAAGCGTCAGCTTCAGTCGGACCATATAGGCAATTATGCAAATGCAAGAGCACGAATGAGTGTGGATGCCGTGGTGGTGAATTCAGAGGAGAAAACCGTGAGAGTGCAGGCCGAGATGCGGGCAAACTATGACCACCATAAGAATAGGCAGATGACCTACGATATGTATGGTGTAGAAGTGCCTCTAGTGGACATAGGATCGTCTTATGACTATAACTGGAACCAGATGGACTACGTCCTGGACTTAGGAGTGAACTACAGTTCAAAGGAGGGATCGTTCTCCATTAGCCTTCCCACGACTTATAGCAGCATCATAGACAGGGAATCTTATCCAAGTGTCCGTGCGGCTGACAGAGGCTACTGGATGTTTACACCTAGCGGAAGTTTCTACATAAAGACTGATAAAGTCACATTCCAAACAAGTGTGCACTCTTACTCTACTCTACCTTCTTTGGAGCAGAGCAGGGACCAAATCAGCGACACGAACCCACTTTCACTCACTGGAGGAAACCCAAACTTGAAAAAGGGTCTCAGCACATCGTGGGCTAACATTCTGGTACTGTCTTCAGCCAAAAGAAAGACATTCAAGTCCGTGCTCGCACTGACGGCTCAAGTGAGCACAAACCAGATAGTGACCAAGACTACATATTTCAGCACCGACACAGTGCTACCAGAGTGGGATAACTACCAGGCCAAGGCAGGTGCCATGCTCCATACATTCGAGAACTCCACGAGGCCACACTATCATTTCGACATAAGAAATGACTTCTCGGATATATTCTTCTCAAGAAAATTAAACATCAGCTTATCTCCGAATCTCATGTATAGTAAATCTTATCAGTATGCAGGAGAAGACATGATCGGCCTGAAAGACTACCACGCAAACATAAACTCATCAGGGATGTGGAGGCCGAATAAATCATCTTCAGTAATGCTGAGCATGTTCGGTGGCTGGAACCAGAGCATAAACGACTCCGGTGAGAAGATGCTTGAAAGCATTTCGGCGAATTCAAGGGTCACCGCTACACAAAGTCTATGGAAGAATAGAATCAAGATTACGGGAACCTACCAGCTTAGGTTCGATGACTATCTCTCAAGCGACAGACCAAATAATGTATTTCAGTTCCTTTGTTTCAATGCCCAGTATAAGGCATTCAAGGGCCAGCTTACCGTGTCATTTGAGGCAGGTGATCTGCTAAACGCTGGAACTGACTACCTGGCCTATCAGACACCTCTTTATTATCAGCAGAACTGGACTCCAAGCTACGGACGTTTCTACCTACTTAGAGTAAACTACTCATTCAGGCGCAAAGGCTCTTCCCGTTAGGAAAAAAAGAGTTATTTTTGTAGAAAATTTGAAGAGATGAACATAGTAGTCAAGACAGCAGACGGAAAATGCATAGTTAGGCCAGATACCACATGGGAGAAAGACGCTGAGGATCTGTACGTACCTGAGTTTGTGAATGGCATCAGTTTCACTCCTGTCCTTTTCGCCAGAGTGTCCAAGCCAGGCCGCAGCGTGTCTTCGAAGTTTGCTTCGCGATACTACGATTCAGTAGGCTACGGAGTCCTTCTCTACCCTGAGGACATGATCGATGGCAGCGAGACCGGTTTCGCCTGCGCATCATGCCTTGACCACACTTCATTCCTCACAGCTCCATTCTTCAGCCCAGACACATTGGGAAAGGAATACCATCTTAAGGCTGGGGACAAAGAGATCTTCTCCCACGCTGAAGGGACAGCAGAGATGGTTGAGAAAGCCATCGAGGAGGCGACCAGGTTCATATACATCCGCACCGGTGACCTCCTGGCCATAGAACTCCAGCCACGAAAGCAGCTCGTATCGCGCGATGAGGAAAGCGTTGAGATTTGCTCTTCCTTCGCAGAAAACGAGCTTGCAAGCTTCAAGATCATATTCTAGTTCTCTCACTCCCCCTAAAAGAACTTACAATGTCTGAAAAGAAACCTAGCTGGTGGGTAGCCACCATACCTTTCCTCGTACTTACCATTTCTCTTATCATAGTGGTAAGGATCTTCGGACCCGATTCATTCCTCGGAGGAAACCAGGTCTGCCTCATACTCGCATCAGGTGTCGCCGTCGGCATATCCATGATATTCTACAAGGTTCCATGGAAGAAACTGGAAGAAAGCATTGCCCAGAATATAAAGTCAGTGGCCACTGCCCTTCTCATCCTGCTTCTCATCGGCGCTATCGCTGGTAGCTGGATGGTTTCTGGCATTGTCCCTTCGCTCATCTACTACGGCCTTCACGTCATCACGCCGAAGGCATTCCTCATCGCCACATGCCTTCTCTGTGCATTGGTATCCATCATGACTGGTAGCTCATGGACCACCATCGCCACCATAGGCGTGGCTCTGCTGGGCATAGGTGAGGCTTTTGGGTACTCCTCTGGCTGGACGGCCGGCGCGATCATCTCCGGAGCCTACTTCGGTGACAAGATATCTCCCCTCTCGGACACGACGGTGCTAGCTTCCTCGGCTGCGGGAACTGACCTGTTCACGCATATACGCTATATGCTCATAACCACTGTGCCATCTATTTCGATAGCATTGGTAATTTTCCTGATCGCGAGCCTTACACACCAAGTCAGCGATGTGGAGCTTGCAGGTGAGATTTCACAAGCGCTGAAAGAGACATTCAACATCAATGGCTGGGTGCTCATAGTGCCTATCATCACTGGCATCCTCATCGCCAAGAAAGTCCCTGCCCTGCTGACACTATTCATCTCAGCTTTCATGGCAGGTATCACAGCGCTCATAGCACAGCCTGACGTAGTGTGGAGCATTGCCACCGGTGAAGCCGTAACCGGCTTCCATGGCATGTCGTTCCTGGAAGGCTTCAAGGGCATCATGATCACATACTACGGAGATACCGCGGTGGAGACCGGAAACAGCCTTCTGAATGAGCTTGTGACCACAAGCGGCATGAATGGCATGATGAACACCATCTTCCTCATCATCTGCGCGATTTCATTCGGTGGAGTCATGGTCGGAAGCGGCTTGATCCCAAGCCTCACTGAAGCCATCACTAAGAAGGTCAACTCACGCGTGGGCACAGTCACAGCCACTGTAGGCACAGGTATCTTCTCGAACATGATCACAGGCGACCAGTATCTCTCCATCATCCTCGCCTGCACCCTGTACAAGAAGATGTACGAAAAGAACGGCTTCGAGCCTAGACTCTTAAGCCGTTCTGCAGAAGACTCAGCCACAGTTACTTCCGTGCTGATTCCTTGGAATTCGTGTGGTATGACGCAGGCCACCATACTCGGTGTGCCTACACTCACCTACCTTCCTTACTGTTTCTTCAACTACATCTCCCCTCTCATGTCTATCTTTGTATCAATGATAGGGTACAAGATAGTAAGAAAGGTTAATCCATAATCTTTTTCACAAACTCAGTGTTATCCATCGCAGTCTGGAAGCGCTCTGCATGCTTTCCGAGTGCGAATACAGGTACGCATCCAGCAGTGTGGCTATAGCTGATGAAGCCCACATTTGCCTGGCTGCTAAGCTCATGGCAGAACGCGCCTTCGTTGTTTCCACGTGACTTATTTGCCTCCCAGTCTGCATCAAGAACGTCCCAGTTCACCCAATTATCCCTGCCGTAAGGTCTAGGGCCACCTACAGCGACGCCACCGGTCTCGTGGTCTGCAGTGACAATGATGAGGGTCTCGTCAGGATGCTTCTCATAGAACGCCACTGCACTGGCAACTGCTGCATCAAACTCAAGAATCTCATTAACCACTGACATTGTGAAGTTTGCATGTGCTGCGTGATCGATGTCACCACCTTCGCACATGATGAAGAATGGCTTCTTGTCACCAAGTTTCTCGATAGTAAGTTCAAGCATCTCTTTCACGGAGAAGTCTCCCTGAACAGCCTCCTCGATATCATAGGTCTTCAATGAATCTGCCTCAGCGGTGATGGTAGACTCCTTCACGCGGCTGCTTGGCTGGAAGAGACACACCTTGGAACCAGCTGACTTAAGGTCACTTACATTATAAACAACCTCATAGCCATTTTCCTTGGCATAGGCGATGTCATCGAAATCATCAAACTCGGCCCTGCGGTCCTGAAGGAAGCCATTGCCAGCAAACATCTCAAAACCAGACTCAGCGAGCTGCTTGGCGAAAGTTCCATAATGCGATCTCGACTTGTCATGGCCATAGAATGCCACAGGAGTAGCGTGATTGATAGGTTCATCGGTGACAATACCGATGTTATAGCCCATCGCATGCAGCTTCTCTGCTATATTCTCTATAGGCTGTCCTTCTGGATCGACGCCCTCATAGTTCTGGCGCGTCTTCTGTCCACATGCTATGGCAGTACCTGCAGCAGCTGAGCAAGTCACAACATTGTCATAGCAGTAAGTCTCTGCCATCGCAAAATATGGGAATGACCTCATCGCAAGCCTTGGGCCACCGTAATTCTTGCCTTCCTTGTACGCAAGGTAATTCTCTGTCATGGCAATGCTGTTGAACGACATTCCGTCGCCAATGAGCATGATGACATACTTCGGCATCTTCGCCTCTTTCTTCGCCTTTACAGCGTTTGTTGAGAGGGCCACTACGCCCACACAAGCCGCGCCGAGAAGCGCGATGAGAAGATTTTTAACTGTCTTATTCATCTATATAAACGTTTTATCATACAAATTTACTGATTCTTTTCCAATCACCCAATGACCTCCACGGAGCTGCTTATGCCATTCGACTTACGCTTCACACATATC
Organism: Bacteroidales bacterium; assembly: GCA_024398075.1. Lineage (GTDB taxonomy): Bacteria > Bacteroidota > Bacteroidia > Bacteroidales > UBA932 > Cryptobacteroides. The sequence continues at coordinate 4,430 of JAKSJM010000021.1, read as the reverse complement.
TGAGTCGTAATCTTCTCGCTCAGAGCGGCCACATGGCTGATGATGCCGACCTGCTTTCCGCCCATCATGTGCAGCTGCTGCAGGACATCCATTACTTTGCCAAGAGGCTCTCCACTTAAAGTTCCGAAACCCTCATCGATGAATAGAGTGCTCACGCCGAAGCTGTTCTCCTGCTTGCCCATGCCCGACAGGGCGAGAGCAAGCGAGAGCGAGGCGATAAAGCACTCGCCTCCGGAGAGCGTGCTTCCCGCACTCTCGGCACCTCCTGCGTACAGGTCGCGAACGACAATAGTAAGCGAGCCTGGCTTCGCATCAAGGATGTAGCGAGGTGAAAGTCGCTTGAGGTACCAGTTCGCGCTCTCCACAAGGCCCTCAAGGATGAAGCTTTGGGCAATCTTCCTAAACTTCTTTCCATTAGAATCGCCAAAGGCATCATAGAGCTGCTCCCACTTGTCCTTGACAGCCCTCTTGGCATCGGCATCTTTCAGGAGTTCAGCTTGCCTGCTATTCTTCACCTCATCATCGTGGATAATCTGGGAAATGGTACCGATCTGCTGGTTCATGTCAGAAAGCGCGATAGAGAAGGAAGAACAAGCATCTCTGAGCATCCGCTCATCTTTTGCGTCATGGCTGCCGTAAAAGGCATTTATGGCCGTCTCAAGGGACAATTTATGGTCCAAGTTAGACTTAAGCTCCGCCTCAAGTGCCGATTCACGAGAAGAAAGGGACATAAGCATTGGATCCAGGGATGTCAAAGGCCTCGAAACGCTTACACAATGATTCCATGAAGGATATTTCTTCGTCATCGCTCCTGTCCACTCATTACATCTGCCTATGGCTTCCACATAGCCCTTGACAAGGATCTTGGTCTTTTCGAGTGTGTCCACCCATGTCGCATATTCACGTGAATCCTCCTCGATTCTACGCATCAACGCTACTGGATCCTGGCTCTTGTAATCATCATAACTTATCTTGCCCTTAAGGCTCTCAGTCAGTTCTTTGAGCTTTGCTGAAGCCACTGAAGCCTTTATCTTCTCTTCATTAACCCGGCGTCCAAGTGCCTCTACTTTGTTCTTTGACTCCTGCAACGCAGTTTCAGCCTGCTTCAGCATTGCAGCAAGAGTATCTTTCTCGTCCTGCATCTTCATCACGATGTCGGCAAAAGCATCGATTTCATCAATCTGCTTGCCTAGCGCCATAGCCTCCAGCGAAGCATTCTCCCTGTATGTCTTAATCTCCTCGACAGTAAGCATTTCCAAGCCCAACGATGCACATATTTTCACAAATTCGCCATAAATGGATCTGGAAGCAGACTCCTCCTTCTTCAGGGAATCTTCAAAAGAAGCCAACGTTTTCTGCTTTTCGCGGAGCTCGCCCATTGTGACAGAGTATTTTGACGCAGCATTCTTGGCAATCTCTCTCATCTCCTCGTAAGCCTGTCGAGGCACGGTGAGGGCTGACTCAAACTCATCTTCATGAAGTTCAAAGCCAATGATCTGGCCACACACAGGGCAATGATCTCCCACTTTCAGCAGCTGCCTCTGCTCTCTAGGCCAGTCGGCCAGAGAGTTCTGAATCTTGTGATAATACTCCAGTGAGTCAGCTTCCATCTGCGCAGCCCTCTGTGACGCCACCTCTGCTTCAGAAGCAGTCTTTTGAAGAGCTTCCATCTCTGCTTTAGCGACATTCACGCTAGTCTTCCAAGTATCAAACCTGGACATTGACTCCTCATAGGCATCATACTTGGCAATGGCCTTGTCAACCTCCCCGACTATTAAGTTAAGGCGCTTATATTCTGCATCTTTGGTCACCCTGTCCATAGCAGAGAGCCGCTCGCGCGCCTGCGTCAGCTCCTTCTGCTTCGCAGCATCCGCCTCCTCCTGCCGCTTGCGCATCGCCTCGGCTTCCTTCATCTCCTTGTCCAGCGGCTCCGCCTGCTGTTCCAGGCTCCTCAGTTCCGCCTCGGCTGCTCTCTTCGCCCCCGACTCCTGTATGAACGACCGCAAGTTTTCCACAATACCCTTCGCGTTCTCAAACATCTCCTTGAGCGGAGCCTTCTCGCCTATCTTCTGGGTAAGATATGAGCACTCGCTCTCCGCCTTCTTCTTTTGGGCCACCAAATCATTGACTCCCATCAGAAGCACCTCATAGTCAGCAGCTAAGCCCTTTTCCCTGAAAGAAAGTTCCTCGTCTTTCTCTAGACATAACTTATAGTCGTCTAGTTTCTTTACCACATCCTCATACTCTCCCCTAAGCTTTTCCAGACCTGAGATCTTGGTCTTAAGCTCTTCGAGCGTATCTTTTGCCTGCTTGAGCTCCTCTGGAGCCATAGGCTTTATCCCCTTTGCCTCACCATCAGCCCTCTCAAATTCATCCTTTTTCTGTGTATAGATACTAAATATCTTGGCACCGATCGCCGCAAACTTCTCAGTACCAGTCAGTTTCTCAAGTATCGCAGCCTTATCATCTTCCTTGGAAGTAAGAAACTTCGAGAACTCTCCCTGAGCCAACATAGAAGTCTTGCAGAACTGCTGCATGTCCTGGCCTACGATATGTCCCTTGACGAGAGGATCTATTTCCTTGCCCTTGTAAGTTATGTCATTCGAATGGTCATGCAGAGTCCTTACCACAGCCTGAAGCTTGCCATTGACCTTGTCCCTTGACCTTCTGACAGTCCAGGTAGCGGTGTAGTCTTTAGAGTCATTGCCCACAAACACAAGCTGCGCAAACCCCTCTCCTGTACCACGACGCAAAAGCTGTCGGCAGTCTCCGACAGACATGGTAGTCGTCTCAGCATCTGCACCAGTAGAGGACTCAAAAGAATCAGAAGCAGCCGCACTCATTCGAGGGGTATCGCCATAAAGTGCCAGACAAATAGAATCAAGAATGGTGGTCTTTCCTGCGCCAGTATCGCCACAGATCAGGAACAAAGCCTTATCTCTAAGCTTAGGTCCCTCAAAGTCAATAGTCGCATCATCTATAGATGCTATATTATGGATAATCAGTTTCTTGTATCTCATTTCTTAAGATTACGCTTTAAGATCTTCACACACCTGTTTCAGCATCTCTTTCAGTTCGTCCCCGAGTTCCAGATGATGCTTTTCCTGATAGTATCGACATGCAATATCCAAAGGGTCAGCTTCCCTCAGTTCACTCACGTCCATACTGGATACAGTCGAGGCGTCAGACTGCTCATCCGTCCTGACAAGCTTTATCAAACAATACAATCCACCCGCCTCAGCCACAGCCTTCGCCACCCTATCGGCACTGTCCATTGGCAAATACGTCTTAGATGAAATCTGAACACGCACATAAGTTTTCTCAGAAAATGGATGCTTCGCTATATAATCAAGCGTCTCATCGAGCCCCACAGGATGAAATGGGACAGTCTTCACCGGCACGGTGCCTTCAAATGCAAGTTCCTCCACCACAGGAAGTTCCCCTCTCTGGCTCAGGCTCACGAGCGACACCGAATGGCCGAAATCCTCTGAAAAGCCAATGGGAATCGGTGTTCCACAGTACCTCGCCATGCGACTGCCGTCCACCACAGACTGTGGCATATGAATATGTCCAAGTGCCATGTAGTCAAATCCTTCCCCGAATGAGTCCAACGTCACAGTGTCAATCGTCCCGACACTCTCCAGCTTTTCGCTGAAATCAAATCCTGATACAGTAGTGTGCGCCATCAGCACGACAGGCAGCCCATCCTGAGCTATTCCGCTGACAGCCTCTTTCGCAAAAGCGCCGAGCCTGTCAGCCCTCTCAGCCCCATCCACCAGAACCGGAATATTCTGCGGATAGCTGTGTGGCAATGCTACCACATATCCCACAATCTCCTCACCACGCATTACCCTAATCACATGATCTTCAGGCCGCATAAAGTGTCCAACCACTTTTACCCTTGCCAAATCCCACAAATTTCCATCCGCCTCAAGGAACGAACTGCTATCATGGTTTCCAGCCGTCACAATGATTTGCATTTCCCGACAAGCCTCATGCAATTTCAGAAGAGAATCAGTATAAAGCTTACGCGAAGCAGCCGAAGGCATGCCCGTATGGAACACGTCACCACTCACCAGAAGCGCATCAGGCTGATGCGCCTTCACCATCTCTGCGAGCCAAACGAAAAAAGCCAAATGTTCTTCAGCCCTATCATGGTTATAAAACTGCTGGCCAATGTGCCAGTCACTAGTATGCAAAATCTTCATCATACCTAAAGATACCATTTTCTCTAGAATTCTCCCCCATTTTCGCAAAACTTTTTCTTCCACGCTCCGTTGCCGCCGGACCTCCCGCCCCGTCGCAGCGCTCCGGCGAGGGTTTCGTGCGCAGAGACGCCCATTCTGCGCACGGGAGTCGGTCCGGCTGGGGTTTTGTGCGCAGGGGCAGCCATTTTGCGCACGGGAGACGATGGGAGGACGGGAGGCGAA
>JAKSJM010000020.1 GCA_024398075.1 Bacteroidales bacterium | reverse complement strand
AAAACAGGCAAAATCATGGCCAGAACCACGTCAGACTGCATCGACGGACACAAAACAGGCAAAATCATGGCCAGAACCACGTCAGACTGCATCGACGGACACAAAATTGACCAAATCATGGCCGGAACCACTGTGAGCAGCGCTGCGATCTACCAAGAAAAAAATAGAGACTCGCAGATGGCGTCTGCGAGTCTCTAGGGGCGAAACACTCGTTTTATTTAAACATAAAAAGACTTGCATGAAGCAAGTCTTTGGAGTGGGAGTTGAGGGAGTCGAACCCCCGACCCTCTGCTTGTAAGGCAGATGCTCTAAACCAACTGAGCTAAACTCCCGAATGGGATTGCAAATATACGACAAAAATCTTACACTCCAAATTTTTCGATGCATTTCTCGCAAAAAAACGCTATTCAGGATGCTTTTTGGGCAAAAAAAAGACGCCAACCAGAAAAGAACATCCTGGCTGGCGTCTATTTTTAGTCTATCTTCATGAGTGATACCACTCCGTCCATTGTGGAAGCGAGCATGTATGTACCACTCTTGTCTGTCCAGACCTTGATAGGATTCACGAGCGCAAGCGAGATCTTGTGTGCCCAAAGGTACGAGCCATCCTTGGCTGAGAGAGCGATGACATTGCCCTTGTCCGATGGGAAATATACGACACCATTGTGCTCAACGATGGCTGTAGGAGAGATTTCATAGCCCATGCCATTCTCCACCTCCCAGTTGAGAGAAGACTTAGGCAGCTCGCCGTCGGCGGTAAGATTGTTCGTGAAAGTGGCAGCCGGGAAGGCGTATGACTTATGGAACATGGTCTTTCCGTATACTGTGGTGCCATCCTCTGAGAGGCCAATAGCCTCGCGGCCTCCTGACACATAGAAAAGCTGCTTGCCAGTAGATGCATCGATAGCATAGATGCGACGGTCAGGCACAGCCACGAAGATGCGGTATGACGACTTCACAGGCACCGTAGCCGCAGGGGAATACATTCTGGTAGGCTTGGTGCACTCCCATATCCACTGGAGATGACCATTCTTAGGGTCAAGCGAGTAGAGTTTGTTTGCCCAAGTACCAAATACCACCTGCTGATCATCGACGTATGGAGTGCTCTCCACGAAACCCTTGACCTCCGAGTAGGTCCAGATCGAGCTGCCGTCCTTGAGGTTCAAGGCGCGGAAGCATCCATCGGATGCGCCTATATACACGACACCGCCACGGATGACTGGCGATCCGAGCACGGACTTGCGTGCGCTCTTCTTCCAGAGTTCCTTGCCATTCTTCGCATTAAGTGCGTAGATGTTTCCATCGGTGCAACCGAGCACCAGGAACTTGCCACTCACTGCAGGAGTAGAGAATATCTTGCCAGGAAGCTGCTTGGTCCAGAGGCGCTTACCGTCCTTGAGGGACACTGCGCGTACCCATCCTGAAGCAGTGGCATAGTATGCCACGTTCCCCTTCACTGCAGTTCCCGACACAATGTTTGAGTTGTCCTGAATCTTCCAAAGTTCCTTGACATTTGGATACTTGTCATTCACATCATAACGCATCCAAGGATAACTGTCTGCTATGCCATGGTCATCATAATGAGTCTTGTCCTCAATGCGCACGAGCTGCTTCTCGTACCATGGAGCAAGCACCTTCCAGTCTGCCTGGCCAGCGTGCGCCTGCACCTCACATGCCTCGATGTGGTCGTCCTTCAGGGTGAAGATAGTGTATCCAATGATTCCCTTTGTAGGCAATGTAGACCTACAAAGCACCGCAGGGATGCCATCGTAGTTCAAGATGGTGTTGTTATGCCAATGTCCTCCGATTTCGAAGCGCACATCCGCCTTCTTCAAGGCCTTGGTCACATCGAAATAGTTCAGAACCGAGCTATCCTGAGGAAAATGATTGATGAAAATAGACTTCTTGTCTCCCTTGATGCTCTGAAGCCAGTCCATGCTCTCACGAGGAAGCAGGGCTGGAGCCATGCGCATATCTGGTCCTGAATTGCAGCCAAGGAATCTCCATCCTCCAAACTCAAACTCGAAATGCTCGTATCCAAACACCTTCAGGTGAGTGTTACAGCCACTCTCCGACCACTTGGCATCGTGGTTTCCGGCTACCACATAATATGGCACATTGAAGCCATCAAGGATGGATTTTATGCTCGCAAGCTCCTCATCTGTTCCGAAATCAGTGATATCTCCACCGATGAGGGCAAAGTCAATGTCACCTCTTGAATTAATGTCTTGTACGCATGCCTGCACATGCTGTCCAGCGTCTGATCCATTGGAATAATGCAAGTCCGTAAGGAACGCAAACTTGATCTGCTGCTGACCAAACGCCGAAAGGGCAATGGCCATCATACAGAAGACGGTTAGTATTCTTTTCATAATCATATGGTTAGATAATTTCGATATCACTAGCCTTCATCCAGCCCTGACGACCATCTGAGAGCTCTATCTTGGTCCACGAGGTACCCACTGTCTCGAGGACCTCCACCTTTGTGCCCTCATGAAGGACAAACAAATCCTTGGTGGATTCTGAACCTGGAGCGCTCTTCACTGAAGTAACTGGTACCATGACTACTGCCATGTCATCTGCCTCATAGCCAGACTTTTCCCATATAGAAAGGGACAGGAACAGAACTGCGAGAACAAGTGAAGCAATGCCTCCGAAAAAGCCCCAGGTCCTTCCCGAGCGTCCTCTTGCAAGGAGGAACAGCACGACGAGAGCTGATGTCAGAAGAAGGAAGACAAGGAAAAGTGCGGCCCAAGTGCCAGAGGAAGCCTTCCAGCAGAGATTTCTGAACCAAGTCTTGACTACAAATTCGGGAACTGACTCTATACGATCCTGAACAAAGGAATTCACAAACTCAAGATTTGCTCTGGCGTCCTTGTAAGAAGGATCCAGCTTGAGAGCCCTCTCATAGAAAAGGATGGAATGAGCATAATCAGTTTTCTTGAAGTAGGCATTTGCTATGTTATAGTAGAGTTCTGGAGACTCAAGGCCCATCTCATCTACCGCTGTCCAGCTGGCTATTGCCTCATCCCACTGGCTGTTTGAATAGTACTCCACACCAGCCTGCCAGAGTCCTTCAGACTGTGAAGGAGCGGCATTCATAGTCGCAGGAAGAAGGAGAAGAAGCGCGAGGACAGCGCTCACTGTGCCCTTTGCGGATGGTTTTCTTTTCATGCTCGAATCAATTGAAGATATAACCTCAACGGCTGTCTCATAGTGAGAGTTCATGGCATCATGTCCAGATTCTGGAGCATACCTTGCGAACTCGCATGCATCGAGAAGGTCTGTAAATGAAGTAGCCAAGGACTCACTCACTCCAGAAGCCATGAGCGAGGCTGCTATGTTCTCCTTGCTCATGTCTGTGCTGTCCATGTTCAACTTGTCGGAAACAAAGCCCAGGAGCGTTCTGTGAAGTTCCTCATAGAACGCAGTGTGAAGGTTGTCCTTAAGGTAGCTACCGGCCCTTGAAAGGCGTTTTCTTGCCATCTTGGATGCCTGACGATTCTTGCTTCCAGCGACATCGGCGCGACGTGCCTCAAGACCCTTGAACACGAAATAGAAGCCTACCGTCACGAGAATTATCAGTACAGAGAGTATCCAGAAGAGCGCCGAGCCCAGGAAGAACGATCCCTTCTTTGAGAATGAAGGCGTCGAAGTGACAATGAACCTGATGTCCTCGCCGAGGCTCTTCACATCCTTTCTGTTGTTCACAGGGACACCTGAGTGAACCTCAGTGGTATTTTCCGTAGCAGTTCCCCTCTCCACGCTCACGTGCAGGGAGTCTGTGGATGCAGTCACATAACGACCAGCATTGACATCGTAGTAGCTGTACTTCACTGGAGGAATCACAAACTCTCCGTGGCTACGTGGGATGAATGGGTACTCGAAGGTCTTCGAACCACTGATGCGTCCGTTGGACTTATCTGTATTGTCCGAAGTCTTCACGTCGTACACCTCGAAATCAGATGGGAAATCCACCTTCGGAGCTTCGAGGAGTGAAACATTGCCCTTTCCGGAAATGGTCACCATGAGAGACGCAGCATCATGCGCCTTCAGGTTCTCCTTTGAGAGCGATGCCTTAATGTCGAATGTACCCACACCACCGCCGAATGAGTCTGGAGCGCCAGCTGGCAGTTTACCCACATGAACAGTGGCGCCAGATGAGGTCACTCTCTTTCTGATGGTGCGATACTCGTCTTCAAAGAAGCTGTCGAAGATGCTGTTTGACGAGCTGTGTGGAGCCCTCACATTCACTAGACAAACCAGTTCTGCCGGGTCAATGGTGAGGTTTCCTGCCTGCTGAGGAATGAGCACATAACTACGAAGAACAGCTGTGTTATAGATCTTTCCGTCTACATTTTCCCTCTTGAACTCTATCTGCTGAGGGGCAAATGTCTCCTGGCTCCAGAAGCCAGCGAAGGTAGGGAACTTGGCATCCTCAAAACCAGCCACATTCACTCTCTGGTAGAGCTTGAGGGTGGCGTTGATAGGCTCTCCTACCACTACATTTGTGCGGCTGAGCGAGAATCTAAGGAAAAGGTCATCCCTTGATACTTCGCCCGTAGAGGCCGACGACGAGCCTGACGACTGCTGCTGAGACGATGAGCTGGCCGAAGACCCTCCAGCCACCACTTCTATGGTGGCAGGATTTGAGCTGATGGTCTTTCCATTCACCTCCGCTGTCGCTACAGGTATGGAAAGATTGCCCGTCTTCTTCGCCAGAAGCACGTATGTGTAAGTGGACTGGGTCGACTTCGAACGCTTGCCGTTTATGATACTGATACTCGTAGAGGTGCCTTTCTGTGGTCCCCACACCAGCTGAAATGCATCTCCTTCGCTCCACGTGAATGAAGATGGAGAGCCCTCACCTTCTATGATGAAGGTTACATTGAACTGCTCATCAGCAGCCACCACATTTGGTGCCTGAACCTTGATGGAGTTCTGCGCGAACACGAGTATAGGCGCAAACAGCAAGCTCAGCGCCAAGAGCATATATCTTTTCATCATACTACCAATTCTTTTCTTTCTCCTTGGATTTCAGAAGGTCGGCTTTTTCCTTGTTCACCTTGTCCTGTGTCTCCTTTTCCTTGGCCTGAATGGCCTTCAGCATCTGCTGAGCCTGCTGAGGCGACACCTTGGACTCCTGAGGCTGCTGTCCTTGATTCTGGTCCTTATTCTGGTTTTGGTCGTTATTCTGATCCTGGTTCTGATCGTTGTTCTGGTCCTGATTTTGGTCCTGATCGTTGTTCTGGTTTTGATCCTGGTTCTGATTCTGATCTTGGTTCTGATCATTGCCACCGCCACCACCATTGTTCTGATTCTCCAGCATCTTCTTCGCGTAGATGTAGCTCTCCTTCGCGTCCAGGTCGCCTGGATCACGCAGCAAGCACTGTTTGAACGCCTCGACCGCCGCCTGATAGTCCTTCTTCTGCAGGGCTACATCGCCCTGGTTGAAGAAGTACCTGTCGGCGTGCTCTGAGACTTCCGCCTGCTCCTTGACCTTGTCCATCACCTTGCCTGCATCCTCGTACTCGCCCTGCTTGTACAGGGTGGTACCTAAGTCATAGGCTGCCGAGAACGAAGTGGAATCCTTGGCCTGAGCCTTGCGGAACTCTATCTCCGCTGTCTTGAAATCCTCTTTCTTATACTTTCTGTTGCCGGCACGCACTTCCCTTCTGTCCACCTGCCCGAAGACCTGGACTGCAGAAAGCAGCAGCGCTGCCGCTACAAGCATAAACTTTCCCTTCATATTCCTTACTCAAAAAGGCTTCTTTTCATCTTCCTGCTCCCCACGAGCACCTCCATGATCAGCAGCACAAGCGCCACAGCCAGAGGGTACATGTAAAGCTCATCGTATTCTTCGAAAACCACTGACTGGAACTCCTCAGCCTCCATCCTGCGGATGTCGTCGATGATAGGGTTCAGTCCAAACTCCTCGCTGCCTGCGTGCACGTATGCGCCACCACCCACTTCAGCTATCTGTCTGAGTGTGCCCTCATCGAGCCTGGTGACAACTATCTCTCCGTTCGAGTCCTTGAGGAGTTCTCCATTCATCGGGATAGGCTGTCCCTGGAGGGAACCCACACCGATCGTATAAACCTTTATACCCATCTCTGCGGCCTGCTTCGCCACATCCACAGGATCGTCCTCATGGTTCTCACCATCAGTGATCACGATGATGGCGCGGCTCTTCTCGCTCTGCGCACTGAAACTTTTCATCGCAGTATGAATAGCATCTCCTATAGCCGTACCTTGAACAGGAACCGACTGAGTGTCAATCGAATTCATAAACATCTTCGCTGACACATAATCCGAGGTGATAGGCAGCTGGACAAATGAAGTTCCAGCGAAAAGGATAAGTCCTATCCTATCGTCCTGAAGCTTGTCGACTATACGAGAGATGGCAAGTTTAGCCCTGTCCAGACGATTTGGAGAGTAGTCCTGGGCAAGCATAGAGTTCGACACATCAAGGCAGATGATGATCTCCGCACCCTTAGCCTTGTGCTCACTGAGCTTAGCGCCCATCTGCGGGCGCGCAAGAGCAAGCGAGAAGAAAGCGAATGAAAGCGCGAAAAGGACCATCTTCACCCAGCCCTTGGCTGGAGAGTAAGATGGCATGAGCGCTTTCACGAGCTTCTCGTCGCCAAGCTTGCGAAGCCTCCTGCGTCTGAGGCCCATGAGCACTCCGTAGCCCACGAGGAGCACGGGAACAAGTAGCAGCAGCCACAAAAACCTGAAATTAGCGAAATACAGCATATCTTATGGAAGCCTCCTTAGCAGCAAACGAATCAATATCTCGAGAAGCAGGCACACAAGAGCCATGATGGCGTACTTGAGGAACAATTCCTTGTAGACAGGGAAACTGTCGACTGTCGTACGCGCCTTCTCCATCTTGTTAATTTCAGTATAAATCTCAGCGAGCTTGGTGTTATCCGTAGCACGGAAATACTTGCCTCCAGTAGTCTCAGCGATATTCTTGAGCAGCTCCTCATCGATCTCCACCTTCACATTCTGAAGCTCCATACCCCATGGCGTCATAACTGGATAGGGAGCTGTACCATTGGCACCCACACCGATGGTATACACCCTCACGCCGTAGGTCTTAGCGATTTCGGCCGCAGTCTCAGGAGCGATTTCGCCACAATTGTTCACACCATCCGTAAGGAGTATGACCACGCGGCTTGGGGCGTCGGAGTCCATCATGCGGGCTACCGCAGTCGCGAGGCCATTGCCTATCGCGGTACCATCCTCGATGAGGTCTGTCTGCACCTCCTTCATGAGGTTTATGAGCGTAGCGCGGTCAGTGGTAAGCGGGCACTGAGTGTAGCTTTCACCTGCAAACACTGCGATGCCGATACGGTCCGATGGGCGCTGGGCAATGAACTCGATGGCAATGTCCTTCGCTGCACTGATACGGTCCGGTGTGAAGTCGCGCGCGAGCATACTCGTCGAAACGTCCATCGTCAGCACGATGTCGATACCCTCGGTATCAATCTTCTCGGTCTGGGTGGATGAGCGAGGTCTTGCGAGCGCCACGATGATGAGCGAAATGGCCGCTATGCGAAGAACGAAAGGCAAGTGACGTATAACCGACAGCACCGAACTGCCGCCTGCGCGCCACTGAGCCGCTGATGACACTCTCAAATGAGGTTCCTTCCCAGTAAGCTCACGCAGGACATAAAGCGCAATGAGCAGGACCGGAATGGCAAGGAGCCAAAGTAGTTTAGGATACTCGAAAAACATTACTTAGCCTCCTTTTCTGTGGATTCCTCCTCAAGCTGGGTCTGATAGGTGCTGGTGACAAAGCGCACAGCAGATGGGAGAGCCTTCGCATTCTCGTCATCCGAAACAGTGTGCTTGGCAAACTTCACGAAATCAGCCAGTTCAAAGAGATCCTTGGTTTCATTGTACAAGTCTGGAGTGATATCCTTCGCTCCCTTGAGAGCGTCGAAGATCTCAGCGGTGGTCATCTCCATCGCGTCTACTTCAAATCGAGCCTCAATGTACTCGCGAAGAGCATCGGTGATACCAGAATAATATGTTTTCTGCTTTTCAGGAGCCCAGAACTTGTCACCCCTGAACTTGTCGAGCTTACGCAGAGCTACGATATACGCAGGCTCCTTGTGCTGCTCCTGCTCCTTCTTTTTCTTTCTCGCTACAATCCACGCCACGATGCCTGCGATAAGAGCGGCGACACCGAGGAATCCAAGTATGTAAGGCAGCACCTCTGCGAAAGTCACAGGATAGTTCACGGGCTCCTTCACGTCCTTGATGACAAATGTAGCAGTGTCTACAGGCATGGTGCGTACATCCATCACCTGTTCATCGAAGACAAGCGTATCCACAACGCCTGAAGGAGACACCCTGCGCACAGCGAGACGAGGCAGGTGATACTCACCCTCCTCCCATGGTGCGATCACGATGGATCCGCTTATGTCATGCCTCAACGATGGTTTCTTGTGAGTCTTCAATGTGTCTATCTGCCATCCCTTGATCACATCGACATCCCTCATAAGGGTGTCAGCGAGCTCAGGAAGGAAGATCCTTGTGCCGTCTTCGACATCATTGAGCTGGAAACCATACCTGAGCTGATCGGCAATGAGTATGGAATCCCGCTTCTGGAGCTGCTCCACGAACGCGCCCTTCACCTCATTCACCTGAGCTGAAGCCGAAAACGCCGCGAGGCAAGCCGCCACAATGATCAAAATGTATCTTTTCATTCTCTACTTCTTTCCAAAGAATACTCTGAGACGCTTGACATAGTCCTCGTTTGTGGCAATGTCCACGCAGTCTATCTGGTATCTGTTAAAGAGCTTGGTCTCTGCTGCAGAGACGGTGCGAAACCACTCTGCATAGGAGTCACGCACCTTCTTGCTGCCTGTATTTACCCACGAAGCCTTGCCCGACTCGGCATCCTTCACATGCACAAGACCGACATTCGGGAGCGACTGCTCCCTAGGGTCATAAACCTTGAGCACAGAGAGGTCGTGGCGATTCACCACCACCTTGAGGGCATCCTCGTACCTTGGCGTGCCGTCCTCGCGTACATCCAGCATATCGCTTAAAAGAAATGCAGTACACTTCTTTTTCAATGCATTCGTGAGGAAACGCAGAGCCTCGCCGATATCCGTACCATCGGATGTAGGCTTCAGCTCAATGATCTCGCGAATGATATGAAGCAGGTGGCTCCTACCCTTCTTCGGAGGGATGAACTTCTCCACCTTGTCGCTGAAGAAGAGTGCGCCCACCTTATCATTGTTCAGGATAGCCGAGAAAGACAGAACCGCCGCGATTTCGGCAATGAGGTCGCGCTTGGTCATTTCGGCAGTACCGAACAGGCCAGAGCGGCTGACATCGATGAGCAGCACGACAGTAAGCTCTCTCTCCTCCTCAAACACCTTCACGTAAGGAGAGCGAAGACGCGCGGTGACGTTCCAGTCCATATTACGGACATCGTCACCGTACTGATACTCGCGCACTTCGCTGAATGCCATTCCACGGCCCTTGAAGGCTGAATGGTACTCTCCAGCGAAGACCTGATGCGAAATCGCGCGGGTCTTGATCTCTATCTTTCGAACTTTCTTGAGAAGTTCTGTCGTGGCATTGTTTTCCATTATGGAACGATCACTGCGTTGATAACCTCTGAGATGATCTGCTCTGTGGTTACATTCTCTGCCTCAGCCTCGTATGAGAGACCGATACGGTGACGCATCACCTCTGGGCACACAGCCCTTACATCCTCTGGGATGACATAGCCTCTACGCTTGATGAAGGCATAAGCCTTGGCCGCAAGGCTGAGAGAGATGCTGGCACGTGGAGACGCACCGTATGAGATAAGGTTCTTAAGCTTACCCAGACCATACTCCTCAGGAGTACGTGTAGCATATACGATGTCCACGATATAGCGCTCGATCTTCTCATCCATGTAGACTTCCTTCACCACATTCCTTGCGCGGATGATGTCCTCTGGGCTTACCACAGCGTTTGCCTTAGGGAAAGAGCCCTGGTTATTCATCCTCACGATGAGGCGCTCCTCCTCCTTCTTCGGGTAGTCGACGAGGACCTTCAGCATGAAACGGTCCACCTGAGCCTCTGGAAGAGGATAGGTTCCCTCCTGCTCCACAGGGTTCTGGGTAGCCATGACGAGGAATGGATCTGGAAGCTTGTAAGTCTGCTCTCCAAGGGTAACCTGCTTCTCCTGCATGGCCTCGAGAAGTGCTGACTGCACTTTTGCAGGAGAACGGTTGATCTCATCTGCGAGGACGAAGTTTGCAAAGATAGGTCCCTTGTGCACCTCGAACTCCTCTTTCTTCTGGGAGTAGATGAGTGTACCGATAACATCGGATGGGAGGAGGTCTGGGGTGAACTGGATACGGCTGAACTTGGCGTTCACTGCCTGTGCCAATGTGTTGATGGCGAGGGTCTTTGCAAGTCCTGGCATACCTTCAAGAAGGATATGTCCACCTGCGAGAAGGCCGATGAGAAGATTCTCCACAAGGGACTTCTGGCCTACGATGACCTTGCCCATCTCAAGCGAAAGAAGATCTACGAAAGAGCTCTCTTTCTGGATGCGTTCATTTAGTTCTTTGATGTTTACGCTTTCCATTTATGTTTTCTTTTTAATATTTTTGCATCATTAACCTTCACACTGCGTCAAATGCGTTATATCATCAAACTGTCCTACGACGGATCAGCATTCTGCGGCTGGCAGATCCAGCCAAATGCCCCAACTGTGCAGGAGGACCTCGAAAAGGCGCTCTCCACGCTCCTGAGGACCGACATCAGCGTGACTGGAGCCGGCCGTACCGACACTGGCGTAAATGCCATCGGATACATCGCTCATTTCGACTGTGATATCCCTTTTGACGCGACCTTGATCGGCTACAAAATAAATGCCATCCTGCCTCACGGAATCCATGTGCATAGCATTGAGCCAGCAGCTCCAGATTTCCATGCCAGATTTGGCGCTTCGAGGCGCGAATATACGTATTTTCTTCATAAGAAGAAAGACCCCTTCGTGGAGAAGTACTCTCTACAGTACACCTTCCCCATCGACGTGGACCTCATGAACGAGGCCGCAAAGAGCCTTTTGGGCACCCATGACTTCAGCTGTTTCGAGAAGGTCGGGGCCGACAATCACACCTCGATCTGCACCATCACGGAAGCGCATTGGGAGACCTATGTACCGACACATGTCGGCATCATGGGATACGCCTCAGAACCAGGCGATTACATCTATTTTAGAGTAGCCGCTGACAGGTTCCTTCGAAACATGGTCAGAGCCATTGTCGGGTCCCTTCTGGAGGTAGGTCGCGGACGCCGGTCGATCGAGGATTTCCGCTCACTTGTACTTCCTCCCGAGACTGGTCTTGAAGCCCCTCACAAGCCGAACCGTTGCAGGGCCGGTGAGTCAGTGCCAGGACACGCCCTTTTCCTCTCTGAGATAGACTACCCCGAAAGCAGGTAATTTCCCATCCCTATGGGATGGTAATACGGATTTTTTGTTTATATTTGCAGATTGAAATAATAGGCGCTCATAGGAACGGTATTTGCACGTCCTGAAGCCAATTGACAGATAATCAAAATATAGACAGATATGCTTTTTAATCTTCTTCAGTCAAATGTTGACTCACTCGGAGAGGTAGCAGCACAGGCCATGGAGGCTATGCAGGCTGCCCCTCAGCAGCAGGAAATGAGCTTTTCACTCATCGAGATGGCCACAAAGGGTGGCTGGCTCATGCTCGTCCTTCTCATCCTCTCGATCATTGCCATCTACATCTTCGGAAAGAAGTGGTGGGTGATCAGCAAGGCATCAAAGGTGGACAAGAACTTCATGAACGACATCCGCGACTACATCCACTCAGGAAAGGTGAAGTCAGCACTCACCCTCTGCGAGAAGTATGACACCCCTGTCGCACGCCTTGTAGGTAAGGGCATCGAGCGCATTGGCCGTCCTCTCGCCGACATCCAGACTGCAGTGGAGAACACCGGAAACGTAGAGGTAGCACGCCTCGAGAAGGGTCTTCCATTCCTCGCCACCATCTCAGGAGGTGCACCTATGATCGGATTCCTCGGTACCGTCATCGGTATGATCCAGGCATTCTTCAACATGTCACAGGCAGGAAACAACATAGACATCACCCTCCTTTCAAGCGGTATCTACACCGCTATGGTGACCACAGTGGGCGGTCTTATCGTCGGTATCCTTGCATACTTCGGATACAACTACCTCTCAGCACGCATCTCTGACCTCGTATTCAAGATGGAGAGCGCTACCATCGAGTTCATGGACTTGCTCAATGAGCCTGCAAACGAAGAGTAATCATGGCAATCAAAAGACACACCAAGGTGACTTCAGAGATGTCGATGTCGTCTATGACGGACATCGTCTTCCTGCTGCTCATCTTCTTCCTGGTGACCTCCACACTGGTGAACCCAAATGCACTGAAGCTCCTCCTTCCGAAGAGCACAGGCCAGGTGTCAGCGAAGGCCACCGTGAGCGTCTCCATCAAGGATTGGGGCGCAGGAAAATGCACTTATCATGTCAATGGTAACGAGCAGGCGTCCTCGTACGCGCAGGTTGAGGACGAGCTCGTGGAGCTTCTCCAGGCAGAGGAGGACCCTACCTTCTCCATCTACAGCGACGAGAGCGTACCAGTGAAGGAAGTCGTAGCGATGATGAACATCGCGAAGAGAAACCATTACAAAGTAATCCTGGCCACACAGCCGGAATAGACAGAAGAAGATGAAACCATATCTGCAGGAAAGACAGAAGACCGAGAATACCAGCAACATCCTGGGAGCCGCGATGGCAGTAGCCATCCCGGTGCTCGCCGCTGTATTCTGTTCTTTCAGCGGAATGAAATATCTCTATCCACCTCCACAGGAGAACACATTTGTGCTTGACTTCTCAGAGGAGATAGAGATGGAGCAGACCTTCAAGGGATCAGCGCCACAGGCCGAAGAAGTGGATCTCACCAAGCCCATTGAGCTTGTGCAGAAGGCAGAGTCTCCATACGTATCGAAGAAGGAGAACCTCACTCCAGCCACGAAGAACGATGCGCACGGAGATGTGGACGTGCCTGCGACAAAGGAAGAGCCAGAGCTTGACCCACGTGCAGCATTCCCAGGCATGTCGAAGAAAGACACTTCACTCACGGCGCCACATTCTGCGAGGGAAGGATCTGCCACATTCAAGGCAGGTCATCCTGAAGGAAACACAGACAGCGGAAAGACCACTGGCAAGCCAAACGCCCACCTGAAGGGCAGAAACGTAGTAGGCAATCTACCTCACCCTGCCGGCACCACACAGAAGGAAGGCATCGTGGTCGTAAGCATTTGGGTAGACCAGTATGGTACAGTCACCAAGGCCCAGGCGGGAGCTGACGGCACCACAGTGACCGATACCGACCTCTGGAATGCAGCTAGAAATGCAGCCATGAAAGCTCATTTCAACATGTCTCCTGAGGCTCCTGCACTACAGCAGGGAACCATAACATACATTTTCAAGCTAAAATAGCCGAAAGGCAGTATATTTATAATTTTTACACAAGATGAACAATTTTCACAAGGACGGCGAGAGTCGTCAAGACCGTAGAGAGTACGGACATTCAGAGAACAGAAACTATTCTTCAGAAGGAAGAAAGCTAAGACCACGCAAGAAGGTCTCATTCGGTGAGTCCTCAGAGGGAGGCGAGAGAAGAAGCTTCGGTGACAGACCACAGAGAAGCTATGGAGATCGCCCACAGAGAAACTTCAGCGGCGAGCGTAGAAGCTATGGCGACAGACCACAGAGAAGCTACGGAGAGCGCAGGGAAGGCGGCGACTCACAGGAGCGCAGATCTTTCAGCGGCGAGCGTAGAAGCTATGGCGACAGACCACAGAGAAGCTACGGAGATCGCCCTCAGAGAAGTTATGGCGATCGCCCACAGAGAAACTTCGGTGATCGTCCTCAGAGAAGCTTCGGTGAGAGAAGGCCATTCGCAGCAGGCGAAGGACAGGATAGACCACAGAGAAGCTACGGAGAGCGTCCTGCATTCAGCGGAGAGCGCAGAAGCTATGGCGACAGGCCACAGGGTGAGCGCAGATTCGGCGGCAGACCACAGGGCGAGCGTAGATTTGGCGGAAGACCTCAGGGCGACCGCAGATTCGGTGGCAAGCCATCATTCGAGAGAAAGCCATTCAGAAAGAAGAACGACTACACCTTCAACGAGGGAGAGGAGTCTGGAATCAATCTCATGATAAACAAGCATCCTCAGGTAGATGCTCAGTTCTCGGACAATGATTACGTTCAGACTGGCATCCAGGAGGAGATGCGTCTTAACAAGTACATCGCAAACTCAGGAGTTTGCTCACGCCGCGAGGCTGACACCTACATCCAGGCTGGTGTAGTGACAGTGAACGGAGAGGTAGTTACAGAGCTCGGAACCAAGGTTAACGTCCTCACTGACGACGTTCGTTTCAACGGCGAGAGACTCAAGGGCGAGGAGAAGGTATACATCGTCATGAACAAGCCTAAGGGCTTCGTGACCACAGCAAGCGATCCTCACGCCGAGAAGACAGTCATGGACCTCCTCAAGAACTGCACATCAAGAGTATTCCCTGTAGGACGTCTCGACAAGAACACCACTGGTGTACTTATGTTCACAAACGATGGTGAGATCGCTGAGCGCCTCACACACCCTTCTTACGACAAGAAGAAGATCTACCAGGTTATCCTTGACCATCAGCTCGAGCAGGAGCATTACGATCAGATTCTCGCAGGCGTTGAACTTACAGACGGTCCTGTAGCAGCAGATGAGCTCCAGTACATCGACGCAGATGACAAGAGAAAGCTCGGCATCGAGATCCACTCTGGAAAGAACCGCATCGTACGCCGTATCTTCGAGTCACTCGGATATGAGGTACGTGCCCTTGACAGAGTATACTTCGCAGGCCTCACAAAGAAGGGCCTCAAGAAGGGCGAGTGGAGATTCCTCACCGAAGGCGAGGTGAACATCCTCAAGATGGGAGCTTACCTTTAATAGATAATGACTGAGAACAGCACAAAGAAACACAGGTCTGGATTTGTCAACATCATTGGAAACCCAAATGTTGGCAAATCCACACTTATGAACGCGATGGTGGGTGAAAAGCTCTCCATCGTGACAGCCAAGGCACAGACCACGCGCCACCGCATCATGGGCATCGTGAATGGCGAGGACTATCAGATCGTGTATTCCGACACCCCTGGTATCCTCAAGCCTAACTACAGACTTCAGCAGAACATGCTGAACTTCGTGGACACTGCCATAGGAGACGCCGACATCATCCTCTATGTCACCGACACAGTGGAGACTGCCGACAAGAATGTGGAGTATGTGAAGAAGCTCCAGAACCTCGACTGTCCAGTGGTGATCGTCATCAACAAGATAGACATCAGCACTCAGGAGAAGGTCGTGGAGAAGATTTCATACTGGAAGGAGCAGGTGCCAAAGGCTACTGTCATACCTGCATCAGCGCAGGAGAAATTCAACCTTGACAGCATCTTCGACACTGTGGTGGGAGCGCTCCCAGAGTGCCCTCCTTGGTATGACAAGGATGCGTTCACAGACAAGAACCTTCGCTTCTTCGCTTCCGAGATCATCCGCGAGAAGATACTCCTGAACTATGACCAGGAGATCCCTTACAGCTGCGAGGTGGTAGTGGAAAGTTTCAAGGAAGGAGCTGAAAGATATGACATCAGCGCCGTCATCTATGTGATGAGAGACAGCCAGAAGGGCATCATCATCGGCAAGAAAGGCGCGTCACTGAAGAAAGTGGGCACAGAAGCCCGCATCGAGATGGAGGAGTTCTTCCAGAAGAAGGTTTTCCTCAGCCTGTTTGTCAAGGTGGACGCAGGATGGAGAGAGAGCCGTAGGGAGCTCCGCAGATTCGGTTACGAAGACTAAAAGAGACAAAGACAATGAACGAAGAGTACAACGACGGAGAAGAGATCAGAGAGGACGAGGATCTGGATGAGGGACTTGCGGAAGATGCTGTGCCTTCGGGGAAATATGACAGACTGCTGGGAAGTGACAGCCATCACTTCAAGCTCTCTGGAATGTTCAAGGACTGGTATCTTGACTATGCCTCTTATGTAATCCTGCACAGAGCCGTGCCACATATCGTGGACGGACTTAAGCCTGTGCAGAGGCGCGTGCTTCACGCTATGTATAGAATGGATGACGGTGCTTACACAAAGGTGGCAAACATCGTCGGACAGGCCATGCAGTATCATCCCCACGGTGATGCGTCCATCCTGGGCGCTCTCGTACAGCTCGGCCAGAAGGGACTTGCTGTTGACTGTCAGGGAAACTGGGGTAACATCCTCACCGGTGATGCAAATGCAGCGCCTCGATACATCGAGGCTCGTCTTAGCAAGTTCGCCAAGGAAGTTCTTTTCGATCCGAAGATCACAAACTGGATGACATCGTACGATGGAAGGAACCAGGAGCCTGTAGAGCTCCCTGTTCGCTTCCCTCTACTTCTCGCGCAGGGTACCGAGGGTATCGGCGTGGGTATGTCATCGAAGATTCTTCCTCATAACTTCAATGAGCTCCTTGACGCATCAGTTGCCATACTTGAAGAAAAGCCTTACGAGCTATACCCAGACTTCCCTACCGGAGGTCTTGCAGACTGCAGCAAGTATCAGAAAGGACATAGAGGTGGTACAGTGAAGGTGCGTGCCCGCATCGAGAAGATCGACAAGAACACCATTGCAATCACTGAGATTCCTTATGGAAGGACCACTCAGATGCTCATTGACTCAATCCTCAAGGCCAAGGATAAGGGCAAGATAAAGATAAAGAAGGTGGAGGATATGACCACATCAAATGTGAACATCCTCATCCACCTGCCTAATGATGTGTCTCCAGACAAGACCATTGACGCATTGTACGCATTCACCGACTGCGAGTTCAACATTGCGCCAAATGCATGTGTCATCATGGACGACAAGCCACAGTTCCTTGACGTAAACCAGATTCTCGAGTACGACACCTGGCACACCAGAGACCTCCTCGGCCAGCAGCTGCAGATCAAGCTCTCCGAGCTCGAGAACGAGTGGCACTACAGCTCGCTCGAAAGGATATTCTTCGAGAACAGGATTTATAAGATCCTCGAGCAGGACCAGAAGGACTGGGACACACAGATCAAGGATGTATTTGACGAGATGAAGACCTATCAGGATCTGTTCCGCAAGGAGATCGTGATGGAGGATATCCTCAAGCTCGTGGAGAAGCCAGTCAGAAAGATTTCCAAGTTCGACACCAAGGCCATCGATGAGAAGATTCACGCCATAGAGGACGAGATCAAGGAGGTCAAGGACAAGATAGAGCATCTGACCGAGTTCACCATCGACTGGTTCAAGGGCATCAAGAAGAAGTACGGAAAGGATTTTCCTCGACTTACTGAGATAACTTCATTCGAGTCCATTGCCGCCACAAAGGTAGTGAACAACAACGCCAAGCTCTATGTAAATAGAGCTGAAGGCTTTGTGGGCACAAACCTGAAGAAGGAGGACGGCGTGGAGTACGTCTGCGACTGCTCAGACCTTTCAGAGGTCATCGTCATAAACAAGGAAGGCCAGTACATCGTGAAGAAGGTATCAGAGAAGGAGTTCTTCTGCAAGGACATTCTCTATGCTGACGTATTCACAAGAGGCGACTCCAGAACCATCTACAACGTAATCTACCGTGACGGAAAGAGCACCGTCTACTACGCGAAGAGATTTAACATCACTTCTGTGACCAGGGACAAGTGGTACGACATCACAAGCGGTACGCCAGGTTCTGTGCTTCAGTGGTTTACAGCAAACCACAATGGTGAGGCCGAGTCCGTGAAGATATACCTCAAGGCGAAGGCGAAACTGAAGAAGCTTACCATCGAGTACGACTTCTCTACCCTCGCCATCAAGGGCAAGGCTTCAAGAGGAAACCTCGTAAGCAAGAATGCCATCTCCAAGATCCAGCTCAAGAGCAAGGGAGCTTCTACCATCGGTGGCAAGGACATCTGGTATGACACAGACATACAGAGCCTCAACGAAGATGGCAGAGGACTGTACCTCGGTCAGTTTGAGAACGATGACAAGATACTCGCTATCTTCAAGAACGGAACCTACTATACCACTTCGTTTGACTTGTCAAACAAGTATCAGGGAGATGTGCTTAAGATAGAGAAGCTCGATCCGAACAAGACCTACACAGCACTCTACTGGGATGCCACCGTGAAGGCCTTCTATATAAAGAGATTCTCATTTGTTCCTAGCGAGAATACGCCACTGCTGTTCATTGCGGATGGCAAGGGTTCCAAGCTTGTGGAACTCAGCGACGACAAGCATCCTCAGGTGCTCGTCACCTTCGGTGGCAAGCATGAGCACAGAGAGGCGGAAGTGCTTGACGCAGAGGAATTCATAGCGAAGAAGGGTATCACCGCCAAGGGAAAGAAATGCCATACCTTCGACATCAAGAAGGTCGAGTTCATCGAGCCTCTGGTGAAGCCAGAGGACGAGATTGAGGAGGCAGAGCCGGAGGAGCCAGAGAATCTCGCAGGCGAGATCATGGACGATGCCATTGACCCAATGGATATCGAAATCCCCGAGGTAGACATGTCCAAGGTAGACGTCCCTCCTATCGAGGAGGACGGCGAACTTACTCTATTCTAAATGATTATCACACTTACAGGATTCATGGGATGCGGAAAAAGCAGCGTCGGGAGGAGACTCGCGAAGCTGCTTTCCTGCTCCTTTGTGGACCTGGACGACTATATCGTAGAGCGTGCAGGAAAGAGCGTAGCCGACATCTTCACAGAAGTGGGAGAGAAAGGTTTTCGCGTCTTTGAGTGCCAATGCCTCCGCGAGCTTCTGGAGAGGCCTGTGGAAGGCGATTTCGTGATAGCACTTGGAGGCGGCGCCGTAACGACGCCTGAGTGCGTCAGCCTCATCAGGCAGCACGCAGTCTGCGTTTACCTGACTGCGAGCGAGGAGACGCTCCAGAAGCGACTTAGTGGCGACACGAAAAGGCCTCTGCTGCAGGGAGAGTCCCTGGAGCAGCGCATTCACCGCCTCATGGAGCAGCGTGCGGGCATATACGCATCCGTGGCCGATTTCGAAGTGGCCACAGACGAGCTCACGCCCATGGGCGTGGCGCATGAGATATTCAAGGTGATAAACTAAATGAACTCCTCTCTCTCGTGAAGGTCCTTCACGCGAAGCTGGATGGTAGAACTACCTCTGTAGTAATTCTCTACGACAGAATAACAAACATCGAAAGGATTTCCTTCCTTGATGTAGTCATACATGTCAGACATGTTGAATGCAATGGCTGGAATAGGATGGTAAGGCTGTGACTCCTGAATGAGATCAAGCTTCATGTGTACACCACCAGCTCCCACCTTGCGACCATTTCCGCTATCATATACATCCTCGGTAAGGAACAGAGGATTCATGTTTCCAGGTCCGAATGGCTGGAACTGCTTCAGTATGCGGAAGAACTTCGGGGTGATGCTCGAAAAGTCGAGACGAGCGTCGAGGTAAACCACAGGCGTAAGCATCTCTTCTGTCACCTTGCCAGCGACGAACTTGTCGATGCGCGCACTGAACTCAGGAAGATTCTCCTCCTTCAAGGTAAGACCAGCTGCATAGACATGACCTCCGAAGTTCTCGAGGAGGTCTGCGCAGCTCTCGATGGCGCCGTACAGGTCAAAGCCCTGGACGCTTCTTGCCGAGCCGGTCACGAAACCATTGGACTTAGTGAGTACAATGGTAGGCTTATAGAACGCTTCCACGAGGCGTGACGCCACGATTCCGACCACTCCCTTGTTCCAGTTCGGATTATACACGACGGTGGCGTTCTCGCTCGCGAGGCACTGGCCACTCTGCACCATCTCAAGTGCTTCCTGGGTGATTTCGCGATCAATGGACTTGCGCTCGTTATTATTGTCATTAATCTTCTCGCCGATGCGCATCGCGTCGGAAGTAGCCGTAGCAGTGAGAAGCTCCACTGCGAGGCGACCGGTCTCCATACGGCCAGCGGCATTTATACGAGGGCCAATCTTGAAGACGATATCGTCGATGGTCACATGCCCAGGCTCGAGGTTCGAGAGGGTGATCATCGCAGAAAGTCCTGCGCGAGGCGACTCATTCAGCTGCTTGAGGCCGAAGTAAGCCAGAATACGGTTCTCCCCTACCATGGACACAAGGTCAGACGATATGCTGACTACGAGATAGTCCAGAAGCGGAATGAGATTCTCAAATGGGATATCATAGCGCTGCGCATACGCCTGGACAAGCTTGAAGCCCACGCCGCATCCTGAGAGGTCATCGAAAGGATAGTGGCAGTCCTCCCTCTTCGGGTCGAGGACTGCTACGGCATGAGGAAGCTCAGCATCAGGAAGATGGTGGTCGCAGATGATCACATCCATGCCACGCTCCTTCGCATACTCCACCTTCTCGATGGCCTTGATGCCACAGTCAAGCGTAATGATGAGGGTAAAGCCATTCTCATACGCCCAGTCGAGCGCCTTATACGACACGCCGTAGCCCTCGTCATTTCTGTCTGGGACGTAGAAATCAATGTCTCTGGTGTATCGGATGAGGAATGAGTAAACCAATGATACAGCGGTGGTTCCGTCCACGTCATAGTCGCCGTAGACGAGAATCTTCTCGCGACTGATGACGGCCTTACGGAGTCTCTCGACGGCCAAGTCCATGTCCTTCATGAGGAAAGGATCATGCAAGCTGTTCAGCGAAGGGCGGAAAAACGAGCGAGCCTCCTCAAAAGTGGTGACTCCACGCTGCACGAGAAGTTCTGCGAGGACCTTGTCAATACCCACCTCCGCGGCGAGTTTTTCAACCGTCGCGACATCAGACTGCTCCTTAACTACCCATTTGCACTGAATTGCCATATTGGACAAAGATACCCAAAAGTTTTTAATTTTTGAATTAAAAATGCTACTTTTGTAGATACATTTAAGACTACCAGATAATTTAAAATCAAACATATATGGCAAACATTGAACTCAGCGAGCAGGAGATCCTCAGAAGAGAGTCGCTCGCGAAGCTTCGCGAACTTGGCATCGAGCCATATCCAGCTCCACTCTATCCAGTGAACGCCACAGCGAAGGAGATTACAGAGGGCTACGACGCAGAGAAAGGAAATTTCCAGGAGGTATGCATCGCTGGCCGCGTGATGAGCCGCCGCATCATGGGAGCAGCTTCATTCGGAGAGCTCCAGGACGAGACCGGCCGCATCCAGATCTACGTAAAGAGAGATGAGATCTGTCCAGGCGAGGACAAGACTATGTATAACACCGTTTGGAAGAAGCTCCTCGACATCGGTGACGTCATCGGTATCAAGGGTTTCGCATTCATCACCCAGACAGGTCAGCTTTCAGTACACGCGAAGGAGCTCACCCTCCTTTCGAAGTCACTCAAGGTGCTCCCTATCGTCAAGGAGATGGACGGAAAGGTATTCGACGCATTCACCGATCCTGAGCTCCGCTATCGTCAGAGATACGTGGACCTCATCGTGAACCCTCAGGTGAAGGAGACCTTCATCAAGAGATCACAGATCATTGCCACAATGCGTGAGTATTTCAATGAAGCAGGCTGCCTTGAGGTGGAGACACCTATCCTCCAGAGCATCCCAGGCGGTGCTACAGCGCGTCCTTTCATCACTCATCACAATGCTCTCGACATTCCGCTCTACCTTCGTATCGCGAATGAGCTCTACCTTAAGAGACTCATCGTAGGTGGTTTCTCAGGCGTTTACGAGTTCGCCAAGGACTTCCGTAACGAGGGTATGGACAAGACCCACAACCCAGAGTTCACCTGCATGGAGATCTACGTAGCCTACAAGGACTACATCTGGATGATGGACTTCGTAGAGAAGATGCTCCAGAAGATCTCTCTCAAGGTTAACGGTACCACCAAGGTGAAGATCGGCGAGCACGAGGTTGACTTCGGCGGCACATTCCGTCGTCTCCCTATCCTTGAGGCCATCAAGGAGTACGCTGGTGTAGACGTCAAGGGCATGGACGAGGATCAGCTCCGCGCTACCTGCAAGCAGCTTAACGTAGAGATCGACCCATCTATGGGCAAGGGCAAGCTCATCGACGCTATCTTTGGCGCTTACGCTGAGGAGAAGCTCATCCAGCCTACATTCATCACCGACTACCCAGTGGAGATGTCTCCTCTTACCAAGAGACATCGCGAGGACCCTACACTTACAGAGCGCTTTGAGCTCTTCGTATGTGGCAAGGAGCTCGCAAATGCATACTCAGAGCTTAACGACCCTATCGACCAGCTCGAGCGCTTCGAGGAGCAGGCAGCTCTCAAGAGCAAGGGCGACGATGAGGCCATGTTCATTGACTACGACTTCGTACGTGCACTTGAGTATGGTATGCCTCCTACCTCAGGACTTGGCATGGGTATCGACCGACTCACCATGTTCATGACTGGTCAGACCACCATCCAGGATGTGCTCTTCTTCCCTCAGATGAGGCCAGAGAAGACCGCTCCTAAGAAAGAGGACTAGTCTTGAGAACAGAATATATCACTTCGGCACAGAACCCGAAGATAAAGGACCTTCTCGCGCTTCAGGAAAAAACGAAACTGAGACGCGAGAAGGGTCTTTTCGTAGTGGAAGGTAGAAGGGAACTTGGACACTGCCTGCGTGCCGGATTCCGTATAAAGACCCTTTTCTGCTGCACGGAAATACTTATCAGGGACTTCACCGACGCATCATACAGGCTAGCCAAGAATGACTATAAAGGCCTGCTGGACGAAGCCATGGAAGCCGATGTAGATGCTCCACTTGTAGTGGACATCCCTCTGTTTATCTACGACAAGGTAGCCTACAGAGGTGGCACGGAAGGCGTGATCGCTGAGATGGAGTGGAGAGAGCGCGAGCTCGCTTCACTCAGCGTAGGCGAGGCGCCGCTCGTGGTCGTGCTTGAGGGTGTGGAGAAACCTGGAAACCTGGGCGCCGTACTGCGTAGCGCGGACGCTGCAGGGGCAGACGCGGTGCTTATCTGTGACCCGCTCACAGACCTGTACAACCCGAATCTGGTGCGCGCGAGCATAGGCGCAGTCTTCACCACGCAAGTGGTGTGCTGCTCTTCCGAAGAGGCCATTGGCTGGCTGAAAGCCCATGGAATCCAGATCCTTACCGCCCAGCTTCAGGATAGTTCATGGTACTACGACACCGACATGAAGAAGGGCACAGCCATCGTCATCGGCACTGAGGCGACCGGTCTTACTGACCAGTGGCGCGAGGCTGCAGATGCACACATCAAGATCCCAATGCTTGGACAGCTTGACTCGCTGAACGCATCAGTATCAGCGGCCATACTCCTCTTCGAGGCTGTCCGCCAAAGAAACTCATAATATGAAAAAGTTCGGACTCATAGGACATCCCATCGAGCACTCGATGAGCCCTACACTATTCAATGCTGGATTCACCAAGTGGAATGCAGAACATCCTGACGACCAGCTCAGCTACGACCTCATCGAAGGCCAGTACTTCGAGGAGTCATACATAAGGTTCACGAAGGGCTACGAGGGCATAAACATCACCGCTCCGTTCAAGGAGAAGGCATACGAGAAGGCCGAGGTGGTGTCGGGACCATGCATGCTCATCGGAGCGGCAAATATCCTCGTGAAGACAGAAGAAGGTGTGGCATGCCACAACTCAGACTTCTCAGGCGTGATACTCACAGTAGCTGAGATGTTTGCTCCTGGCATAGTGAACAGGTGCTACCAGGAGTTCGGAGCCAGAGGTCACATCAAGGTTCATCAGGCTATGAAACAAATCCTCGCAGCTGAGTTTGCGACCAAACCAAAAGCCCTCATCGTAGGCCTTGGCGGCGCAGGCAGCGCTGCTGCCGTAGCTGCCGCCGAGATGGGCTACCAGGTAATAGTCTGGAATAGAACCGCAGAGAAGGCCGAAAAATTCATCAAAGGCCTTCCTGAATTCGGAATGACCATAGCATCAGACCTCAAGGAAGCATTCCGTGAAAGCCAGCTCATCATCTACTGCCTGCCAGTCAAGCACGATGTGCTCGACTCGCTTACGGCAGAAGATTACGCCGCTGGCGGCTACACAAAGATGATCCTGGAAGCAAACTACAGGAACCCATCATTCACAGGTGAAGCCATGGACGCCATAGACCAGGCTGGAGCTTTGTACATCTCCGGAAAGAAATGGCTTCTTTACCAGGCAGTCGCTGGCTACCCTATCCTCACCGGAGAGGTGCCTTCGATAGGCGCAATGGCCGACAAAATCTAACTAGAAGGAAAAGCAGCCAAGCTCTTCTGCTGTATCCCTATAAGACTCTACTACATCCTCGGTGGAATCCTTTCTACCGAGGATGAATGCGTATTTTTCTATGAGCTCAAGCTCAGAATCCTTTTTATTTTTCATGCTGTTTTCATTTATAACAGCCACAAAAATAAAATGAGCTTGTGCCATACGTATGGCACAAGCTCAAGAAAATGCAGAAAAAAATCTCTAGAATGGGAGGTCGTCACCTGCATCATCCATAGCTGCGGCTGGTGCGGCTGCAGGAGCAGTGGCTGGAGCCTGACGAGGCTGGAAACCGGCTGGCTGCGAATAGCTAGGAGCAGCAGCTGGAGCTGCCTGGCGAGGTGCGGCAGGAGCCGCTGGCGCCGAAGCAATAGGCGCTGCACCCACTCCTGGGTTGTCCTCCTTCTTACCAAGGAGCTGAAGAGTATCCACAACTATCTCTGTGGTGAACTTCTTCACTCCTGAGGCATCAGTCCATGAACGTGTACGGAGCTTGCCTTCGACGTAAAGCTGAGTACCCTTGCGGATATACTTCTCAGCTACATCTGCGGAATTTCTCCACGCTACGATGTTATGCCATTCTGTGTTTTCTCTCAACTCTCCTGCGCGATCCTTGAATCTCTCAGTGGTCGCAAGAGTGAATGTGGCTACCTTAGTGGCGCCCTGGGCGCCCTGTCCTTCGAGGTAACGTACTTCTGGGTCTCTACCAACGTTACCGATCAGCATTACTTTATTAAGTGACATAATATAAAAATTTTAACTGGCGGCGTCAACTCCACCGCTTGTAAAGATATGGACTTTATTTGACAATGAGTGAGAAAATCTTCACAATTTGAAGTCGACGAGTATAGGCCTGTGGTCAGATGAGTCGTAGTAGTTTGACATTGCCCACACCATGTTTGTCCATTCCTCATTGAGTACCAGAGCATTGGCCACCTTATCATACATCGCCGGCGAAGCGTACACGAAGTCATATCGCGGAGGATAGTTTCCCGCGGCGTCATTTGCCCACGTGCGTGTAGCGAAAAACTGTCCCGGATATTTCAGGCCAATGATATCCTTATAGAATGTATGGTCGAGGATGTAGTCGTGACTGCTAAGGAACGGGCTGTCATCTGCAAGCTTGTATCTCCAGTTGTCCAGACGGCTACGGGTGTTGAAGTCACCCATCATAAGCCAATTCTCCTCTCCCGCGAAACGAGGGTCCTCAACGCTTTTCGAGCAGATATACCTTATCTCTTTCTCCCTCTGCACATTTCCTCCTGCGCTATTGTCCGCGTCATACTTCTGGTCTTTCAGTACAAACTTGGCGTAGTAGCTATACGCGTGAGGCCACAGATGCAGCGTGACGATGTTCACCTTCACGCCATCCACATCCAGCTGCTGCACGGCGGCGCCATGAGCCACAGGGCAGTAGCCTTCGGCACAATGTGCGTGGTACTCCTCAGAATGGCTTTTCCCGTCAGTGAATGAGTCGGCAAGCCTCTGATGCTCATAATCTGTCTCCGTGATAGTCTCAAGAGTCCTGATAGGATACTTTGAAGTCACGACCTGAGGATAATAATCATCTGCATAGATTCTATATCCACCGATAGCAGTGTACGCATGTCCATAGCTTAATGCAAAATTCTGCCATCCTGCAGGGAAAAATCTCTCGTTCTCGCCGCACATAGAAGTGCTTCTATCCTTGTAGATAGACTGCGCTTCGCACCACACGCATACATCAGGGTCGTATTTTTTCACAAAGTCCCTGAAGCGAGCGAAATCATTGGCCTGATCACTCCACATGCCGTTCTGAATGTTCCAGTAGAGCACACGCAGAGACTTCTGCGGGCGCGACATCTGCTGAGTTTCGTAGACTTTTACATTGTCCAGATAAAAGCCATGATTCAGGGTCTTGGCGGACGATGCGCCTGCCCAGTAGAACATGGTGCCATTTGTCGCCTTCTCCACCTCTACAACGACCTTGTTCCACCCAGGACTCAACGACTGACGGGATATGGTCAGCGAATGCTCTATACCGTCATGGGGATCCGTAAGGCTATAGGCATAGCCGTTTACGGTAGCCTTGCTTATGACTCCGCTGAGGCAGACCTTGAAGCAGATGTCGTCCGACATCGCGTCGTCGGGTTTAACCTGGAAACTGACTTTCACATCTGACACTTGATGGATCTTCGACATCATCGGAGACTGTATGATGCCCCTCTTGCCATCGGAGTTCACGCCACATGCAAGATACCCTGGACGTTCAGATACCCGGAAAAGATATACCCAGTCCTGGAATCCCCTGCTCCTCATGTACTCATCTTCACACACATGTGAAGAACCGACAGTCTTCCACTGCGTGGACTTGAAGGAAATGTGGCTGAGAGGATTTTCACAATCATCCTTGAAGTTATCTGACTGAATCTGAGGTCCTTCCTTCAGTACACATTCATCAAAAGTGGCAGAAAAGAGGACGGCGCCGCTCTCCTCTTCCTCCTCAACTTCATGCACAGGAGGCTTGGGTAGCTCGTTTCTTGTACAAGCCACCAATGCTCCCAGGACCACCAATGTAAGGACACGTCGTTTCATAGTCATAAAGATATGAAAAAGGCCGGTATTTCTACCGGCCCTCCATATATATTTTACAGATTTACTCTGCATTAAAGCCATTGTTCTCGAGAGTTACAGCTACTGTAGTGGCAGAACCCTTGAACATCCAATCAGCTACATTGTCAGCAGAGATGGTGATCTCCTCACCTGCTGCAGATGTAACCTTACCAGCCACCTTACAGTTCTTCACTGTGAAGCCAGCCTTGTTTGGACGAGCTGCGATAACACCGATAGACTTAGCCGAGCTATATCCGCCGATAGAAGACTTCGCTGTAGCCTTACAGCCATCGATGACGATGGTAGCGGCACCATTGTTTCCGAAGATACCTCCGAGATAGAGGTTGCCACCTGTGACAGCCTTGATGTCGCCATTGAATACGCAGTTAGAGATGGTACCTGAAGCTGCTGTCTCAGAGAAGCCTGGGCCTACGCCACCGAAGAGGCGATCAACTGCCTGGGTATCAGTAATGTCAATGGTTCCTGAGAACTCACAGCCAGACACCTCGTAGTCGGTAGATGCACCGCATGAGCCGAATACGCCACCACCACGGATCTTTGGAGCCTTGGTGACAGTCATCTTTCCACTGAACTTGCAGTTCTTGATGTAGAACATGGTGAATGGGTTTGAAGAAGCACCCATCTTACCTACTACACCACCGATATAGTCCCAGTTCGCACCCTCGTGGTTGATCTCGATATCACCAGAGTTCACGCAGTCGATCAGGCTCAGGGTAGGTGCATTGGCGTTGGTCACACCATATGCAGCGACACCACCGAGGATGGTCTGGCAGGCGTTGCTCAGGGTGAGCTTGCCCTTGTTTGTACAGTTCTTCACTGTAGCGCCGTCGAGTCTGAAATGTGAAACGACACCTGAAAGGTATGCATACGAGCCTGTACCGGTAGAAGCGAGTGTGATAGCTGCCTCATTTGTACAGTTCTCAACGAGACCACCGTCCACATAGGCAGCGATAGAGGTGACAAAGTGCTCACCGGTACCTGAGTATGTAGACTTGAGCGAACCAGCGGTAGTGATGTTCTTCACTGTACCGGTAAGGGTCTTGATGAGTGCGATGAACGCCGCATCAGCCTCGGTAGCGAAGGTGATCTTGTGGTTCTTTCCATCAAGCACACCGGCGAATGCATCTGCAGGGACGAGAGTCTCTGAAGTGTAGTCGATGTCGCTCTCGATGGTGAAGGTCTCACCAGCCTCAGCCTCAGCTGCGATGGTGAGGAAGGTCTTGAGGTCAGCGGCGCTCTTGATCTGGTTTCCAGGGAGTGCGCCTGGCTTCTCAGCCTGCTTTACATTCACTGTAGCGCTGAGTGTAGCGTCGTTCTTTGCGACAATGGTAATGACTGCCGTACGCTCCTGCTTTGCAGGGTTCTCGGCAGCGGTCACTGTGATGGTAGCCTCACCATTGCCAGCGGTCTCAGAGAGAGTGAGCCAGCTTTCAGAAGAGGTAGCGGTCCACTCGCAGTTCGAGGACACTGTGATGGTCTTAGCCTCACCAGCAGCGACAAATGCAAGCTCTGCAGGAGCAGCTGAGAGGTAATCTACAGGAGCGGCACCCTCTACGTAGCAAGCTACAGGTGCGCCTGTGCTGGCTGAGCCCTGGATGAGGGCTGCGAGGTTCGCCATGGTCACGGTCTGACCACCAACGGTCACGTCTGAACCCACAGCACAAGAGTTGAGAGATGCAGCGGTGATACCAGCTACCGCACCGATTGCAGAAGCCACTGAGCCACTTACATTTCCTCTGTCAATATTCTCCTTGATGACAGCACCAGCAGCCTGAGCGAAGCCAATGACACCGCCTGCAGTACCATCTGCAGCCTCAAATGAGACAGCACCGGTATTTGTATTACCAGTAAGTGTCATGGTACCCTTGCTGTTGTTACCAATGATACCGCCGGCATAAACAGGGGTACCACCAGTGTTCTTGGCTGAGATCTTACCGTTGTTTGTGTTTCCTGTGAACTCTACTACCGAGCAAGCGAGACCGATGATACCACCCACAGATGCCTTGTTTGCATGGGTCGTAGTATTTTCGAGTTCGAGAGATACAGCAGCGTTGTTAGTACAGTTTCTGATGATGAATGGAATAGTAGAAGTAGCCTTCTCCTCGAATCCACAGATACCTGCAGCAGCCTGCCAGTTTGCGTTTGCAGCCTGCTTTACGCTCACTGCACCGTCATTGATACAGTCCTCGATCACACCACCGGTGTTCATGGTACCAGCGATACCACCGATACGGTTAACCTGGTTGATGACTGAGGTAACCTCACCCTTGTTCCTTGAGCCAGAGATCTGTGAGTTCTTGTATGCAGCACCGATGATACCGGCGATGTGGATATAAGAACCTGGCTTCTCTGTAGACTCATAAGATACAGGGCCCTCGTTTGTACAGTTCTTGATGATGAGCTGGTCATTTGCACGACCTACTACACCAGCCATTGCGAACTCCTTCTGGTTTGCGGTAGCCTTCACGATAGCACCCGCATTGAGACAGTTCTCGATGACAGCGCCAGACTGGCCGCTGAGACCGAGCACACCACCCATTGATGAACGGTAGTTCTGTGCACCGGTGTAAGTGATGGTTCCGTAGTTCTCACAGTTCTTGATGACTGATGATACAGAACCAACGAGACCTACGATACCACCGACTGAAGAATCAGCGTCAGAAGCATTCGCTGCGTTGAAGTCTACAGAAGCGAAGTTCTTGACATTCTCCACAGTACCGTAGTTCACAGCCACGATACCTGCGCTGTTACCGGTCATGCCATCTGCGAAGCTGATCTTTGAAGAACCATCCCAGCTCTGGCCATCCTTTGAACCAACGATGAGGTCACGGATAGTACCATAGTTTGCGAGGAACATACCAGCCTCAGCCTTCTCAGAAGCGATGGTGAAGTTGTAGATCTTGTGATTGTTACCGTTGAAGATAGCAGAGAATTTGTCGACAGGGGCGATGACTGCGCCTGCGAGATCGATATCGGCCATGAGCTCAACCTCGTCAGTCTCTACGAGCTCACCTGCCTGAGCGATGAATGAGACGAAAGCCTCAGCGCTCTTGATTCTGCCGTCGAACTCACCTGCAGCACCCTTCTGGATAACGAAGAGGGTGTCACAAGGAAGTGAGTCAGAAGCCTTGAAGATGATGACCTTTGCAGTGCGGTCATCGTCAGCATTGTTCTCAGAGTCCACAGTGACAGTGATGTCCTTGGTAGCCTCAGTACCTGACATAGGACTGATCTTCACCCAGTCACTGTCAGTGGTGAGTGTCCAGTCGCATGTAGCCTTGATGCCCACCTGCTTGGTCTCACCTCTGCGGGAGATTTCCACCTGGGCATCACCAGCAGTCTTGGTTACGAAAGCCACTGCTGGAGCAGACTGTGAAGGCACGAGCTCATTGGTCACACACGAAACGAGTGCGAACGCTGAGAATGCCGTCATTACTATGTTTCTTAATTTCATGATACCTGTTTATTATTTAAGTTTTGATTTAAGCCAGTTTGGGTAGTTTGTACAGATAGCCTTCATGGACGAATAGTTCTTGATATAGTAGTCCACATCGCTGTCGGATGTGACTGCATTGCCATCTGAACTACCTGCCTTGTCCACATTGAACACACTGATTTCCATACCTGCCCTGGTGAATTCGTCAATGCTATGAGAGCCATACGGAGTCATCGCGCTCTTCGCAGAAAGGTTTGCCCATGTGAAACCTGCCGCGATATGGTTTGAAGGTGCCGAGTTTGACATCCAGCCTACAGGGATACCGTAGGCGGTCATGCAGGCTGCCGCAGCCCTTGCCGTAGTGGCATTGCTGGTGCAGATGAACTCGCAGAACTTCTGCGCCTTCTTCTCCTTGATGATCTCGCAGGCGCGCTGGACTGCCTTCACAGCATAGTCGGCAGGGCTGGTCGCCTTGATATCAAGCCAAAGGCGTGTGCAGCTGCCGCTGACCATGACGGTCTTCAGGTAATCCTCCAGCGAAGGGATCATCTCGCCATTCGAGAGGCGTCCCGCAGCCTGGATCTCCTTAAGGGAGTGCTCCCATGGGATGAGGCCGTTGATCTTGTAGTCGCTGGTCGCATGCGCAACGACGACATTATTGTCCTTAGTCCAATAAATATCGCACTCAGAGCCATACAGTTTCAATGACATCGCGTACTTGAGCGAAGCGATGGAGTTGTCCGGAGCGCCGCACTCTGAAGATCCGCCACGATGGGCGACAATCTTGTTTGAGCATGGCTCCGGCTCCTCCAGGGTCACCGTCTCCTCTCCAGTCTCACCGTTTGGGGTTGGTGGAGGTGGGATCACTGGCTCCTTGCCGCATCCAGCGGCGCCGAGAAGCGCCACTGCAAGCAGCATGGTTATGGATTTTACTGTCCTTCTCATAATTACTTGGACTGAGTGAGCATAGTGGAGATCGAGCTGCCGTCAGCTACAGTATAGCGGATGACCGCTGAGCGCTTGGCACCAGAATCATTTGCATCCACGGTGATGGTGACACCCTTGAGGGTGATGTCGCAGTCGTCACCGCCGTAAGTACCATTGAAATGGTTCTGAACGGTGGTCTTCTCTACCTTGACCCATGAAGGGGCATTGTCCACTGACACCTCCCACTCTACGTCGCGGTTCACACCGCCCTGGTTGATGACCACGGCCTTGGTGATGACCTGACCCTCTGATGGGATAGTAGGAAGGGTGTTTCCATCCAAGTCGTATGAGAGACTAAGAGTCTTCAGATCGGCGCCACCCATCTCTACCTTCTCACAAGAAGTGAGGGTGAACACGAGTGAAGCGGCGATAATAAGTGATGATAATATCTTTTTCATACTTCATTTCTATTAAGACCAACCTTCTACCTGATGGATGTGCTCAGGGTTCTTGTTGATAGAACCATTAGCGATAGGCCAAAGGAGGATATTAGGGTTCTTTGCCTTAAGAGCCTCGAAAGTGACGTCTGGCTGCTCGCTGTTAGGAGCCATGCTCCAGATAGCGCCTGTACGGATGAGTGCAAACCAAATCACGCCTTCTGCAGGGAACTCGAGCTTGTACTCGTTGATAAGGGCATCATAAACATCTGCAGCGTTTGTGCTGGTGTACTTTGAGTCTACGCCATAAGCTCTCTTTGCAATGATATTGAGAGCCTTGTTTGCTCCAGCATAGTCCTTCTGGTAGTACTTGAGCTCTGCATACATCATCACAGCCTGGCCGTAACGATAGTAGAAGAGGTCATTGTCAAGGACTACAGGCGCCTTGGACATGTCACCAAGGAACTTGTTGCACCAAGTGATCTCGTGCTTGTCGGTAGCTGAAGAATAAGGGCCATAGCCAAGGTTTGTGGCTACGCGGGTGTCACCAGCCTTCTCAGATGCCTTGAGGTAATCCACGAAAGACTGTGGATACGCCCACCACTGGGTAGAGTTGATAGGCACTGGGCCACCGTTCTTGTTCTGGTATGCAGCAGCAATGAGGTTTGCAGGATGGCAGAAATACAACTGGTAACCAGCCTTCGAGGTAGCATTGTTGTTGAGAGCAAAGATCACCTCACTGTTCACCTTGTTTGTGCGGCTGAATACGTCAGCGTAGTTTGAAAGGAGCTTGGCTGAAGAGATGCCGATGGCATCAAGAGCGCTTTCTGCCATAGAAAGGTATGAGCTACCGCCGTTCTGGGTGGTGTACATCCAGAGAGCATACTCTGCCTTGAGCATCATGAGAGCGTCTGCTGTAGCCATGTACTTGCTGGTTCCGAGTGATGCGGCGAGCTTCTCGCACTCAGCGATGTCGCTCTCTACCTGAGCGTAGACCTCAGCTGGTGTGTGCTGCTCTGGGTAGCACTCTGGCTGGGTGGTAGACTCCACAGGGAGGAGGTTGATAGGACAATAACCCCAGGTCCTACCTGCCCAGAAGTATGAATAAGCACGTGCGAAATATGCCTGAGCAAGAGCCCAGTCCACAATAGACTGAGATGCGCGGCACTGGTCTGCGTACTTGATGACTGCATTTGCCTGGTCAATGGCCGAGTAAAGGCCAGACCAACCGATGGTCTGAGCACCGTTGAGAGTGCTGTGACGGCAAGCGATCTTGAAGTTGTCGGCTACCTTTGACTCGAGAGATGGGCCCCACATGGAGTCACCTACGCGGATCTCACCAAGATAGAAGACATTACACTCGTTTGCCGAGAAATAATTGCGAAGACGGAGATAGATACCAGGAACTGACTGCTCAAGGTCTGAAGGATCCTTCCACATGTTGGTGGAGTTCAAGGTCATTCCGTATACGATATCGAGATCCTTGTGGCAAGAGCTCAAAGAAAGAGCACCGGCACAGATCAAAAGAAGGTTTAAAATATATCTTTTCATATGCATGTCCTCCTTAGAATGTTATCTTCAAGTTAAGCATCATCTTGCGGGCAGCAGGCATGATGTTAGAGTTTGATGCACCCATCTGGACTGATGTATACATGTCGCTACCACCTGCATCGGATGCGATACCGGTCTCAGGAGAGATCGCTCCGCTGATCCTTGTGAAGTAGTAAAGGGTGTTGCCGGTAAGTCCTACGGTGAGCTTCTTCATGCCAGCCCTCTTGATCCAGTTGCCAGGAAGGTCATAGTAGAGAGAAACGTCACGCAGACAGATATAGCTTGCCTTCTCCACGTTGAAGTCGGATGCACGTGAGTAGTTACGGTTACCGTAGTCAGCATCATTAGGGAAGAAACGAGCTACATTTGACTCATCGCCTGGATGTCTCCAGGTCTGGTTGAAGAGGTTCATGTCAAGGTTTGAGTTTGAGTAACCGAGAGTGTTCTGAACCATACGGGTCTTCATGTAGTTGTAGATAGAGTGACCGAGGGCGTAGTCCATGTAAACCTGGAAGGTCACACGCTTGATGTGGAAGGTATTCGAGATACCACCGGTAGAATGAGGAGCCACATTTCCGAGGCAGAACATATCTGTAGCATCGATCTGCTCCCTTCCGTCAGAGGTCTTCGCTGTACCATATCTGTTCACCCACTCGAAGTCACCGGCATCCTTACGACCTGTGATTGACATGCCGTCAGAACGACGATAACCATGGCTCTGGGTATCATAGAGAGCAGCTGCAGCCTCCACGTCATTCTGGAGGACACCTGCCACCTTATAACCCCAGATACGTCCGAGAGGCTCACCTACTGCGGTACCACCGAAACGGTAGCCGTTGGCTGTGGTGTAACC
This sequence comes from Bacteroidales bacterium, assembly GCA_024398075.1. GTDB lineage: Bacteria > Bacteroidota > Bacteroidia > Bacteroidales > UBA932 > Cryptobacteroides. The sequence continues at coordinate 9,518 of JAKSJM010000020.1, read as the reverse complement.
ACCGATACGATATCCGATCTCGCCTGTAGGATTTCCATCCATGTCCATGATCTCGTAGGCATAGTCCTCAGGAAGTGAGAGCACCTTGTTTCTGCTGAATGAATAGGTGAAATCTGTATCCCAAGAGAAGTCCTTGGTCTGGACGTTCACGGTGTGGAGCTCAAGCTCAGCACCATAGAATCTTGCACTACCTACATTTGCCTGTACGCTGCTGAACTGGCCAGTATCAGGAAGGGTGATAGCGAAGATCATGTTGTCTGTAGTCTTGTTATAGTAGTCAAGGATCACGCGGATACGGTCGTTGTAGAAGCCCATGTCAAGTCCGAGGTCGAGCTGAGTGGTGGTCTCCCAGCGGAGGCCTGCATTCTGCATGACCGAAGGAAGGATGACTGAGTAACCAGCGTAGTCACTGAGGCCATATGATCCAAGAGGTGCGGTACGGCTGATATCATTGTTACCGGTCATACCATATGATGCACGTACCTTGAGGGTGTTCATCTTCTCCTTGAGTGAGCCGTAGAAAGGCTCCTCGCTGATGATCCACGCTGCAGATGCACTTGGGAAGTATCCCCACTTGTTGCCCTTCGCGAAGAGTGAAGAACCATCGGCACGGAACGTAGCTGAAAGGATGTAGCGGTCAGCATAGTTATAGCCTACACGGCCGAAGTAAGAGATGAGAGCTGTATCATACTCCTCGTTCGATGCGTCGAATGTAGATACTGTTCCGGCTACTACATCACCCTTGTCACCGCTCTGGAGATAAGGAAGCTTGTCGTTCTTAGCTCCTGATGATGAGCCTGAGAGTGAATAGTAAGACCAGTATGAGTAGTCATAACCCAAGGTTCCGTCGATCTTGCTCTTGCCGAGCTTCTTGTTCATGGAAAGATATGCCTGGAAGTTCTGGCGAGCTGTCTGTGTACGAGACTCACTTGTAGCGCGGGTACCAGAGATGAAGTTGTCAGTCACACCGCCCTGATCAGAGATAACCTGGCCACGGGTATAGTAGCTTCCACGATATGAGTTGTCATAGTAAGCATACTGTGCATTTGCAGTGAGCCAGTCGGTGATGTTCCACTTGAGGCCGATGTTACCCATGAATTTCTGACGGCTGTTCTCGCGGTCATAGAATGCCTCGTAGAACTCTGCAGACTGCTGGTTTGCATTTGTACCACCGGTAGCGAATGATCCGTCAGGATACTTGCCGATGTGGGTAGGAGACATCATGAGACCTCGACCGAGAGCATTGAAATAGTTGCTGGTCAGAGGGTTCTTGAGGTTCTTGGTGAAGTCGAAAGTGGTAGAAGCCTCGAGGTTCTTCGTAATCTTGAAGCTTGTGTTACCGTGCATGGTGAAGTTCTTGTATCCACTCATTGCGACCATACCCATGTCCTGGATGGTACCGATGGATGCAGCATACTTCATCTCCTTGTTTCCTCCGTTGATACCTACATACTCCTTATGGTAGAAAGCAGGTGCATACCACTCCTTCTGCCAGTCTCTGTCGGTATAGATGATGGTCTTCGATGCGTCGATAGGGTCTGCCATTGAGAGGTAGCCTGCAGGGACAGCCTCGCCGTCCTCGAGATAGCGGGTAGAGTAAACTGATGTAGGAGAGGTATTACCCACACCTGCACCGTTTCCACCTGAAAGCACGAGGGATGCGTTTGGACCCTGGAATGCAGCAGGACGAACCACGCTGAGGTACTCAGTGGCATTTGCAAGTCTCCATGTGCGTGCAGGAGCATTGTAACCCATCTGTGCGTCAAACACGATCTGAGGGCCCTTGAACTGGTTACCCTTTCTTGTGGTGACGAGGATTACACCATTTGATGCACGGCTACCATAGATGGCTGCTGATGCGGCGTCCTTCAGGACTTCGATGCTCTCGATATCATTTGGGTTGAGGTCCTCGAAAGAACGCTCCACGCCATCCACGAGGCAGAGAGGAGAGTTACTTCTGTTGATGGAAGAACCACCACGGATGAGGAACTTAGGAGCCTCACCAGGAAGGTTGTTGTTTGAGACAATGTGAAGACCGGTCACCTTTCCCTTCAATGCATCACCGACTGTAGATACAGGTGCGTCCATGATCTTGTCGCCGTCCACCTTCGCGATGGCGGTGGTAAGGGTCTTTCTGGACTGTGTACCATAACCCACGACCACAACGTCGTCGAGAAGGTTCTGGTCATCGCGCAGGGCAACGTCGATCACGCTCTGCGAGCCCACGAGGACTTCCTTGTCCTTGAAGCCAATGTATGAGAATACGAGGGTCTGAGAGGCATCTGCAACGATGTCGTAACGACCATCCATATCTGTCACGGTTCCCTTGGTGGTACCCTTGATAAGTACGCCGGCGCCAGGAAGAGGATCGCCATTTCCATCAGACACCTTACCCTTGATGGTGACAGGGCCTGACTTCTTCAAGCTGAGTACGTAAGTACTGCCAGCTACATTGTATGCTATACCCTTAGGGGCAAGCACCTGATCGAGAATCTTCGCCATTGAGGCGCCTTTCTCGTGTACTGATACGCTACCCAATGCCTTTGTGGCAAGTGACGACTCAAATGAGAATGCCACGCCAGTCTGGCTGGTCAACGCATCGGTAAAAGACTTGACTGTCGCAGAGGACATTGTCAAATCCACGTCATAGCTACGCTGCGCTGACGCTATTCCCACCATTGACAGGAACATCGTCACAGCGACACTTAGACGAAGAATGAGTTTCTTAGTCATACTTTTACTGTTTTGTTATTAATATGTATTAGTGGATAATTTGCATTTCTCGCCGGTAAGGCGCTCTACGATGTTCAGGACCTCGTCTATGGTGTCGGTCTTGAGGAAGTTGAAGTAGTAGCGCGTCTCGGGATGCTTGATATGCGACTCTATGCGCACGCCATATATATGCTCCAGATGACGGATGATCTGGGATACAGTCACATTGTCCAAAGACTCAAGGTTGAACTGCTCGATGATGAATGGCACAGCCCTGAGAGTCTCGAGAGTAAGGTCGCCTGTGGAAGGATCGTAGCTCGCCATCTGGTTCGGGCTAAGTCGCACCAGTCCTGTGCCTTCTGGAGAAAGAAGGCGTACGGAGCCGCGCTCCAGCACCACTTCCACCTTTTCGTCCATGAAATTTGTCTTCACAGAAAATGCGGTGCCGAGGACCTTGAGCGAAAGGTTTTCTGTATGGACAAACATTGGTCTGAGGCTATCCTTGGCGACATCGAAGTAGCCCTCTCCACGAAGCACCACCTCTCTCTTGTCGTCGTAGCCGGTCACATTGTACTCGAGCTCCGAACCTGGTTTCAGGAAAATCTTCGTGCCATCTGCCAGAAGCACAGATTTAACCGAAGCCGAAGTATTTGCGTAGCTATGCATAAACACTGCTGGTTCAACCTTATCCACCTGCACCGGCGTTTGACGTGGCAGGATTACGCACAGAGCGACCACTGCAGCCACCGCCATGGCGGCCAAGAAGCCTGCAGCCGCGCTCGCAAAGGAGAATGAATGACGAGCGCTTTCCCTTTCGCTCGCATCAATGCGTGAGTTGAGACGGACGAGCATATCTTCTCTGTGCTCGTCGAAATCAGGATTCACGACTGTCTCGTGCAGAGTGGTATTTGTAGTGAACTCCGCGAAGAACCTACGGTTCTCCTCAGAAGACTCAAGCCATTCACACACAAGTCTTTCCTGCTCTTCAGAAGCAGTACCTGAAAGAAAATCCTGTAAAATGGTCAGATCGAAATCGGTCATCTTTAGTGGCAGTTAGTGCTAAATATACAAGCAAGCCGCCTAAAGTACCCAAAGAAAAATCAAATATTTGTCAAAGAAAGTCTGAGCTGCTTCAGAGCCAGATACATGTGGTTCTCCACTGTACTGAGTGACAGACCGAGCCTCTCGCTGATCTCCCTCTCGGAGAGATGCTCTATATAACTGAGTGTGAACACTTCACGACAGCGAGGTGTAAGGCTTTCAATGGCCTTTTCGAGCTTCTGTCGAAGGTCTGCATTGTACAGTCCGAGGATAGTAGGATTATTGTCGGGAGAATAGTAGGAAGCCATGAGAGAAGCCACCTTACGCTGATAGTAGCTGGCATACTGCTTCGAGCGCTTCTCATCTGCCAGATAGTTCATGCAACGATTATAGATGGAACGGATGAGATAACCCTGGAGATTCTGCTCCTCATCCAGAGTCTCACGACGCTGCCAAACTCCGAACAGGACATCCTGGACTACATCCTCAGCCCAATCGCCCTTGAGAAAAAGTCTTGCGTACGATATCATCGAGGCATACCTCTCCCTGCACAGGATGTCAAATGCATCTCTGTCTCCCGACTTGATTCTGGATATGATATCATAGCTAGACATAAGTACAAAGATAGTGTGTTGGCAAAAGAAACACAAAGAAAAGCCGCACCAATTTTTCAATCGATGCGGCATATCTAATTTATGTCCTGAATGAATTAATTCTGGATGTTTGGCTGCTCAAGGCCGAGGTGTCTCTTGGCATCGAGAGCCTTGAGATAGATGGCAATGAGAAGGGCGGCTACACCGAAGCAAGCGAAGATGATGAGCGGAATGGTGTAGTTATAAGGGATGAATTCTGCACCTGCAGCCTTAGCTGCGAGGACAGCCTCGTTTGTAGCATTTGAAGACTCAAGAACGCTACCGATGAGCTTTGGCACGAAGCAAAGGCCGATGTTCTGAACCCAGAAGATGAGGCAGTAAGCAGAACCGAGGATCTTCTCGTCGATGATCTTTGGAACTGAAGGCCAAAGGGCTGCAGGAACAAGTGCGAAGCTGATACCAAGCACGATGATAGTGATGTAAGCGATCACGCTGCTATGTGTCACAGGGAGCACGAATGCGAAGATGAGATGGCACACGATGAGAAGGAGTGCGCCATAGATGAGCATGGTCGCGCCCTTGCCCTTATGGTCAAGGTATGCTCCGAGGAATGGAGTAACTGCAGCTGCTCCCATTGGGAACCAGCGGAAGATGTTTGCTGCCTGAGCTGCGGTAAGGTCACCAATGTTACACTGAAGCATGTTTGCACCATATCTCTGGAATGGGAAGATGGCTGAATAGTAGAGCACGCAGAGCAGAGCCACTACCCAGAAGCTTCTTGAAGAGAGGATCTTGCCAAGGTCAGAGATGTGGAACTCCTCGTCAGAGCCATCCTCAGAGGTAGCCTGGCCGGCTGCGACGAGCTGCTTGTCGAACTTGGAGTCCATCACTGAGAACACGATGAAGTTGATGAAACCGATGATGAGGAGCACGGTGCAGAATCCTACAGGACCTGCTACAGAGCCCATCTTCGCAGCGAGCACTGGGCTGATGGAGAAGATGGCGAACACGCCCACGCGTGCGAGAGCCATCTCGATGCCCATTGCGAGCGCCATCTCCTTGCCCTTGAACCACTTGGCAATGATCTTGGACACTGTGGTTCCAGCCATCTCACAGCCGCAGCCGAAGATCATGAAACCGAGTGACGCAAGCTTTGCGCTACCTGGCATGGAAACCCACCATGAATTAAGCCAATTCTCGAGGCCTGAGCCAGCGAAAGCAGAGCTTACAGCATAGTACTTGATGCAGGCACCAGCGAGCATCATACCTGTTGAAAGGATACCTGTGAAACGGACACCCATCTTGTCGAGGATGATACCTGCAAGGATGAGGAAACCGCAGACATTGAGGATGTACTCAGCGCTGGCGTAGGTACCGAAGACACCTGGGGTCCAGCCTTTCTCAGCCTCGATGAGAGCCTGGAGAGGTGACATCACGTCGACGAACATGTAGCCGAAGAACATCGCGAGTGCAATGAGCACGAGGACAGTCCATCTGGCTGCCGCGCTGTCATTGAGAAGTTTTTGAACTTTTTCTGCCATAATATAAAAACATTAAAATTAAAATCCTGATAATGAGATAAATACAGTAGGCACCAGCAGCACGAAGCCGAGCAGCACGAGTAGCAGCACCTTCTTCCAGGACCACTTCACCCAATCCGTGTATGGGATGCGCGCCATGGCAAGCGCTGCTATGAGCACGCCAGAAGTCGGAGTGATCATGTTTGTGAAGCCATCGCCAAACTGGAATGCCAGTACCATTGCCTGACGTGACACGCCGACAAGGTCGGAAAACGGTGCCATGATAGGCACGGTGATGGCCGCCTTCGCAGAGGCACTAGGAATGACAATGTTTATGATGGTCTGGATGCCGTACATCGCGCCGAGCGAAGTCACCCTTCCCGTGCCGTCAAGCCCCTCCTGCATAGAGTGAAGGATACTGTCCACGATGTGTCCATCCTGCATTATGACAATGATTCCGGATGCGAAGCCCACCACCAGCGCGGCCGAAAGGATATCCTTCGCGCCATCGATGAACTCATCTGCTATCTTGTTTGGCGAGAAGCCGGCGATCACGCCGCAGACTATGCCCATACAAAGGAACAGCCCCGATATCTCCGCCATGTACCACTCCCAGCAGGTCACTCCCACAACGAGCAGCACCACTGTGAGCAGCAGCACCAGAAGGATGGCTATCTGCCTGCCTGTAAGATCATTGTCCTCAGTGGCCTCTGTCTGCTGCAGCATTGGCGCACGATGAACGCGCTTAGCATAGATGAGTTCAAACACTATGAGCAGTCCCGTGAGCAGCGCCCAGCAGAATAGGCGGTAGCCCTGTCCTGAGAAGAGCGGCAGCTCGGCCATGCCCTGCGCGATGCCTACCGTGAATGGGTTGAGGAACGCAGCCGAGAAGCCTATGTTTGCCGCCACATACACGACGAGCATGCCCAGGAACGCATCGTATCCCATCGAGATGGCGAGTGGCACCACGATTCCCACGAAGGGGATGGTCTCCTCGCTCATGCCAAACACGGCTCCGGCCAATGAAAAAAGTATGGTTAGGGCAATGATGACGAGCTTGTCTCGCTTCCCCACCTTCGAGATGAACTTACGAATGCCAGCAGCAATGGCTCCAGTGGTGTTCAGCAGCCAGAATGCGCCACCCACCACGAGGATGAAGACAATGATGCCGGCCTGCTTCACGAAACCATTGTAAAGAGCAGAGAAAACCTGAAGCAGCTGAGGCTCCGAATCCATGCTCTGATAGCTCAGGGTGCCATCCTCCCCTGTCACATACTGCCCCCCTGGCACAAAAATTGTCGCCACCGCACACAGTACGAGGATGGCGAATATGATGACATAGGTATTTGGTATCCTTAGCTTTTTCATAACCAACAACTCGCTAAGTTAGGCTATTTTGGGAAAAATGTCAAAATAAAGTAGTAACTTAGCACTCTTATTTGGAAGTATAGTGTACGAATTACTAGATAAAATCGACAGCCCACAGGATCTTAAGAAGCTCTCCATACCTGAGCTAAAGGAACTGTGTGCCGAAATCAGAGCATACATGATCGAGTGTTGCTCGAAGAATCCAGGGCATCTTGCATCTAGCCTAGGTGCCGTGGAACTCATTGTGGCAGTACACTACGTGTTCGACACCCCGAAAGACAAGTTCATATTTGACGTAGGTCACCAGGCCTATGCACACAAGATAATCACAGGCCGCAGAGAGGCTTTCAAGGCAAACAGGACAAGCGGTGGCATCAGCGGCTTCCCGAAGATGTCCGAGAGCCCTTACGACGCTTTCGGCGTCGGCCACTCGTCCACTTCCATCTCCGCCGCGCTCGGTTACGCTGAGGCAGCAAGACTAAAGCAGACACACGAGAAGGTGATCGCGCTGATCGGCGATGGCGCACTCACCGGCGGACTCGCCTTCGAGGGTATGAACAACGCCGGCGCCAGTGCAGCCGACCTCCTTGTCATCCTGAATGACAACAATCACTCCATCGACGCAAACAGAGGAGCTCTTCACGAGCACCTGCTCACCCTCACCACCAGTCCATTCTACAATAAGATAAAGGGACATGTGTGGGAGACCATTGGCGAAGGACGCATAAGGGATGGCATACAGCGCATGGTGCACAGCACCAAGTCCGGACTCGTGAAAAAGAGTGGAGGCGATCTCTTCGAGGCACTGGGATTCAGATACTTCGGTCCCGTAGACGGCCACGATGTGGAGAAACTCGTAGAGACCTTCACGAAGCTACGCGACCTCAAGGGGCCACGCATCATACATTGCCTCACAAAGAAAGGCAAGGGTTACGCCCCAGCAGAGGAGGACCCTACCACATGGCACGCTCCCGGCAAGTTTGACCCGACCACCGGAGAGAGAATCATCTCGCCAAGGGCCGCAGACAGATATCAGGATGTGTTCGGCCAGGTGCTCGTGGACATTGCCAAGGAAGATGAGCGAGTAGTCGGAATCACGCCAGCAATGGCCAGCGGCTGCGGCATGACGCTCCTACAGAAGGAGCTTCCATCGAGGTTTTTCGACGTCGGCATAGAGGAGGAGCACGCGGTAACCTTCTCGGCAGGCCTCGCAGCGGGCGGCATGAAGCCTTTCTGCAACATGTATTCTACCTTCTCGCAGCGCGCCTATGACCAGATTATCCACGACGTAGCCCTTCAGCATCTGCCAGTGGTATTCTGCTTCGACAGAGCCGGAGTGGTGGGAGAAGACGGCCCGACACATCACGGAATGCTGGACCTCGCCGCTTACAGAAGCGTGCCCGGGATGGTGATCTCAGCCCCATCGGACGAGATGGAGACGAAGTCGCTGATGCACGCAGCGCTAGCCCATGACGCAGGCCCTTATATAATAAGGTACCCAAGAGGTATGGGCGAAGGAGTCAGATGGAGAGATGTGGAGCCATACGAGACACCTGTCGGAAAGGGACGCAAACTCGTGGACGGAAAACGCGTAGCTGTGCTAGCGCTTGGTCCTGCAGCGCATAGAGCCGCCGAGGCTGCCAAGGATTTGGCCAATGAGTTCGGCATTTGTCCAAGCGTATACGACATGAGGTTCCTCAAGCCCCTGGACGAGCAGATCCTTGAAGAAGCGGCAGAATTTGACACCATACTTACACTCGAGGATGGTACATTAAAGGGAGGACTGTTCGGCGCAGTATGCGAATATATGGCTGAAAAAGGCCACCTTATACACATAGAAGGCTGTGGATCCCCAGACGAATTCATCGCTCATGGCAAGCAAAGTGACGAAAGAACTCTTTGTGGACTCGATAAGGACACAATTGAAAGAAAATTAAAGAATCTGATGCAAATTTCATAGAAAATATTTGCAGAATCAGAAAAAGTCCCTATCTTTGCAATCCCTTAACGAAAGTAAGGAATTGAAATATTGCCGATATAGCTCAGTTGGCTAGAGCGCGTGATTTGTAATCTCGAGGTCGTGGGTTCGACTCCCTCTATCGGCTCTGTGTCAACATGCTAATGCATTTTGATTTTGGGAAGATACCTAAGTGGCCAACGGGGGCAGACTGTAAATCTGCTGCGTCATCGCTTCGGAGGTTCGAATCCTCCTCTTCCCACCCACTTTATTGCGGAAGTAGCTCAGTTGGTAGAGCATCAGCCTTCCAAGCTGAGGGTCGCGAGT
>JAKSJM010000002.1 GCA_024398075.1 Bacteroidales bacterium | reverse complement strand
GTTGTACGCCCGTCACGCGCGTTCCTCCCGACGGCGACCAACCAAGGTCATGAACAGAAGTGGTACGGCCAAAGTCATCAAGCCATGTTACGCTATCCATGGAATTGTTTGGTGATCCATTTCTACTCGTCCTGGTTACAATGCGGTTCCATCCGCTTATCTGTGATACCTGAGCTTTTAAGTCTAGGCACGGTAGCGTCATTAGAAGCAAAGCTACCGCTGCGGACATTAGTCCGCGAATGTGATTGTTTATTTTACTCATATTGTCTGTCTTGTTTGTGTGTTATTACTTCGACAGACGGCCAAGAAAAGGTATCCCATTGGATTTCAATGGGAAATGCCTACCTTTGTGGTCGCTGTCGCGATAGTGCGGGGCCGACCGGGCCCGCCGTTTGATGGTCGTCGGCACACTCTGGAGCCCCGCTGATTCTTGCCGGAATGGGGGCTCCTTTATTTGTGTGCCACTCTAATGAATGGCTACATGGTTCTTTCCTCCTTTTTTATTTGGTTTTCTTGCGCAAAGATAACATTAGCTTGTGCCAAAGTACGGCACATCGAAAAAATATTTTACATTATTTCGTTGTAGGATTTCCATCTCCTACTCCCCGTCATGCCAGCCCTGGGCACGAAGCGGAAGCTCGACGCCGTCTGGGGTGACGAGGACTGTGCCTACCTCAGGAAGGGCTAGGTGGCCAATGATGCTGAATGTCTGGAAGTCGCGGCGGAACTTCTCAAGCGAGAGAATAGGTATGGTGAACAGGAGGCGATAGTCATCGCCGCCATTCATCGCCGCTGAGATAGGGTCGATGTCGAGCTCCTTGCCGAGCTGGAAGGAATTGCCCTCGAAAGGAATCTTGTCTGCATAGATCTTGGCTCCGAGGCCAGAGTCGCGGGAAAGCCTCTTCACAGCATCAGAAAGGCCCCTTGTGACGAAATATCCATGCGAAGGGTAAATCACATCATCCTCGAGGTTCGCGACCGTCTGGGCGGCCAATTCCGGCTTCAGGTAGGCACCTACCATCATCTTGTAGTTATCCAGCTTCACAGACTCTCCCGCGACGAAGCGAGACTTCTGCTGCTCGAGCACCTGCATGCCCAGATAGGCGGCGCCGAGGCATCCCGAGATGCAGATGAGATCCTTCGACTGGGCCTTCGGGCGACGCTTGCCGGTAATGAGCGAAGTCTCTCCCATTCCCGACATGCTGATGGTGAGGCCATTCTTCGATGGCTGCAGGTCCAGCGAAAGCTTCTTGAAGCCATGCTCCTTCGCCGCAGCCACTATGCCACTCCAGAGCTCCTTGATCTGAGCATAGTCGAGTTTCGCGGAGATACCCAGCACGACTGCCAATGTGCTCGGATGGCACATCTGCGCGTACATCTCACCCACAACGCCAATCACTGCCTTGTAGCCCAAATGCTTCAAAGGGAAATAGATGAGGTCAAAATCCACACCCTCAAGGTAAAGCTTGGAGAATGACGACACATACTCGCGTGTCGGCGCCTCGAACCAGCAGTCCTCGAACGCCTTGAACGGTGTACCCTCATAAAGCGAGGCTATTGCCTCTATCTTGCCTATCTCTGCAAATGTCTTCTCTGCCATAAGTGCCAATGATTTAGTTTCACAAATTTACAATCTTTTTCCATATATTTGTGACATGAAAAAGACCATCATAAGCATTCTAGCAGCATTGGTGCTGGCACCATTGGCCCTCATCGCCAAGGACCCCGCACGCGTCACCATCATGTCATACAACATCCGAATAGGAAGTGTCAACGACGGCACGAACTCATGGGAGTATCGCTACCCTGCGTCAGCGATGATGGTCGACGACCAGAAGCCTGACGTTGTGGGGTATCAGGAAGCATTGGATTACCAGATTCAGTACATGAAGGATTATGTCCCTGGATACAAGGTTGTAGGCGCGGGCAAGGACCGCGGTGCCACCAAGTGCGAGCACATGACGATGCAGTATAATACAAAGACCCTTTCAGTAGGCAAATGGGGCACCTTCTGGCTCTCCGAGACGCCTACAAAGGCATCCAAAGGCTGGGATGCAGCGTACGAGCGCAGCGCCACGTGGGCCATCTTCAAGCACAAGGCCAGCGGAAAGAAATTCATCGTGGTGAATACCCATTTGGACAATGAAGGCTCGGAGGCGCGTCGCGAGGGACTCTCACTCATCCTCTCGAAGCTGGCCGAAATCAACAAGGAGGGCCTTCCTGTAGTGCTCATCGGTGATTTCAACATGTCTTCGGATGATCCTGCGATGGCTCCAGTGAAGGCAGTGATGAAGGACGCCAGAAAGACTGCAGTGACCACCGACGACATGCACTCATTCAATGGATGGGGCAAGGCCAAGGACACCATAGACTTTATCTGGTACAGCGGATTCGACTCGTGCATCGAGTTCCAGACCGTCACCAAGCCATACATGGACAGGAAGTTCATCTCCGACCACTATCCCGTAAAAGCCACACTTATTCTTTAGAAAATGATCCGTTTACTGATACATAGGGCGATGGTCTGCATCGCAGCATTGTTTATCTTTTCCGTCATCTGCTCTGCACAGAAGGCAGACAAGTATCCAGACCTCACACCAGAGCTTGCCCTCAAGTTCGACAAGCAGCATAAGACTTACCAGGCAGGAGCCATCACAGCCCTTGTGGGTGTCGGTACCACTGCAGCCTCATATGGCTTGATCAAGTGGGTGGATCACCAGGCGGGATCCGTGAATACCCAGATGTGGGGCACCACAGCAGGAATGCTCATAGTATATGGATATGTAGGTATGGGCTGCGGTCTTCTGATGACAGCCACCGGTGGTGGACTTCTCCTTTATGGCTCTACGGGTATGAAGAACACCCTGAAAAAAGGAGAGCAAATGTCAGGCTTAGCCTTAACGTAAGGCAGCACCCCTCACGGAATGGGTTTGACACTTAGTTTCTAAGACGACAAAAGGACCGGCATCTCTGTCGGTCCTTTTTCTATGTATCTGACTCCTAGAGATTTCTGAGGAGATTGTTCAGATTTACCTTCTTGTCGATAAGTGCGCGGAGCTCTGCGATAGGCACGCGCTCCTGCTGCATGGTGTCACGGTCACGTACAGTCACACAGTGGTCAACGAGAGAGTCGTGGTCTACTGTGATACAGAAAGGAGTACCGATGGCGTCCTGACGACGATATCTCTTACCGATAGAATCCTTCTCATCATACTGGCAGTTGAAATCGAACTTGAGGTCGTTCATGATCTGCTGAGCGAGACCGGTAAGCTCCTCATTATTCTTCACGAGAGGCATGACAGCAGCCTTGATAGGTGCAAGAGGTGCTGGGATTGAGAGAACCACGCGGGTCTCACCATTCTCAAGAGCCTCCTCCTTGTATGCGTGTGAGAGCACTGCAAGCACCATACGGTCCACACCGATAGAGGTCTCGATAACGTATGGAGTGTAGCTCTCACCAGACTCTGGGTCGAAGTAAGTGATCTTCTTTCCTGAGAACTTCTGATGGTTGCCAAGGTCGAAGTTTGTACGTGAGTGGATACCCTCGAGCTCCTTGAATCCGAATGGGAACTTGAACTCTACGTCAGTAGCAGCATTTGCGTAGTGAGCGAGCTTCTCGTGATCGTGGAAACGATAGTTCTCGGCACCCATACCGATGTTTACATGCCACTTCATACGGGTCTCCTTCCACTTGGCGAACCAGTCAAGCTCTGTTCCTGGCTTGATGAAGAACTGCATCTCCATCTGCTCGAACTCCCTCATGCGGAAGATGAACTGACGTGCAACGATCTCGTTACGGAAAGCCTTTCCGATCTGAGCGATACCGAAAGGAATCTTCATACGGCCAGTCTTCTGGACGTTAAGATAGTTCACGAAGATACCCTGAGCGGTCTCTGGACGGAGATAGATGGTATTTGCTCCGTCAGCGGTGCTACCCATAGAGGTGCTGAACATGAGGTTGAACTGACGGACGTCGGTCCAGTTACATGTACCAGAGATAGGGCAGACGATGCCACAGTCGATGATGATCTGGCGGTACTCGGCGAAGTCGCTTGCCTCCTCAGCAGCCTTGAAGCGGTTATGAACCTCCTCATACTTAGCCTTCTCACGAAGCACGTTAGGGTTTGTGGCGCGGAACTGCTCCTCGTCGAAGCTATCACCGAACTTCTTCTTACCCTTTGCTACTTCCTTCTCGATCTTCTCCTCGATCTTTCCGAGGTAGTCCTCGATGAGGACGTCAGCGCGATAGCGCTTCTTTGAATCCTTATTATCGATAAGTGGGTCGTTGAATGCTCCTACGTGACCTGATGCCTCCCAGATCTTTGGATGCATGAAGATACATGAATCGATGCCGACAATGTTCTCGTTAAGTCTGGTCATCGCATTCCACCAATACTGCTTGATGTTGTTCTTGAGCTCAACACCCATCTGGCCATAGTCATACACTGCTGCGAGACCGTCATAGATCTCACTTGAAGGGAAGATGAATCCGTACTCCTTGCAGTGTGCGACAAGCACCTTGAAAAGTTCGTCCTGTGTCATATATTATCAAAAATTAATATTCAGAATCGCAAATGTAATCATTTACTTTCAATAATTTGAGGAAAATGTGCCATAAGTGATGGAGTGGCTACCTCTTTAAGAGGTAACAGCACGAAATCACGCTGTGCGATGAGAGGATGCGGCACCTGGAGCCTGTCATGTGAGACGGTTTCATTGCCAATGAAAAGGATGTCAATGTCAATGACTCTGTCATGGTAGATCCTACGCCCATCAGCGTCATGCTCGATGCTCTCGCGACGCCCCATTTCGCGCTCGATGCGTTTAACGGTGTCAAGCAGGCGCAGCCCGAAAGCCTCCGTAGGCTCGCCTTTCGGGCGACTCACCCGATATCGCACCACGGCGTTCAGGAAATCCTCGCCCTCGAATCCCCAGGATGGGGTCTCAATGATGCTAGATAATGCAGAAAAATGGCATCCAAGCGCCTTGTCAAGCGCTTCCAATGCCATTTTGATATTCTCTGATCGATTGCCTTGGTTCGTGCCAAGGCCGAAATAGACGCTTACAAAAGCCATCCTACTCGTCTGCTACATCCACGTCATACCCGAGTATGACTCTCGCCTCATCAGACAGCATGCTCTGATCCCAGACTGGATCAAAAGTGAGCTCTATCTTACAGCTCTTCACGCCCGGTGTCTGCTCCACGGAGTGCTGAAGTTCCGCAATCACCTCGTCCGCCATAGGACAGTTAGGCGCTGTGAAAGTCATGAGGATATAGACCTCATGATCCTTGTTTATATTCAGTTCATATATAAGACCAAGGTCATAGATATTAACCGGAATCTCCGGATCGTATACCTGCTTTACTGCAAGAATAACGGCATCATAAAGTGGTGCGAGTTCCTTGACGTCCTCGGCTGTAAGTACTTCCTTTTCTTCCATAAATAACTCTAACTTAACTGTTTATGACCGCAGCGGACTTTATGGTCTCTATCATGGACACAAGACCATTGGCCCTGGTGGGAGAGAGATTCTCCTTGAGCCCTATCTCATTCAGGAATGCGAAATCGTCTGCAGCGATCTCCTGCGGTGTTCTTCCTGAATACACGCTGATGAGTAGAGAAATGATACCCTTCGTGATGATGGCATCACTGTCTGCAGTGAAATAAAGAGCGCCATCTTTTAGTTCATAATCAAGCCAAACTCTTGACTGACAGCCCTTTATCAATCTATCATCAGTTTTCTTATCCTGTGGAAAAGCTTCGAGGTTCTTTCCTAACTCGATGAGATACTCGTACTTGTCGAGCCACTCCTCATACATTGAGAACTCGTCAATTATCTCTTCCTGTCTTTCCTTAAGTGTCATATCTCTATACCAACATATTTATCGCCCTATGCAGCGACTTGATGAAATATTCTGCCTCCTCCATGGTGTTATACGGAGCAAATGAGGCTCTGAGCATGCCTGTGACGCCGAAGCGGTCCATCAGTGGCTCTGCGCACATCTGTCCGGAGCGCACTGCAATGCCCATTTTATCCAATATCAATGCCAAATCCTCATGATGCACGCCTTCTACAGCAAATGAGAACAATGCTATCTTCTCTACTGTTCCACGAGGAACACCGAAGAGTCTGATGCGAGGGTCATTCTGTAGTTCCCTGAGCAGATAATCTCTCACATCATTCTGATACTTAAGCATTTCCTCACTTCTAAGAAGCTTTATCATCTCGATGGCAGGCTTCAATGTAGGAGTACCTGCCATATTCTGAGTACCTGCCTCATACTTCTGTGGCAATGGAGCATAAGTAGTCTTCTTCCATGTCACAGTACCTATCATCTCGCCTCCTCCAAGGAAAGGCGGCATCTGCTCCAGCAGTTCTTTCTTTCCATAAAGCACTCCTGTGCCTGGTGCTGCATACATCTTATGTCCTGAGAAAGCGTAGAAGTCGCAATCCAGATCCTGCACATTCACATTCTCATGCACAACCCCCTGCGCACCATCTACAAGTACATAGCAACCTCTTGAGTGACAGATACTTACTATCTCTTTTACAGGATTAACTATACCTAATACATTGGAAATTTGCGCTACACACAAAATCTTGGTGCGCTCTGAGAGAATCTCAGGCAGTTTATCGACCATCAGGAGTCCATCCTCGTCAACTGGAAGTACCTTGATAGTCGCTCCCCTCTTCTCGCACTCCATCTGCCAAGGAACAATGTCCGAATGATGTTCGCTTTCTGCGATGATGATTTCATCGCCTTCGTGAACGAATGCTTCTGAGAAACAGTGAGCCACAAGGTTCAATGATGCTGTAGCTCCAGACGTGAAGATAATCTCCTCTCTATGCTTCGCTCCGAGAAATTCCTTCACTGCATCCCTTGTCGTCTCGTACTCTTCTGTGGCATCGGCAGCAATCTTATGGACCGCACGATGTAGATTTGAGTTCATCTTTGACGACAGCTCCACCCATTTATCTATGACGCTCTGTGGGCGCTGTATGGTCGCAGCATTGTCTAGATAGACAAGCTGTTTGCCATATACCTTCTCCGAGAGTTGAGGAAACTGTGATCTTATATATTCTATATTCATTGATAATCCTATGAAACTACAAATTTAGCAAAGTAAAGTTTCATTTGACACTTATTTGATATAAATTTGCGAATAACCAGACAGGTAAATTATAGCTAATATGATAGATTACATTTCAGGCGGCATCGCAGAACTCACTCCTACAAGAGTAGTCATTGACAATTCAGGAATAGGATACGGAATCGAAATTTCTCTTCAGACTTACGAGAAACTTGATGGCTGCAACAAAGCCAAGGTTTATATCTTCGAGTCTATAAATCAGAGAGACTCCACCCAGGTGATGTATGGTTTCGCTAGCAAAGATGAAAGAGAACTATTCGAGCTCATCATTGGTGTATCTGGTATCGGAGCAAGTTCGGCGAGAATGATTCTTTCTTCAATGAGTGCAGACGAACTACGCGAAGCCATCGTAGCAGAAAATGTAGCGAAGATCAAAACTATCAAAGGCATTGGTCTAAAGAGTGCGCAGAGAATGGTTCTGGAACTCAAAGACAAGATCGTCAAGGGTGAGGGTGCAAGCAACGATATTCTTCTCCAGCCTGAAAAGAATGATGCAGTAGAAGAAGCTACAAGCGCACTTTTAATGCTTGGTTTCGCAAAGCCGAACATCAACAAAGCTATGCAGACTATTATGAAGTCAAACCCTAATGCAAAGGTTGAAGAAATCATAAAGATAGCTCTCAAGATGCTGTAGACAGTATCTATGATAGCTTATTTCTTAGTTTTTAAATGTTCCACGTGGAACACTTTTTTTATTCCTACAGTTCCGTGCAGTTATCAATATAAAGAGACCAGGCCCTCCCACCGCTACGCTTATGGGCCCCTCCCTCTAGAGCCGAGGGCGGCTAAGTCTCTTTATATCGATACTGCAACTTCACTGTAGGGAGATAAAACTATCTTCCAAAGTAAACCAGGAGAACTGAGATGTCAGAAGGAGATACGCCAGAGATTCTAGATGCCTGTGCAATGGTTCTAGGTGCATATTTCTTTAACTTCTGACGACACTCGATTGAGAGGCCAGACACTTTCTCAAAGTCGAAATTCTCAGGAATAGTAAGATTCTCTAACCTCAGAATTTTATCAGCAATGATTCTTTCACGGTCAATATATCCTTTATATTTGACAGATATATCCACCGACTCCATAACATCCTTTGAATAATACTGATTCATTACTTCCCTACTCTGATTACTTGAAATGACAGGTATACTCATGGTATCCTCACCAAATACAGAGTAACTCTCAGGAATGTTATGCTTTTCAAGTGTTCCACGTGGAACAACTTTAATAATTGATTCAAGATTTATCTCAGGACGAGATATCATTTCGGCAATCTTTTTCGAATCACTTATCGGAGTCGAAGAAATAGATTCAAGATAAGGGTTTGCCTGAGAAGAAGTAACATTTACTGTTGAAACAAAGTCATGAAGTTTAGAGACATCTTCATACTTTTTCATCGTATATGAATATCTAAACTCGTCTGCAAGACCTATCTCATGAGACAAATCAGTCAGTCTCAAATCGGCATTGTCCTGGCGAAGAAGAATTCTATACTCAGCCCTCGATGTAAACATTCTATATGGTTCATCTACTCCCTTAGTGATAAGATCATCTATGAGAACTCCGATATAAGACTGATCTCTCTTAAGAACGAAAGGATCTTTTTCGTGACACTTTAAGTGAGCATTGATACCAGCCATGATTCCCTGTGCAGCAGCTTCCTCATAACCAGTAGTACCGTTGATCTGACCAGCAAAGAATAGATTCTCGATATTTTTAAGTTCAAGCGATGCCTTGAGTTGAGTAGGGTCGAAATAATCATATTCGACTGCGTAAGCGGGTCTGAACACCTTCGCGTTTTCGAGCCCCTCGATGGAATGAAGAGCATCCATCTGAACATTGAGTGGAAGAGATGATGAGAATCCCTGAAGATAATATTCAGTGGTATTTCTACCTTCTGGCTCAAGGAAAAGCTGGTGATTGTCCTTATCCGGAAAAACACGAAGTTTATCTTCAATGCTTGGACAATATCTTGGACCCTTGCCATGAATCATTCCAGTAAAGAGTGGCGAGTCTGCGAAACCACTCTTAAGAATATCATGGACAGTCTGGTTTGTATGAAGGATGAAGCAAGGCATCTGTTCAGTCCCATCCTGTGCCGAAGAAAGGTAAGGAAGATAAGAAAATTTATCTGGGTTCTTGTCTCCGACCTGAAGGAGGAGCTTCGAAGTATCAATAGAAGAAATGTCGATTCTAGGAGGAGTTCCTGTTTTCATCCTGGCAGTCTCGACCCCCATTTCTTTCAGCTGCTCTGTCAAACCATGAGAGGCTAGCTCACCTATACGACCTCCTTCAAACTGAGTGCGACCGATGAACAACTTTCCACCAAGGAAGGTTCCAGCATTCAAAATAACCGTTTGAGATTTAAAAATTGCCCCTGTCTGTGTACATACGCCCACGATTTTTGAATTCTCAAAGAGAAAAGAAGTCGCAATATCAGCGTAAGTGTCTAATTTACAATTACTTTCTATAATTTTTCGCCAATTAAGCGAAAACTGGATTTTATCACATTGAGCACGCGGACTCCACATTGCTGGTCCTTTGGACCTATTAAGCATCCTGAACTGGAGAGTGGACGCGTCGGTCACAATTCCAGTGAATCCACCGAGAGCATCGATTTCTCGAACGATCTGACCTTTTGCGATTCCTCCTATTGCAGGATTACAAGACATCTTGGCATAGCCAAGCATATCCATTGTTATAAGAAGGACAGACGATCCCATGTTTGCAGCAGCCATCGCGGCTTCACAGCCTGCATGACCACCACCAACCACTATGACATCATAGAAAGTATTCATGCTCGTCCTCCCCTACTTTAGGAGTGATTCTCTCATGGCGAGATAGTAATCTTCCTTTTCACGCATGATCTTTTTATCTTCATCGGTATGATCATCGTAACCGATAAGATGTAGAATGCCATGAACCATGACACGATTAAGTTCAGTCTCGAAATCGGCTCCATAGAAAGAAGCATTCTCCTTGACACTGTCAATGCTTATGAACAGATCACCAGAAAGAGTCTTGCCATCACAATAATCGAAAGTGATGATATCAGTGAAGTAGTCATGCTGAAGATACTTGATATTTACATCAAGAATGTAATTATCAGAGCAGAAAATGATAGAAATGGCACCAATTCTGCATATCTCGCTTTCAGCAACCATTTTCAACCAACGATTGTTGAAGAGCTTCCCTTTCAGTTTGAAATTAGTATCTTCAGTAAAATATGATATCATAAACCTTAAATTTTATGCAAATCTACAACTAATAAATCTAAATAATTGTTTTTGAAAAATAATTTTTATACCTTTGGACGTGGTTTGAATTAAAAATTACTAACATATGGAAGTTAAGAAATCAGCTAAAGCAAATCTCGAGAAAATGAGATTGCTCTACACGGAGATCGGTTTCGTGTTGGCATTGCTCGTAGTATGGGGTGCATTCGAGTACCAGTCAAAGGGCGAAAAGGCAGATGTATTCGACGATACTACCGTTGAACTCATCGAGGAGGAAATCATTCCTATTACCCAGGATACCCCTCCACCTCCACCAGAGACTCCAAACATCCCTGTCCTTTCAGATAACATCGACATCGTGGACGATGATATCGAGGTTGAGGACCTTCAGATCATGACCGAGGATGATGCAAACATGGGTGTAGAGATTAACGACTACGTTGAGGCAGTTGAGGAAGAGGTTGTGGAAGAGGAAGCTATTCCATTCCAGCTCGTAGAGCAGAAGCCTTCATTCAACGGTGGCGACGCAAATGAATTCTCTAAGTGGGTGAACTCAAAGCTCGTTTATCCTGAGATCGCAAAGGAGAACGGTGTGCAGGGTCGTGTAACCCTCCAGTTCACTGTAAACGCAGATGGTTCTGTATCAAACGTAAAGGTTCTCCGTGGTGTTGATTCATCACTCGATAAGGAGGCTGTACGTGTAGTATCAAGCTCACCTAAGTGGAAGCCAGGAAAGCAGCGTGACCGCGCTGTAAAGGTAACCTACACCTTCCCTGTTATTTTCCAGTTGAGATAATTACTAGAAAAATATACATGAGGCCGTCCTCCGGGATGGCCTTTTTTTGATTGAATATGCAGAGAGAAAACGCAAATATTCCACAGACAGAAAAGGCTGTATTCGTGGGTATCATCAGGCAGAACGAGGAAGAAAGAAAAGTACTTGAATACCTGGACGAACTGGAGTTTCTTGCTGAGACAGCAGGTGCTATCGGGGATAAGAAGTTTATACAGCGCTTGGAAAGGCCGGAAAATGCTACATATATCAGAAGTGGAAAACTTCAGGAAATAGCGGAATACTGTGAAGCAAATGAGATAGAATACGTCATCTTTGATGATGAGCTCACAGGTATGCAGCAAAGAAACATTGAAAAGGTAGTTAAGAATACTGCCATCATTGACCGTACAAGCCTGATTCTGGAGATTTTTGCACAAAGAGCAAAGACTTCATATGCAAAGATGCAGGTAGAGCTGGCACAGTATAACTACATGCTCCCCCGCCTCGCAGGTATGTGGACTCACCTTGAGAGACAGCGTGGAGGTATGGGTACACGAGGCGGTATGGGTGAGACCCAGATAGAGATCGATAGACGTATCGTTAAAGAGCGTATAAACCGCCTTAAAGAGCAGTTAAAGAAGGTAGATAGACAGATGGCCACCCAGCGCGGTAATCGCGGTCAAATGGTCCGTTTAGCCCTTGTAGGATATACAAATGTAGGCAAGAGTACTCTAATGAATCTGGTATCCAAGTCAGATGTGTTCGCAGAGAACAAACTCTTTGCTACACTTGACACTACTGTGAGGAAGGTAGTGATAGAAAATGTTCCTTTCCTTCTGAGTGATACCGTAGGATTCATCAGAAAGCTTCCTACGCAGCTAATAGAAGCCTTCAAGAGCACCCTTGACGAGGTCAGGGAGGCCGATATACTGGTTCATGTGGTAGATATATCACATCCAGACTTCGAGGAGCAGATGCAGGTGGTAGAAAAGACCCTGCAGGACATAGGAGCTGCCAATAAACCTGTATATGTAGTGTTCAATAAGATAGATGCCTACACTTACGAAGAATATGATGAGTTCTCCATGGAGCCTAAGACCAAGGCAAACAGAACCCTTGATGAACTGAAGAATAGTTGGATCGCAGATGAGAAGAGCCCATGTATATTCATCTCAGCAAAGGAGAAGATAAACATGGACAAGTTCAGGAGCGACATTTACAAGATGGTAGCAGAAATCCACGCTGGACGCTATCCATTCAACAATTTTCTCTGGTAACCCCAATGAAAAAGCTTATCATTTCCCTACTCGCTGCGCTTCTTAGTATCAGCGTGTACGCCCAGGTAGAATATGAAAAAGGGTGGATAGTGAACAATGAAGGAAACAGGGTGGAATGCCTTATCAGAAACAAAGGTTGGAGAACAAGTCCGAAATCTTTTGAATATAAGATAGAAGATGGAAAAACGCTTGTCGGGGATGTTGAAACAATAAGTGAATTCGGTGTAGGAAACTATCATTTTATATCAAAAGAGGTAGACGTAGATACTTCCAGGCCCTCTGTAGATAACTATTCCAAAGGATCTGCACCTGAACTTTCGAGGATGAAGGTGTACCTCGCTGTTCTGTGTGATGGTCCATATAAGTTATACAGCTACAAGTCAGGGTCATTCAACGACAGTTATTATTACTCATTGAATGATTCTGATCCTGAATACCTCATCCATAAGCATTATCTAGGTGCAAGCGGAAGGGTAATGGAAAATAATTATTTCAGGCAGCAGTTGATAAAGACTCTCGAAGGTACAGATACAGGAAAAATGGCTATAGAAAGACTGCCATATAACGAGAAGAACCTTGTAAATCTCTTTACCCAGCTAAACGGAAAGGGCAGAAATGAGACTAAAGAATGGGGAAGCATCAGTATGAATGTATTTGCTGGAGCTGGTGTAGTTACCTCAAACTTCAAGAACCACAGTACAAGGCCACGCCAGTTTTTCGGACCAGACTTCACTGTCAAGGCTGCCGGTGTAGAGCTTGAATATACATTCCCATTTTATAGGAAGAAACTGTCAATCTTAATCTCTCCAGAGGTATATTCATTTTCACAGGAGTCTTATTGGAAGCCTGTCGCATCACCAGAGGTCAAGGAATGGGTGAAATATAGTACAGTTAACATACCTATATCATTGAGATACAAGATGTTCTGTGGAAAGAATACCTATTTTTACCTAGACCTTGGAGCATCTGTAGGTTATCCATTCAATACGGATATCAATGTTACAGACTTCCAGTATGAGAAGATAAAACACAGCTATAACCTTCTCTGCGGGGCCGGTGTCAACCTATACGACAGAGTATCCATAGGGTTGAGAGGTCACTATTTTGACAAAGTGTTTGCAGATCACACAAGTTTTGACTCAAGAATAGATGTAACAGAGCTGGTTATCGGATGCAGACTGTTCTAGACATCTAGAAAAAAAATTAAGGCGGCCCTGAAAGAGCCGCCTTAACTTATTTATGTACAGATGATTAATCTGAGAACTTAGCCTTGAGGAACTCACGGTTAAGACGAGCGATATGAGATACTGAGATACCCTTAGGGCACTCCATTTCACATGCACGGGTATTTGTACAGTTACCGAAGCCGAGCTCATCCATCTTAGCTACCATAGCCTTAACTCTCTTCTTAGCCTCAAGACGACCCTGAGGAAGGATAGCGAGTGAGCTTACACGAGCAGCAACGAAGAGCATAGCTGAACCATTCTTACAGGTAGCTACACAAGCACCGCAACCTACGCAAGCAGCAGCGTCCATAGACTCCTCTGCCTGATCGTGAGAGATGAGGATGTTGTTTGCGTCCTGAGCAGAACCGGTACGTACTGAGATGTAACCACCAGCCTGGAGAATCTTGTCAAAAGCACCTCTATCTACTACGAGGTCCTTGATTACAGGGAAAGCAGCACTTCTCCAAGGCTCTACAGTGATGGTAGCACCATCCTTGAAGTGACGCATGAAGAGCTGACAAGTGGTGACGTGATCGTCTGGACCATGTGCTCTACCGTCGATATAGAGTGAGCAAGCACCACAGATACCCTCACGACAGTCGTGGTCGAAGGATACAGGACCACTGCTCTTGCAGCCCTTCTCTACAGCTACAGGGTCTACACCCTCGCGGATAAGCTGCTCATTGAGAATATCGAGCATCTCAAGGAATGAAGCATCCTCCTCGATTCCTGCGATGTGATAAGTCTCGAAATGTCCTTTATCTTTAGCGTTCTTCTGACGCCATATTTTTACGTTAAATTCCATCTCAGATTAGTCTTTGTAGTTTCTAGTCTTAACCTCAATAAATTCGTACTTGAGAGGCTCCTTATGAAGCTCAGGCTCAACGCCTTCTCCCTTGTACTCCCATGCAGCAACGTACATGTAGTTAGCATCATCACGCTTAGCCTCACCTTCCTCGGTCTGGCTCTCAATGCGGAAGTGACCACCACAAGACTCGTTTCTGTTAAGAGCATCGTATGCCATGAGTTCGCCGATCTCGAAGAAATCCTCAAGGCGAAGTGCCTTCTCGAGCTCCTGGTTGAACTCATACTGGGTTCCAGGAACACATACATTCTTGTAGAACTTAGCCTTAAGCTCCTTGATCTCAGCGATAGCCTTCTTAAGACCAGCCTCATCACGAGCCATACCTACGTAGTTCCACATGATGTGACCAAGCTGCTTGTGGATAGAATCAACAGTCTCCTTACCCTTGATTGAGAAGAGCTTGTCGATACGAGCCTGTACCTCCTTCTCTGCTGCTGCAAACTCAGGAGCGTTTGTATCAGTCTTAGGCTCAGAGAACTTCTTTGAAAGATAGTCACCGATGGTGATAGGAATTACGAAGTAACCATCTGCAAGACCCTGCATGAGTGCTGATGCACCGAGACGGTTTCCACCGTGATCTGAGAAGTTTGCCTCACCAAGTGCATACAGGCCAGGGATAGTGGTCATAAGATCATAGTCAACCCAGATACCTCCCATTGTGTAGTGGATAGCTGGATAGATCATCATAGGCTCCTCCCAAGGTGAAGATGCGGTGATCTTCTCATACATATCGAAGAGGTTTCCATAACGCTCTGCAACTCTCTGATGACCAAGTCTCTGGATAGCCTCACCGAAGTCAAGGAACACTGCCATACCTGTCTCGTTTACACCGAAACCAGCATCGCATCTCTCCTTTGCGGCACGTGAAGCCACGTCACGAGGAACGAGGTTACCGAATGCAGGATATCTGCGCTCGAGATAGTAGTCACGATCCTCCTCAGGAATCTGAGAAGCCTTGATCTCATGCTTACGAAGCTTGAGGACATCCTCCATCTTCTTAGGAACCCAGATACGACCATCATTACGGAGAGACTCCGACATGAGGGTAAGCTTACACTGCTGATCACCGTGTACAGGGATACAGGTAGGGTGAATCTGAGCGAAGCAAGGGTTTGCAAAGAACGCACCCTTCTTATAGCACTGGAGAGCTGCAGAACCATTTGAGTTCATGGCATTTGTAGAAAGGAAATATGTATTTCCATAACCTCCAGTAGCGATTACTACAGCATGAGCACCGAATCTCTCGAGCTTACCTGTAGCAAGATTTCTAGCGATGATACCCTTAGCCTCGCCATTGATAAGAACGAGGTCAAGCATCTCATAACGTGGATAGCTCTTTACGGTACCGGCTGCAATCTGACGGTTAAGAGCAGCGTAAGCACCGAGAAGGAGCTGCTGACCGGTTTGACCACGAGCATAGAATGTACGACTTACCTGTACACCACCGAATGAACGGTTTGCGAGGTAACCGCCGTACTCACGTGCGAAAGGAATACCCTGTGCAACACACTGGTCGATGATGGCTGCGCTGACCTCAGCAAGACGATATACGTTTGCCTCACGTGCACGGTAGTCACCACCCTTGATGGTATCATAGAACAGACGATAAACTGAGTCGTTATCGTTCTGGTAGTTCTTTGCTGCATTGATACCTCCCTGAGCTGCGATAGAGTGCGCACGACGAGGAGAATCACTGATGCAGAAAACCTTTACGTTGTAACCGAGCTCACCGAGTGAAGCAGCTGCAGAAGCGCCACCGAGACCGGTTCCAACTACTATGATTTCAAGCTTCCTTTTGTTGTTAGGACTGACAAGATGAATTTCTGATTTACGCTTGGTCCATTTTTCGGCCAGCGGTCCTTCAGGAATTTTAGAAATTAATTTATCGGCCATTTCTTTATGATTAAATTATAGTTATCCCAATTTATTCTGCAATTTTAGTCAAATTTAAGGTAAGAAACAAATTTAGACCTATATACATCGAGGAATGAAGAGCTTATAAATGCATATTTTTCAAAAAATTCCGCATCGCTCATTTCACTTCTTACCCATTTGTCGAAAATAAGGCCAAAAACAGTGTCTATATAGACCTCAGCCTCGCGTGCACACTGCAGAAGAGAAGGTCTTCCTTCTGTGCCATTGAGGATGACGTCGGCATGGAAATAATGGGTTCCATTGCTTACGGAATTGTCAAAGATGTACTTCTTTTTCAGGGACATTGCCATATCACATGCCTCGCAATGATTTGACTTCTCACCCTTCTTAAGATACGAAGGTATGATGTCCTTCTGACCTACCATCAGCGGCATCATGACGCCACATGCTGGATGGCCGATGAGCGTCCACATAACGGTGTGAAGCGGGTTCTCGCCAGGTGCCACGCCCTCCACGATGATGGATGCTGCAGTAGACCTTCTTGGGATGAAATCCTGATCCACGAAGATACCATTTGCAGGAAGGTCATTGATAAGGTCAATGCCTAATCTTTCATGGCGATAAGATCTTGAAAATGAGTTTACTATCTCCTTGTGTCCAATGGTATACGGAGCGCCGCAAGCGGTGAGTTCCTTCATGATGGCAGTCGCAGTCTCATAACGCTCAACGCCCTCGGCATCCTTAGGACGCCCTGCGAAGGAGAAATTTGTAACTACCCTATATCCAGATGGTTCTGCATTGACATCATACTTTATCCATTTGTGGTTGTTCACCTCATAGTAAGCGGCGCCTCCCTGGGCGTCTATCACGCCGAAGTTTGCCTCAACACCCATAGGGCGTGGGAGTATGTCAAGCAGGTGCTCGAAGTCAGCGAGGGTGGCGCACTGCCCGAGCGCCTTGTACATCACCACGCCCTCCTGGTCCATCTTCGAGTCAGGGACATTGTCATCCTTTATGTTATACGAAGCGGTGTTCATGATGCTGAAGCCTACTGAGTTTGTGCCAGTCCACACTTCCCCACCCTTTGATGGTGCATTTACAAGTCCAATGAACTCGTATTTCGGGCCCTTGAAGCGCTCTATCCTGTTGTTCAATTCACCGGCATCGCGATGCTTGTACATGACTGGGCGGCCTGTGGCGCTGGCGCGCGATGAGATGATCATCGAGGTACACGCAAAAGCAGGCTCCATGCATGTGAGTGCAAGCAGCAAAATAAATAATTTTCTCATAACTCAATTAATTAAAACAGACTTCCCTGGGCATCGTCACTTCCCACGCCTTTCTTGTAGAAGGAATTGATTTCCAGATATTCAGATAGTCCAAGGTGATTATAAGCAAGTTCGGTAGCGACACGTCCCCTCTGAGTACGGACGATGTATCCTTCCTTGATGAGGTAAGGCTCGTAAACCTCCTCGTAGGTGCCGGCATCTTCACTTATCGCTGTGGCGATGGTATTCGCTCCCACAGGGCCACCCTTGAATGTGGTGATGATGGTGCGAAGGATTTTATTGTCAATGCTATCGAGGCCACGAGTGTCTATGTTCAGCTTGTCGAGTGCATACTTTGCGATCTTCAGGTCAATGTGACCGTCCCCCATCACCTGGGCGAAGTCGCGCACTCGCTTGAGCAGCGCGTTTGCGATTCGCGGCGTGCCACGGCTGCGCAGAGCAATCTCCTTCGCCGCCTGGTGCTCTATGCCCACGCCGAGGATATATGCGCTTCGCTTTACTATCTTCACGAGTTCATCGACGTCATAGTAGTCGAGAGCCAGATTAATGCCGAAGCGGGCGCGCAAAGGTGCTGTGAGAAGGCCGCTACGGGTGGTGGCGCCCACAAGGGTGAATGGGTTCAGCGAGATGCGCACCGAACGCGCTCCCGGCCCCTTGTCGATCATGATGTCTATCACATAGTCCTCCATGGCGGAGTACAGGTACTCCTCCACCTCTGGTGAGAGGCGATGGATCTCGTCAATGAAGAGGACGTCGCCAGTCTCGAGCGAAGTCAGAAGGCCAGCGAGATCGCCAGGCTTGTCAAGCACAGGACCGGAAGTGATCTTCATGTTCACTCCCATTTCATTGGCAATGATATGGGCCAATGTGGTCTTTCCAAGTCCTGGAGGGCCGTGGAAGAGTGTATGGTCAAGTGCCTCGCCCCTGAGCTTTGCCGCCTTTATATAAATGGCTAGATTTGAAGCGATTTCCTTCTGTCCTGTGAAATCTTCAAGACCCTGCGGTCTTATAATTCCCTCCAAATCCTTATCTTTGCTGGTCGTTGTATCGCGAGGATCGAATTCTGACATGTCGGCGTTTTTTGAAATACAATACAAATATATGTATTTTATTTAAATTTCTTGTTGTATTTATATCAGCTGTTGAAATGTTGATAACCATATAGAAGTATTTGTATTTCAATAATTTATATAGCCGTATTTTATGTTGATAAGATGGTGATTTCGCGGTATATCGATTGTGGATAACTTTTTGTGTGATTATATTCACTTTTGAAAGCCGGGTTATCCACAGGTTTATAAACAGGTTTTCAACATATTTTCTGACCTTATGTTAATAAACTCAAAAGCGTCAGGACTATTGGCAGAGAAACTGCAGAAAGGCGAAAATGCTTTCTGCAGCGGTCTTCATTTGTCGGCCAAATGGTTTGTGATGTCACAGGTGGCCCAGAAGGGTCTCCATCTGGTAATACTCCCCAATCAGGAGAGTGCAGAGTATTGTTCCTCTGACCTCTATAACCTCATTGAGGGTGACAAGGTGTTCTTCCTTCCATCTTCTGGAAAGGGAATAGAAAGGAGCAACTATAAGTCTACACTTGGGGTTCAGCGAACTGCTGCAGTGGAAAAGATCATGAAGGGGGAAGAAGAACTTCTGCTGATAGTTACATATCCTGAAGCTCTCGAGGAGTGCATACCTGATACTTCTTCCATCATGAATTCCATAATGAGAGTAAAGGTGGGAGATGAGATGGATTTCGAATCCATGAAGGAGAAACTCTATAATGATGGCTTCGAGCATGTGGACTTCGTTTCCCAGCCAGGACAGTTCGCAATGAGAGGATCCATAGTGGATATTTTCTCATATTCATCAAATTTTCCATATCGCCTTTCTTTCTGGGGTGACGAGGTAGAGCAGATTCACACTTTTGACTTTAATACTCAGCTTTCTAAGGAAACAGTTGATTCAGTGGATATTATCTCAAACATTGTAAGTGATGGCACTTCTGAGGGCTCCCCTATTTCCAGCATTTTTCCAGACTCCACTGTGCTTTGGCTGGACTCCTCGGATATGTATTCTCACAAGGAATTCTTCTCTGGATATGAAAAATTCCAGAAGGTATATATAGATACTCCCCTATCCCTTGACAAGGATGATTCCATCAAGTTCACCATATCTCCGCAGCCGGTTTTCAACAAGAACTTTGAACTCCTCACTGCAGATATCCGTTCAAAGATAGAGTCAGGCTATAGCGTGAATATCTTCGGAGAGAAAGGTTCGCAGCTTGAGAGACTTAGCTCCATCCTTACCCAGAATGGTGGATTGCTTCCAGAGTTTGTGCAGGGAAAGAATATTCACAATGGTTTCGTAGACACCGAGGACAAGGTTTGCTGCTATTCTGACCACGAGATTTTCGACAGGTTCCATAGGGTTAGCCTAAGGCGTACCGTTGAGAAGAGCGAGCAGCTTACTCTAAATGATTTGAGTTCCTTCAATGTGGGAGATTATGTGGTCCATATCGATTACGGTGTAGGTATCTTCGGAGGTCTTGTACGCATGAGGGATGACTACGGAAGAGTGAAGGAAGTAGTTAAGATTTCTTACAAGGATGGTGATGTGGTATTTGTATCCGTCCATGCCTTGAACAAGATTTCCCGCTATCGCTCTCGTGATGGAGAAACACCTGTAATTCATAAACTTGGCTCAAAGAGTTGGCAGAATCTGAAGAGCAATGCCAAGTCCAAGGTAAAGGATATAGCGAAGGATCTTATCCAGCTTTATGCGAAGAGAAAGGCATCTACTGGATTTGCTTTCTCTCCTGATTCATACCTTCAGGAAGAACTTGAATCTTCATTCATGTACGAGGATACTCCGGATCAGGAGGCAGCTACAAAGGCTGTAAAGAATGATATGGAGGATACCTGTCCAATGGATCGTCTGGTCTGTGGAGATGTAGGTTTCGGTAAGACAGAGATAGCAGTGAGGGCGGCGTTCAAGGCAGCTTGCGATGGCAAGCAAGCCGTGGTGCTGGTTCCTACCACCATCCTTGCTCTTCAGCATTTCAAGACATTCCAGAATAGACTCAAGGACCTTCCTTGCAGCATCGACTATGTGAGTCGTCTTCGCACGGCAAAAGAAGTCAAGGATATCCAGGAGAGACTCAAGAAGGGGCAGATAGACATACTCATTGGAACTCATAAAATATTAGGGAAAGGCTTTGAATTCAAGGACTTGGGCATTCTCATAATAGATGAGGAGCAGAAGTTTGGCGTAGCCGCGAAGGAGAAGCTTCGCCAGCTGAAGATGTCTGTGGATACGCTTACTCTCACAGCGACACCTATTCCGCGTACGCTCCAGTTCTCGCTGCTCGGTGCGCGTGATCTCTCAATTATCAGCACTCCACCGCCAAACAGGATTCCGGTCCAGACCGAGATCATACTTTTCGATGAGAAGGAAATCAAGAGCATCATTGACTATGAGCTTAACCGAGGGGGACAGATATTCTTCATGCACAACAGAGTGGAGGAACTCCGCTCCATCCATGACATCCTTCACCGTATCGAGCCTGACATGCGTATATGTGTGGCACACGGTCAGATGGAGGCGAAGGAGCTGGAGAACAAGATGCTCGACTTCATGGCAGGGGAGTACGACATGCTCCTTTGCACCACCATCATCGAGAATGGACTTGATGTGCCGAATGCAAATACCATCATCATCAACCAGGCCCAGAACATTGGCCTAAGTGACCTTCATCAGCTGCGTGGTAGGGTAGGACGCTCAAACAAGAGGGCATTCTGCTACTTGATTGTGCCGCCTCTGGTATCCATCACAGACGACGCCAGGAGGCGTCTTAAGGCCATAGAAGAGTTCTCTGACCTGGGAAGTGGCTTTAACATTGCCATGCAGGATCTTGACATCCGAGGCGCAGGAAACCTGCTTGGCGCGGAGCAGAGCGGTTTCATCATGGACATGGGTTATGAGACATACCAGAAGATACTTGCCGAGGCAATGGATGAGCTCGGCATGGAGACTGGCATGCAGACAAGTCAGGTCAAGGGTAAGTTCAATGTAGACTGTACCATCGAGACAGATCAGCCTTGTGTCATCCCTGACAGTTTCATTGATATAACTGCCGAGAAGATGAGGATATACAAGCAGCTTGATTCAATGACTTCGGACAAGGAGATCGATAGGTTCGCCGCTCAGCTTAGGGATAGATTTGGCGCTCTTCCTCAGGAGGTTACAAACCTTCTTTGGGTAGTGAAGATAAGAAATCTTGGAGGCTCTCTTGGATTTGAGAAAATCATCATCAAGAACGGAATGATGCTGTTCTTCTTCGTGGCAAATGCCATGTCATCTTATTTCCGTTCGGAGACTTTCCAGCGTGTTATTGAGAACGCTCAGCTTAATCAAAACTTCACCCTTAAGCAGGAAAATAAGCTTAAGATAGTGACAAGAGGTGTTGATTCTATGGAGAAAGCGTTCAATACCTTGAAAAAGTTGCAATAATTTTTTAAATTTGTAGGCTATTTGCGCTCATTGGAAGATGGCAAATCTACTGGTGGAAATAGGAAACACAGCGCTGAAGGCTGCCTGGTCCGAAGGTGTAACCCTCGGAAAGACTTTTCGATATCAGGGAGAGAGGAAGTTTGATTTCATAGTATCCTTGACAGAAAAGCAGAAGCCTGAGGTTATGGTTGTGGCGTCGGTGTCGGGAATTACCGCCTCCGAGGAGAGAAAGCTTAGAAAGGCTTGTTGTGAGCTTCTCCTTTTAGATAGCGTCCATAAGGATATCTTGAAGGATCATGAGCTTCCAGAATATTTGAGCTACGATCGCGCTGCCGCATTGGTGGCTACTCGCTATCTTTTCAAGGGCAAGGCATGTACCATCGTTGATTTAGGTACTACCATGACAGTGGATTATCTGTCAGGCGATGGAGTTTATGAAGGTGGAAACATTTCTCTTGGATGCATCACAAGGTTCAAGGCTTTGAACAGGTATTCAAGGACACTTCCTCTTCTGAATACTCCAGAGAATCCTCCGATGATGGGTATGTCCGTTGAGAGCTCCGTTGAGGCTGGAGTTATTTCGGGCATAATGTTTGAAATACAGGGTTATATAGCACATAAGCCTGAGAATTTAGTTGTATTCACGGGTGGAGATGCTAATTATTTTGCAAAGAATTTTAAAAACTCCATCTTTGTAGTTTGTAATCTTGTACTTATGGGGTTAGCCTTAATTACAGTTAAGTATGTTGAGAAGAAAAATAAGTAGGGTTATCGCTGTGGCTGCACTTCTTTGTGCGGGCGTTTTTGCGCACGCTCAGGACGGTGCATACAGTGGTTATACTCCATACTCCATCTTTGGTTTGGGTCAGATTCTGAACCAGGGTTCAGCCTATAACAAGACCATGGGTGGCGTAGGAGTGGCTACAAGGGATCGTAGACACATAAACTACCTTAATCCTGCGGCCATAACTGCTCGCGATTCGCTCGCTTTCATGGCTGATTTTTCCCTCCAGGAATCAAATACCATTTTCAGGCAGGGAGATAAATATTCAGCAAATAACCTTTTTAATATCAATGATATAGTGATTTCGTTCCCTATCGAGTCACATTCAGCGATGGCTGTGGGTATAGTTCCATACAGCGCTACAGGTTATTCATATGGAGCCATCTTGAAGGATCCTAGCATCATTGGATATACCGGTGACTCAGGATATACCGCTACAGGTCAGGGTAGTATGTACAAGCTTTTCGCCCAGGCAGGTGTGACCTTCTGGAAGAGACTTTCACTCGGTGTTGAGGGTATATATTATTTCGGAAACATTTCGAAGGAGTATAACCAGTTCTTTACATCCAAGGGTTATGGCTCTATTGACAGTGGTTTTGATATGACCTTGAATGCTCAGTCAGCAAAGTTTGGTATTCAGTATGAGCAGCCATTTGGCGGCGGAAAGGCATTGACCATTGGTGCTACATACACTATGGGAGCAAATCTCAAGGGTTATGTGAATGACTATTGCTTCGCTACTGGTACTGCACAGACCGATACACTTCGCTCAAACATTGATACACTTGCACTTCGTTCAGACAAGGTAAGACTTGCATCAGAACTTGGAGTGGGTATTTCATTCAGGTCTGGTGAGAAGTGGAGAGCAGAGGTAAACTATTTGAGATCAGACTGGTCTGCTACAAATATGGACAGAGCTCGTGGTTTCGCAGTTTCAGGTTCTTCAGTTTTCTCTGCCACTACATCTGAGTCCATCAGGGCTGGATTTGAGATTGTACCGAACAGAAACGATATCAGATACTATTATAAGAGGATTGCATATCGTGCTGGAGCATATTATGAGAAGGCTAACTATCTGCTTGATGGTTACGGAGTTAATGCTTACGGAGTAACTCTTGGAGCTACACTTCCTATCTTCAGGGCACATAATGGTCTCACTCTTGGTATGGATATTGGAAGGAGAGGTTCTATAGCGAATAATTTAGTCAGAGAAACCTATGTGAACTTCTCAGTTGGATTCAATATGTTTGACATCTGGTTCAGAAAACCTACTTACGAATAATTAAATCAATACAGATATTATGAAAAAAGCCATTTTAGCAATTGTGACTCTCTCACTCGCATTCATGAGCACAAACATGTTTGCACAGGGAAAGTATGGTGCTGATAGCGCCGAGTGTATCAAGTATCTCTCTTACTACAAGGAGTACTTCAAGCAGAAGAACTATGATGATGCCATTCCTAACTGGAGAAAGGCATACACTCTCTGTCCTGCAACTGCAAGCCAGAACATGATCATCGATGGAACTTCTCTCGTGAGAACCCTTATCAAGAAGAATAATCGTAATGCTGAATACAAGGCTGCTCTTGTAGACACTCTCCTTACTCTTCATGATCTTCGTGCTCAGTACTATCCAAAGTATGCTACTGTGGCTCTTAACAATAAGGGTTTGGATATGTCAAACTACCTGAAGAATGACTCTCAGAAGCTTTATGATGGTTATTCTTCTATCATTGAGGCAAACAAGGAAGAGACAAAGCCTTCTATCTTCCTGTTTAATATGAATGCTGCTATCGACCTCTATCAGCAGGGTACCCTTACTCCTGAGCAGGTCATCAGCGTATATCAGAGCTCAATGGAGCTTCTTGCAAAGGCACCTACTCCAAAGTCAGAGACAGAGAAGGAGCAGCTCGCAAATGTGAAGACTGACCTTGAGTCACTCTTCATCACCTCAAAGGTAGCTAGCTGTGACAACCTCATCGAGCTTTTCACTCCACGTTATCAGGCAAATCCTGATGACCTCGATCTCGTGACAAACATCGTGAAGATGATGTCTATCACCGAGGGTTGTATGGATAATGACCTTTACCTTTCTGCAGTTACTTCTATGCATAAGCTCAACCCTTCTTATACTTCTGCATACTTCCTCTACAAGCTCAATGCAGCTCGTGGAAATTCAGCAGAGGCAGTTAAGTACATGGAGGCAGCTATTGCAGACGCCGGCTCAGATGACACCACCGATGGTGACTACAACTATGAGCTTGCAGTTTACTGCTCAAAGAACGGTATGAATGTCAAGGCTGTTGAGGCAGCTCAGGCATCAATGAGGCTTAACCCAGCAAATACTGGTAAGGCAAACTTCCTCATGGGTACCATCTGGGGTTCTATCGCATGTGGTGGAAACGAGGTTGAGAAGAGAGCTCACTTCTGGGTAGCAGTTGATTACCTCCAGAAGGCTAAGGCTGCTGATGCATCTCTTACTGACGATGCAAACAGACTCATTGGCTCTTACAGCGCTTACTTCCCACAGGCAGCTGAGGCATTCATGTATGACGTAACCAACGGTCAGTCTTACACTGTATCTTGCGGTGGTCTCAGATCTACCACAACTGTCCGCACACAGAAGTAATATTTGTGAATCGATTGACAAATATCCTAAAGATGATGGCAACCACTTCGGTGGTTGCTTTCGTCGTATTTTCGTGTAAAGGAAAACTAGGTGAGGCAGAGTCCCTTAACCTCAGTGAAATGCCCGTTCAGAGGGTTGAGAATATGTTTACCGTGCAGACAAAGAATGGCGTAGTGATCATGCGTACGGTAGCAAATCTCACTGAGAGATATGACAAGGATACTCTCACTTATGAGACTTTCCCGAAGGGCATAGCTGTGTATAGCTACACAGACGATGGCTTGCTGGAGACCACTCTTTTCGCTGACAATGCTCGTCATGAGACTAACAAGCGTACAAATGTGGAGAAGTGGGCTGCCTATGGAAATGTCGAGATAGAGAATGTTATCAAGAAGCAGCTCATCCAGACTGACACGATATACTGGGATAGGACGGACGAAAAATTATATACCGACTGTTATGTGAGAATGTCTTCTCCAGATGGTTTCATGCAGGGGTATGGCATGAGATCAGACCAGAAGGCAAACAACTCAATTATCCTTAGACCATTCAATTCTTACGCTGTCGTTGTGCAAGATACTACGGCGGTTGTGATAGATTCAGTCAATTTTATAGGTCCGTTCCCGAAAAAACGATGATAATTATCGGAAAATTTGTTAAATTCGCACCCTATTTGAATAATAATTAAAAAATTAACATACAATGGCGGTTCTTAATACCCTTCGTACAAAATTTGGCCTTGCAGTGTCTATCATCGTGGCACTGGGCCTTCTTTCGTTCATTATTGACCCTAGCCAGATTATTTCTACCGTACAGGAGAACTCTTCTAAGTACGATGTAGGTAACATCGCTGGCAAGAAGGTGTCATACGCAGATTTCCAGTCTGATATCGAGCGTTATACTACTCTCAATGAGATGCTTTCAGGTTCTTCTGTTCGTTCAGAGCAGGAGCAGCAGCAGATCAGAAACCAGGCATGGGAGGAGCTCGTTAATCTTTATCTCTTCTTCCCAAATGCAGCTAAGGCTGGTATCAATGTAGGTGAGGCTGAGATGAAGGCACTCCTTTCAGGTGAGGGTGCTGCACCAGAGATTTCACAGAATCCTATGTTCCAGGATGAGAATGGTAACTTCTCACCTGCAGCAGTTGTGGATTTCTACAATAACATTGCTTCAGACGCTTCAGGTCGTACCAAGCTCTACTGGGATAACCTTGAGAACGTGATCAAGACCAGACAGTTCTACACAAAGTATGGTTCACTCTTCATGAACTCAAACTTCCAGAACGCTCTCATGCAGAGAAAGGCTATCGAGGAGAATAACCAGACTGCAGAGGTGGAGTTCGTTATGGTTCCATTCGGTTATGCTCAGGACTCAACAGTCGTTGTAAGCGACTCTGAGATCAAGGCTTTCTACAATGGTCATAAGAATTTCTTCAAGCAGCAGGCAAACAGAGATATCGAGTATGTAGTATTTGAGGTTACTCCTTCAGAGGAGGACATCGAGGCTGCAAACGAGAAGATGGCAGCAGCTTATGAGGAGTTCGCTACCGTAGAGAACATGAAGAACTTCCTCGCGAAGAACTCTGAGCGTCCTCTCTCTAACTACTGGTATAAGGCCGGTGAGCTCGCTACCGTTAACTCTGAGATTTCTGAGTTTGTTGATGCAAACCCTGTAGGCGCTGTTTCACCTATCGTGAAGGCCGGCAATACTTTCTATGCAGCTAAGGTTCTTGGCGCTGCACCTATCGCAGACGATATGCAGGTTCGCGTTATCCTCGCAGCAGATGCTAAGGAGGTTACTGATAGCCTCGTCGCTCAGCTCCGTCTTTCAGAGCCTATGCAGATGACCCAGACCTATATCATCCCAGGATGTGAGGTTCTCTTCTCTGCACCTCTTAACACTCCTCAGCTTATCAAGAGCGCTCAGTATGGTCAGCTCCTCGCTGAGGTCGTTTCTAAGGGTGAGGCTGTAGCTAAGAAGCAGGTAGCTATCCTCGAGGTAGCAGCTTCTTCATCAAACCAGACATTCAACAGAAAGTATGCTGAGGCAAATGAGTTCCAGGTACTTGCTAAGAACCATAACTACAAGTATGCTGTAGATTCTACCCACGTTTACTCTCATCCTATGAGCAGAGTACTCGAGAGCACAGCAAACTACGGTTCAGTAGAGAATGCTAAGGAAGTTACACGCTGGATCTTCGATGCAAAGAAGAACGACGTATCTGATATCATCTCTATCAACCAGAAGTACTTCGTTATCGCTACTGTGAAGGATATTCACAAGGAGGGTGTAGCTAAGATCGAGGAGGTTTCTCCTATGATTAAGCAGCAGCTCTACGGTGAGAAGTACGGTGTAAAGAAGGCTGCTGAGATCAAGGATCAGATCGCAGGTCTTACCGACATGGCAGCTATCGCTGAGAAGCTTGGTTCAAGCGTAAGCACTCAGAGCGTAGCATTCTCTTCAATGGGTGCTCAGAGCCTTGATCCTGCATTCATCGGTGCAGTTGCAGCCGCTAAGGAGGGTGTTGTCAGCGCTCCTGTTGCAGGTACCATCGGTGTATATGTATTCAAGGTTAACTCTCGTGACGCTGGCTCATTCTACACTGAGGATGATGCAGCTAACTACATGAATCAGCTTAACCAGTACGCTTCACAGATGATCCTCCCAGTTATGATGGAGGCTGCAGACGTGAAGGACAACAGAGCTCGCTTCTATTAATAGCTTGCTCTCCTATCAATAGATCATTCTTCTATTATAGATTACTCGCATCTATCAAGATTAGCGCATATTCTAAAAATGGCTGTCACTGATGTGACGGCCATTTTTTTGCCCATTCCGTGGCAGAATGATAAGTTTGCGGTGATCTGGCCATGGAAAGCTTGATTCTGTGGCGGAATGGGTAAGAGGGGAGGGAGTCGGCCATCAAAAGCTCACTTTCGATGGCCATATGGCGGTGGAATGGGGATTTCGCCATGGAAAGCTTGATTCCGTGGCGAAATGGGTAGGGGAGCAGGGAATCGGCCATCAAAAGCTCACTTCCGATGGCCGTATGGCGATGAAATGGAGATTTCGCCATGAAAACCCTGATTCCGTGGCCGTGTGGCGTGGGAATGGGGAGGGAAAGCGATGGGGATATTCCGTGGCGAAAGCCGCGGATGCTTAGACGTTGAAGAGGAAGTGCATGATGTCACCGTCCTGGACGATGTACTCCTTGCCTTCTATGCCCATCTTGCCGACTGCGCGTACGGCAGCCTCGGTCTTGTACTGCACGAAGTCGTCGTACTTGATGACCTCTGCGCGGATGAATCCCTTCTCGAAGTCGCTGTGGATGACACCTGCGGCCTTAGGGGCCTTGTCGCCCTTATGGATGGTCCAGGCGCGGCACTCATCTGCTCCGGCCGTGAAGAATGTCTGAAGGCCGAGAAGATGATAAGCGCTCTGGATGAGTCGAACGACGCCTGACTCCTCCAGACCCATCTCTTCGAGGAACATCTTTCTGTCATCGAAATCCTCTATCTCTGCTATCTCAGCCTCGGTCTTCGCTGCGATGACGAGGATTTCGGCATTCTCGTCCTTGACAGCTTCGCGGACAGCGTCCACGTAAGCATTGCCAGTGGCAGCGGAACCTTCGTCTACATTGCAGACATACATCACAGGCTTGTTTGTGAGAAGGTAGAGCTCCTTCGCCATAGCCTCCTCTTCCTCGTTTGCGAGCTCTACGCTGCGGCAGCATCTGCCCTCAAGCAGGGCTGCGCGGTACTTCTCAAGCACATCACAGAGCTTCTTTGCATCCTTGTCCGCACCTACTTTGGCCTGCTTGGACACCTTCGCGAGACGTGCTTCCACGGTCTCGAGGTCCTTGATCATCAGCTCTGCGTCGATGACTTCCTTGTCACGGACAGGGTCTACGCTACCATCTACATGGACAATGTTTCCGTCATCGAAGCATCTGAGTACATGAAGGATGGCATCGGTCTCTCGGATGTTTGCAAGGAACTGATTTCCAAGTCCTTCTCCCTTTGACGCTCCCTTCACGAGACCTGCGATATCGACTATGTCGACTGTGGCAGGGATGGTGCGCTTAGGGTTGCAGATCTCGGTGAGAACATCGAGACGACGGTCAGGGACATTTGTAGAGCCCATGTTTGGCTCAATGGTACAGAAAGGGAAATTTGCGCTCTGGGCCTTTCCCGAGCTTATGCAGTTAAAGAGGGTGGACTTACCTACATTTGGGAGTCCAACGATTCCACATTTGAGAGACATATCTTTCTATTTGCCGGGCGCATCTGCCCATAATACATTAAACACTGCAAATTTAAGAAATTTAGTACAAAGTTTTGATGTTTCTTTTGGAGGTGGACGATAAAAGTGCCACATTTCCGGAGCTATGAAAAGGTTCGCAATGCTATGAAAAGGTTCGCAATCATGATGGCGCTGCTTGCCACGATAGTGGGGGAGCGCGTGGTGGTGATGGCTTGGAATGTGGAGAATTTCTTCGATTTCAAGGATGATGGTGTGAGCGCTTCGGAGGCGGAATTTTCCGCGACAGGAGCGCGTAGATGGTCGAAGCGAAGGTTTTACACGAAGTGCAATGCCATCGCGAAGACCATCCTGTGGGCGGGAACCCCGGATGTGGTGGTGCTGGAGGAGGTCGAGAACGCTTTCGTCCTGCGCCAGCTGCTCACGCAGACGGCGCTGCGAAAGCTGGACTATCGCATCATCCATTATGATTCGCCCGATCCGAGGGGGATCGATGTCGCGATGCTGTACCGCAGTTCCCGTATGGAACTGCTGGACAGCCATCCTGTGAGGGTGGCGACCCAGGATACCAGTTTCCGTACTCGAGATATTCTGGTGGCTTGCTTCAGGAGCGCAGAGGGCGATTCCATTGGCATAATGGGATGTCATCTGCCGTCGAAATACGGAGGAGGGGAGAGTGACTGGAAGAGAATGGCTGTGACAGCCAA
Organism: Bacteroidales bacterium; assembly: GCA_024398075.1. Lineage (GTDB taxonomy): Bacteria > Bacteroidota > Bacteroidia > Bacteroidales > UBA932 > Cryptobacteroides. Next base: position 85,403 of record JAKSJM010000002.1, on the reverse strand, counting down.
AATAACGGCCATTTGCGACACTTTGAAGGCCAATGGATATGATGGATACCTAGCGCTCGGAGACTTCAATGATACGCCTGAAAATGGCGCTTTCGACGCCTTGCCGTTGACGCTCCTTCCGAAGCCCTCGGATGGCGGCAGCATACGCTTCAACGGGCTCTGGCAGCTCATTGACTTGGCATTTGCCAGCCCTGCTGTCGCCGGCAAATGCCATTTTCGCGTGCTTCGCCCTCCTTTTCTGACCACTCGTGATGCCACCCATTCGGGAGAAAAACCGCTTCGCACATACGTCGGGCCGCGCTACGTCGGTGGGGTGAGTGATCATTGCCCCATTCTGGTCGAGATAGGTGATATGGACAGGTTTCACTCAGGCTTCCTTCCCTGATAATCTTTAGGGTTGACACCGTATTCGGCTTTGAAGCATTTTGCAAAATATGAGCTGGCCGAGAAGTTGAGCATATCAGCGACCTCAGAGGCGCGGTATCCTTCGTCCAGAAGTTTTGCAGGGTTATGACAACACAGGCGCAGCCAATGTCACAAAGACTGCAACAGATATTGATGACGCAGCTTATGCTGACCTCAACGTGACAAAGAACGCTGACGGCAAGTACGTGATCGGTAACTATCCTGCCGGTTGGGCCAAGTCATCAGACGCAGAGGTCGCAGAGGTTCTCAAGACCAGCTTCACAGTTAGCGGCACCAACTACGGTCAGCAGTTCTACGAGTGGCTCCACTCAATCAACGCTCTTTAATAATCGCAGGGAGAGCCTCCCAAGCAAGAAGACTCTCCCTTTGACTAATCCGGATGCGGAGTGACCAGCCCTAAGGCTACAGATTGCAACAATCAGCGTTAACGCTTGCGTCTTCGCAGATGTGCTTTTCTGACAAGAACCTTTTTGTCATCCCTCTCTACCTTATGGGCAGAGACAATGACATATCGGTTCAGGAGCAACCCTTTGACAAGCTCTTCAAAAAGGCGCTCGCACACGTTAATAATAGTAGTAATAATCATAATTGAAAGATTTTTGAAATGCGAATCGTTGGAGCGGCTCTAAAGCTACATCGCATCTGGTAGAAAACAAACAGAACACCTATCGAAAACGACAAATGCTCTGTTAAGGGTTTATCAACGTGTGTGAGGCGCTTATCTCTCACTGTGATTATTACTACGACGCAAATATACCAATTTTGTAGGAAAAACAAAACTTTTCGATCGTGGACAGAAGAAAATTTCTCGCTATATCAGCTCTTGGCGTGGCTACGGCTGCAGTGGGCCTCGCATTTGGCGCGACGGACACCTGGAGCCAGAAGTATAACCTTGTATGGGACCATATCCTCGGTCTGGATATATTCCCAGATGATATCGTTCGTACCGAACTGGATTACTATCCTACCGTGATGGGTGAATATGGCCTGCCTCTTGACAACCGTTCTACCTACACAAAGTCTGACTGGATCATGTGGACAGCTTCTTTGTCTGACAGCAAGGCCGAGTTCGAGTCCTTCATCGAACCGATGTGGCGATTCTACAACACAACCCCAGATCGTGTTCCGATGTCTGACTGGTACTTTACCGACTTGCCAAATTACTGCGAATTTTTCGCTCGTAGCGTGGTCGGAGGATACTTCATTCAAATGTTATGAGTATTTTTGTGGAAGAAGTTTTTATTATGAAGAAGACTCTTTTGTATTTATTTAGTTGCGTGGCTGCTTTTGCAGGTTGCAAGCAGAACGACATCCAGCTTCTACCAGCAGAGGCATTCAGTACCGTAGTTGACGGAAAGAATGTAGAACTTTATACCCTTCGCGGAGGTGACATCACCATGCAGGTGACAAACTTCGGCGCCCGCGTCGTGAGCATCTGGACACCGGATCGCGACGGAAAGTATGCTGATGTCTGCACCGGATACGAAAACATTGACAAGTATATCAACAATCTCGGTGAGCGCTTCCTCGGCGCATCGATCGGCCCAGTAGGAAACCGTATCGGCAAGGGTACCTACACATTGGACGGCGAAACCGTTCAGTTGCCTCTGAATAACGACGGAAACACCTTGCACGGTGGCTTTGTCGGCGTGGACATGATGGTATGGGATGTGCTGGAGAAGACTGACAGCAGCCTTGTGTTTGGACTTGAGCGTGCTGCCGGCATCGACAATTGGCCAGGCAAGCTCAGCATCAAGATGACTTATACTCTCACCAGCGGCAATGAATTCCGTATCGACTATGAGGCTCAGACAGACAAGGCGATGCCAGTGAACCTCACTAACCATGCGTTCTTCAACCTCACAGGAGACTCTTCCAAGAGCATCCTGGACCATGAGATTAAGATCAATGCTTCCCGCACCACTCCGGTTGATGAACTTCTCATCCCGACGGGAGAGATTGTTTCTCTTGATGGTTCGCCTCTGGATTTCCGTACTGCCAAGGCGATTGGCCGCGATGTCAATGTTGAGGACCAGCAGCTCGCTAACGGTCATGGCTACGATCACAACTGGTGCCTTGACAAGACCTGCGAGGGCGTGGAGCTTGCTGCTAGGCTTTATGAGCCTGAGTCAGGCCGTATTCTTGAGGTCCTTACCGATCAGCCAGGCCTTCAGTTCTACTGTGGCAACTTCTTTGACGGTACTACTACCGATAAGTTCGGAAATCCTATCGGTTTCAGATGCTCTCTTGCTCTGGAAACCCAGAAATGGCCAGATAGTATCAATCACGAGGGCTTCTGCGACACAGTGCTTCGTCCAGGAGAGGAATATACGCATACTTGTATCTATCGATTCAGCCGTGCTGACAGCATGCCATTTACGAATTAATGAAAAGATCTTTTATCGTAGCGATATCATTGCTCTGGGCAAGTACCTTCTGGTGATTATAAGAAACTTTAAGCATTATGAAAAGATTTTTGACAGCGCTGACCGGAGTCCTTTGTGCTTTGCCGTTGCTGGCGAAGGTGGAGCTCCCTTCATTCATTTCTGACAATATGGTCCTGCAGCAGAACAGTGACGCTGCTCTGTGGGGGTGGACGACACCAGGACGCAAGGTGGTTGTGAACGGCTCGTGGTCCAAGAAGAGCGTAAGTGCGGTGGCTGATGAGAACGGAAAGTTCCTTGTCAGGATACCTACCTGCGAGGCTGGTGGCCCATACACTGTGTGCTTCAATGACGGAGACAAGACAGTGCTGAGCAATGTCCTTCTCGGCGAAGTTTGGTTCTGCAGCGGTCAGAGCCCTGAGGTTGAGCATCCAGTGGCTGTACGTTATGCCTTCCGTAACTGGGCTGAGGCTACGCTATTCAACAATTACGGCATCCCTGTAGGTCCTTTCCGCTCGGATGACTGGGACGATATCAAACGCTAAATGGTAACCCCATTCTGGTCGAGATAGGTGATATTGAGTTTTGATAATCGGTGAGAATTGTTATATTTGTTGATTGATAATAATGCTAAAATTTGATCATATGACTATACTTTTAACCGGTGGCGCCGGTTATATCGGTAGCCACACAATAATTGAACTGGACAAGGCCGGCCACGACGTCGTGGTGGTCGACAATCTCTATAACTCGAAGATGGAAGCACTTAAGAGGGTGGAGTCCATCATCGGGAAGGAAATCCCCTTCGTGGAGGCGGACGTGCGCGACCGCGCCGCCATGGACAAGATCTTCACAGACCACAAGATCGACGCAGTCATCAACTTCGCCGGCCTCAAGGCAGTGGGCGAGTCTGTATCCAAGCCTTTGGAGTACTATGAGAACAACATGAATGGCGTGTTCGTGCTCGTGGACGTGATGCGCAAGCATGGCTGCAAGAACATCATCTTCTCATCCAGTGCGACCGTCTACGGCGACCCTGCCATCATCCCTATCACGGAGGATTGCCCGAAGGGACAGTGCACGAACCCATACGGATGGACCAAGTCAATGCTTGAGCAGGTCCTCATGGACATCCAGAAGGCTGATCCGGAATGGAACGTGGTGCTTCTGCGCTACTTCAATCCTATCGGAGCGCATGAGTCAGGCCTTATCGGCGAGAATCCAAACGGCATTCCAAACAATCTCATGCCTTACATCACCCAGACGGCCATTGGCATACGCAAGGAGCTTGGCGTCTTCGGCGACGACTATGACACCCCAGACGGCACCGGTGTGCGCGACTACATCCATGTCGTGGACCTTGCGTGCGGCCATGTATGCGCCCTCAAGGCCATCCAGGAGAACAAGGGTCTCGCTATTTACAACCTAGGTACTGGTCACGGTTACTCAGTGCTTGATGTGGTCAAGGCGTTTGAGAAGGCCAATGGTCTCAAGGTCCCTTACTCCATCAAACCTCGTCGTCCAGGCGACATCGCCACCTGCTACTGTGATCCGGCGAAGGCTAAGGATGAACTCGGATGGGAGGCAAAGTTCGGCATCGAGGAGATGTGCCGTGACAGCTGGAACTTCCAGAAGAAGAATCCAAACGGCTACGAGGATTGACCTTCAGAACAATGATCTTTATAAATAATAATGCTAAAATCTGATACAATGAAAGAAAGAATTCAGACCAAGTTCCAGACCCTTTTCGGCTGCGAGGGAGACATCTATGCATCTGCAGGACGTATCAACCTCATCGGTGAGCACACCGACTACAACGGCGGTTTCGTGTTCCCAGGCGCCATCGACAAGGGCATCATGGCGGCCATCAAGGTGAATGGCACAAACAAGGTGAAGGCTTACTCGCTCGATTATGACGAGTACTGCGAGTTCGGCCTCAACGAAGAAGATAAGCCAGCTCAGGCATGGGCATGCTACGTGTTCGGCGTGTGCCGCGAGACCATCAAGAGAGGCGGAAAGGTGGAGGGCTTCGACTGTGTTTTCGCAGGTGACGTTCCTCTCGGAGCAGGTCTCTCATCGTCGGCAGCGCTTGAGAGCACCTTCGCGTTTGCGCTCAATGATATCTTCCAGAACGGCATCGACAAGTTCGAGCTTGCAAAGATAGGCCAGAGCACCGAGCACAACTACTGCGGTGTGAAGTGCGGCATCATGGACCAGTTCGCTTCTTGCTTCGGCAAGGCAGGCTGCCTCATTCGTCTTAACTGCAAGACATTGGAATACAAGTATTTCCCATTCAATCCTAAGGGCTACAGACTTGTTCTCGTGGACTCTTGCGTGAAGCATGAGCTCGCCTCTTCAGCATACAACAAGCGTCGCGAGTCTTGCGAGAAGGCAGCGGCAGCGATCAGAAAGAACCATCCAGAGGTGGAGTTCCTGAGCGATGCGAAGCGCATCTGGCTCGACGAGGTTCGTGAGGAGATCAGCCAGGAGGACTTCATCCGCGCGGAGTATGTGATCGGTGAGATGCAGCGCGTGCTTGACGTGTGCGATGCCCTGGAGCGTGACGACTACGAGACCGTGGGTGAGATGATGTACCAGACCCACTTCGGCATGAGCAAGCTCTACGAGGTAAGCTGCGAGGAACTCGACTTCCTGAACAAGCTTGCGAGGAAGTACGACGTCACAGGTTCACGCGTGATGGGCGGTGGCTTCGGTGGCTGCACCATCAACCTCGTGAAGGATGAGCTCTACGAGCCGTTCATCTCTGCAGCCAAGGAGCAGTTCGAGGCCGAGTTCGGCCACGCTCCGAAGGTATACGACGTAGTTATCTCAGACGGCGCCAGAAAGCTCTAGCACTTAGTACATAAACATTTAGCCACAGCGGTGACAGGGTGCATTAGAGAAGGCTGCTGCCTTCTCGGGAAGACGCCCGGCCGCTGTGGTTTTTTCTTTATCGGGAGAGTGATATGTGGACCTCGGGCGTGAACTGCTCAAGGCCATTGATAAGAACCGACTCGCGCACTGTGGCGTCGTAGGTCAATGTCTCCGACTTGTCAGGCTTCGCGCTGAGGCTGCCCTCGATCAGGGTGTCGCGACCCTTGCCGTCGAGGCGGCGCGCTGTCAGCCTGAGGGTTAGGAAGCTGCAGTCGGCGTCGGTGATGGTGTAGATGCGGTTCTTGTAGATCATCATGCCAAGTGGCTCTTCGCCATCAAACGCATTAAGGCCAATGATCATGTCTGACGCCCCTACAGAGCCGGTCAGAAGCAGCTTGCTGCGGGATGGGTCCAGGGTGGAACGGCCGCTGAAATACTGGATCTGGCGTGTCTCCAGCACATGGTCGGTAACATTGCCCTCAGAGTCACGATAAAGCACGAAGCGTCGCGTCCAGTTGCCCTTCGTGTCGACATCATAGGCTATCACATCGCTTGTGGTCACCACGCCTTCCTCTTCCTGGAAGCCGAAATCGTACATGGTCGTGTGTCTCACAAATCCATCCTTATACTCATAGCAAACCTTTCCCGAGTAGCCCTCATCAAACCACTCCAGCTCAGAGACGGTGCCGTCTTCATTGTAGCTGATGCACTGCATGCTCTCGTATGAAGGGTAGATTTCTACCAATCTACCATTTTCGTCGTATGTGCGTGAGAATGGCTTCGCAATGCTTGTCATCTGCTCATATCCATTCTCAAGGTTTATGCATCTCTTGCCCTCGAAGTCGAGTGTATCCTTCATCCCTTCCGCATAGAGAAGCCCTTCCTTGTCAAATGTGTACTCCAAGTCATTGGTCATGGACTTCACGTCTCCCTGGAGTTCAAGGAAGGCGAGGTCTCCCTTGGTTTCGGGTGCCTTGTGGCAGCATGTCGCTGCGAAAGTGACCAATGTCCCTGCGATGATGGCATTCAGTTTAGGTGCGTTCATGGCTTATTGACTTATGTATTTTGATAACCAGTTTGCGTCTATATGGCAGAAGCCTGTGGCGGCTTCGCGCATGTGAGGGTTGCGCTGCACGATGCCACGGCAGTCCTCGTAGACATTGAACCCTATCACGACCATCTGCATCTGGCCGTCCATAGGGTAGGCGAGGGTGATCTCGTTGTCGGCACCCTCCATCTTCAGGAACTTGAAGGCGGCGTTCATGAGCGCCTCCGCCTTGGCAGGCTCCTTCTCGCCAAGCTCCATCTTGGTGACGTACTTGCACATCTCCATCACCACGTCGTCGAGACCGGCGCTGAAGATCTTCGCCTTCTCGATGAACTCGCCAGGCTCGTCCACGAAGCGAAGCGTGTACGCCTTCATCTCTTCCATCTGGGCTATGGCTGCGGCCTTGGCCTCGAGCTCAAGGTCGCCCTGGGTGAGCCAGACCATGACCTTCTGGTCTGGGTCGTGGTAGAGGGTCTGGTAGCGGATGTAGTTTGTCTTCGCGCAGCTGGGGCATTCCCAGGAGAAGATGCTTCCGTCCATGACTTTTTCACGCAGTTCTGGGGACTCGGAAACATTGATGCTGCTATAGATGTGTATATCGTGGGTACCACCACAGTGTCTACATATTACGGGTACTGATGATGAAAGTGCCATATGCTATCTAATGTCTGTCTTAAAGATTAATCCTATGTGGAAGTGATTGTCTATTAGTTCCTTCTGCTGAAGGATAGGGAAGGCGGAGCCTCCGTTGTAGGAGCACTCCACGCCTATGGTGCAGTCGAGCGACATGCCCACGATCTGCATGATGTGAGCCGCTGCGCTGAAACCGGCGCTGTAGAGGCTGCCCTTGTTCAGGGCTCCCTTCGCCGTCGAGGTGCCGCCGCTGAATGAGGTGTAGTCATAATGCACACCCAGCTCGAGGTTCCTGATGTAGATGTATGGGCTCAGCAGTGACACGTCCATAGGCCCGGCAGTGGCCTTGTAGTCGCTGGTGATGCGAAGCTGCGACGGCGTGCTTCCGGTGATGAGGCTCGAGGCGGCTGAGGACTCAAAACCTCTTGGCATGAAGGATACATAGCCGCTGTTTACCAATGCATCCGTATCCAGCTGCTGTGCGATGGCGGAGAGCCTGATTCCGTGCGAAGGCAGGAATCCGGGCAGGTAGCCATACACATAGCCGTAGGTGCCGTGGGAGTAGAAATCTCCCAGTCCGATACGTCCGCCACGGCCCACTTCGGCGCCTATGCCCCATTCAGGGTAGACGCCCGCCTTCGGGGTGCTTCGCATCGTATAGCCGCGAAGGCTCGCCACGAAGCGGCTAAGGTATTTCACATCTCCCGGCTTGACCTCCTCAAGGAATGTAACCTCGCCTCCCGGGCCGATGGTCCTATGTCCGTTGAGGACCAATGTGCTCGTAAGGAAGGCATCATTGGACATACTGAATGAGAGCTGCGGCGTGATGCCCCTATACCAGCCTCCGGAGGAGAATGTGAGTGGGATGTAGGTCTTGACCGTGCCATTCACGGCCACCCTCTCGTCCTGATGTCCCTCTATCTTGTAGCCTCTTCTGGTAGGGGTCTTGATGCTGAAATATCTGTAGCTGAAAGCGTTTCTTTCACCTATGTCGAAAGATGTCTCGATCACAGGGTACAGACCTCTGAAAATGGCATTCAGATGCCCTGCAGGTCTCCATTTGCCCGAGTAGCTGTCTGGCATGTATGACACTCCCGCCATACCGAAGACGCTCTCAAGGTCGTTCTGGAACATGAGCGTCGCGCCAGGCATGATGGATGTGTATATCTGGTCCAGGGAGACATTTTCCACGAAGTCATAGTCGACATAGACAGGCAGCCACGAGTGCACCTTCAGGGCATGTAGTGGCATGCGGTAGCGGACAGGCGCCGACACTGTCGTGTCCGGCTCCTGCGGCTGCGCTCCTGCGAGCTGCGCCTCCTGCTCGCTGAGCTTGGTGGCGAAAGGATGCTCCCAAAGCTCAGAAGGCTCTTTTGATACCATCTCGCCATGCCTTATCATGCGCCCGTCGGCATCGAGAGAAGAGTAGATGATGCCCTCCTGGCCATCTGAGAAAGCGAAATCCGACACGCCGTAGATGGTGTTTGTCACCTGAGTGACCTCTCCATCTTCGGTGACTGAATACACTTCGCGAGCTCCGTTGAGGTCGCTCGTGTAGTAGAGTTTCCCTTCACGAGAGCGAAGTTTTCTGATCTTTACGGAGAGCGGCTTCACGACGGTACGGAAGCCTTCGTCCACGCAGAAGATGCCGAAGCCCGAAGGGGTGATGCCGCTCGCATAGAGGTGCTCTCCGAGCGCCGCCGTCTCCACTATCTGGAGGGAGTCAGGCGCGGCGATGCGCTGCTTGATGGTGCCGTCGTCGCCGTCCATGATGCAGACTGCTGAACCTCCCTCGAAAGGATATTCCGTGACGCTGATAAGACGCCCGTAAGGGCTTGGGTTATAGAACCTTCCGCTATGTGTAATGCTTACTTTTCTCCCGCTCACAGGGTCGAGATAGCGCACCCTCGATGTGCTTTTCATCTCCCATCGTGGGTCACCTACCACCTCGCTCCAGTATAGCCTTCCGAGGCTATCTGAGTAGTTCAATGAGCTCGTGACAGGGGAGAATGCGCACACGGTCTGCTCTTCGCCGTGTGGGGCTATCATGACCAGTCGTGGCGAAATGGCATAGCCACTTTTGATGGCGTAGATGTTATGTCCTGCGACAGCGGTACCATTGTATTCGGTGTGCCATCTCATCGGAGCGGTGATGGTGGAGTCCTTCGCAAATGGCCCCCTCTGCTGCTCGTTCGCCTCCCAGATGTCCTGTAGTGCTTCCTCTGTCATCTTGAAGGTCTGATTTCCTCCTATGCCAATAGTCTTTCTTAGTGACCTTCCGAAATGGTGGATAGGGAATGGCCATTTGCAGTCCATGAGCATGTCGTAGTAGGTTTTCACCACGAGGGCGTCGTCATGGACATACCTTGCTCCGGCGTAGGTGACGTAGCCTGTCTTGTAGATGTCCGGGGTATATGTGCGTATGGAGCCGTATCTCCATCTATACCAGTCTCTCCAGTCCCCGTGGTCCAATGCTACCCTGTAGCTCTCCAGGAAATCGGCGCTGCGGCCGCGGCCGAACTTCGTGAGGCCGGTCTCTGCGACCACTGCGTCTCCCTCGAAGAACATGCGCCCGCCGTAGAGACCGGAAAGGCCGCCAGCTATCAGCTCGCCGCTGAGAATATGCATCCATCTGTAGTGACCGTCGTGCGTGAACTGCAGCTGCGCCACATGGCGCGACTCGTGGATGGTGAGCTGGTCTATCCATGGCATAGGGTCTGGGTTCACGCCCTCCGCTCCAGTGTAGAGCAGCATCCTTCGTGGTGTCCAGATCACGGAACCATTGGCATCTGCCCTGAATCCTTCCAGGATCACGGGCATCTTCGAGCGATATGACTGATTCGGGCAATAGCCTATGCTCCTGCCGACGGAAACTTTATATTTTTCCAGTGATTTTCCATACTCAACGGCCAATGAATCAAGTCCTTCCGGATATACTATCCTATAGTTATTCGTCTCTACCTGATACCACTTCTTTCCCCAAGGATTGTTTCCTGAGGTGTATATTTGGGCATGTGCAGAGATGGCAATTATAGCTGAAGCTATAGTTATGATGATTCTTCTAAGGCTCATTATATTACAAAACTAATAATTTTGTGTAACTTAGAGCGAATTTTTGATTCTAATTTATATGCAGACTTTGTTCGCAGTCCTTAAGATGCTCGGTTGCCTGGGCATGTTCCTTTACGGAATGTCCCTGATGAGCGGTGGACTTCAGAAACTGGCAGGAGATTCCATGAGATCTTTCCTTGCCAAGATGACCTCAAACAGATTTAAGTGCGTACTCACCGGTATCGTGGTGACAGCACTCGTGCAGTCTTCGACTGCCACTACACTCATGCTCGTGAGCTTTGTGAACGCCGGACTTCTCGGCCTCGCAAATGCTATCGGAGTCATCATGGGTGCAAACATCGGAACGACAGTTACGGCTTGGCTCTTCGCCCTTTCATTTGACGGCTCATTCAGCCTCGGTGCGATAGCCATCCCTATGATGTTCTTCGCATTCCTGTTCCTCTCATTCAAGGGTACGAAGAACCATAACATCGGAGAGTTCCTCATGGGATTCGCACTCCTCTTCCTGGGTCTCAGCACCCTCAAGGAGACCGCCTATCCTCTTCTCTCAAGTGATGCTGTCCGCGTTTTCCTCGCTCCTCTCACACAGTTCGGCGTAGGTTCCATCCTCCTTTTCATGGTCATTGGTGCCGTCATGACCCTCTGCCTCCAGTCATCTGCAGCGACCATGTCGCTCACCATGATGTTCGTGGCATTCGGCGTGATCCCATTTGAACTGGCCGCAGCGATGGTGCTTGGCGAAAACATTGGTACAACCATCACATCAAACATCGCGGCATCAGTGGCAAATGCCTCTGCGAAGCGTACAGCTCGCTCGCACATGCTGTTCAATGTATTCGGAGTAGTCTGGGTGTTCTGCCTCTTCCATCCGTTCCTTAACCTCATCGGAAACATCGTGGAGAGCCTTGGCTTCATGAATCCTGTGACTACCTCGATCTACTCTCAGGCACAGATCGATGCTGCCGGCGCGGGTGCACAGGCCATGATCGACCACAACAGTGAGATGGCAGGATCTCTTCCATACTGCGTCGCAGTGCTCCATACCTTGTTCAACCTCATCAACACCTGTATCCTCATCTGGTTCATTCCATTGCTCGAGAAGATCGTCAAGTGGATGGTTCCTTCACCTAAGGAGGGTAAGGAGGAGTTCCGCCTCAAGTATATCGCAGGTGGTCCTATGGGTACTGCAGAGCTCAGCATAAACGAGGCTCGTCACGAGCTCGTGCATTTCGGTGAGATCTGCGCACAGGGCTTCAAGTACATCAGAAGCGCAGTGAACGAGAGGAATTCTGACAAGTACGATGAGATCCTCGACAAGCTCGTGAAGTATGAGGAGATCACCGACAAGATAGAACTCGAGATCGCAAACTACCTCGGTGAGGTAGGTAAGCGTGATGTAAGTTCATCAACCTCTGCCCGCATCAAGATGCTTTATAAGATCATCGGCGAGATGGAGAGCCTTGGAGATTCTGGTGAGGCTATCGGCCGTATGCTCAAGCGTACCTATGCCCACGGAAAGTCATTTGATGAAGACATGCTCAAGAAGCTGAACAAGATGATGGATCTCGTGGAGAAGGCGTACGACGTGATGGTGGAGAACCTGAAGTCTTCAGAGTTTGACCTCAAGGACATCTCGAATGCAAAGACAGCCGAGTATAACATCAACGAGTATAGAAACTATCTCCGCGAGGAGCATCTTGTAAACCTTGATAACCCTGACTATCGTTACCAGGTAGGTGTCTTCTACATGGATATCGTGGGTGAGCTCGAGAAGATAGGTGATTTCATTATCAATATCTCGGAAGCACTTGTGGATGAATAGTTTAGTACGTCGGATCATACTTATTTCAGCGATAGTGCTCGTCTGCGGCTCGTGCCGTCAGACGGGTTCTTCGCATAAGCCTGAGTCTCAGACGAGACCTTTCCCTCAGGTCCAGGTACCTACCATCTGCTCCACCCAGGAGGAGAGGCATGCCTATATCCTGGATCATTTCTGGGATGGATTCCTGAAGCCGGGTCTCTACAGCGACACCCTCGTGTTCAGCGGTGTCAGCGGCGAGGAGCTGGAGTCGGCCGTTGGCCTCTACACCACGATACTCGGCCAGGCGTCGCTCCCTGAGGCGCGCAAGTCGGTGGTCACCCTGGTGTCGAAGCTCGAGACTTTCAAGGCCACGGATTCATTGTCCACCACCACACAGAAAGTCATCGACCTTATGGACAGGTACCTGTATGACCCGAACTCTCCAGTGCGTGACGAGGATATCTACGGGGCATATGCGAGAAAGCTTGCGGGCACTTCGCTGATCCCTGCTTCCAGAAAGGGAGCCTATCTTCATGATGCACAGATGTGCGCCCTGAACCAGCGCGGCACCAAGGCCGCAGACTTCGTGTTCAAGCAGATGGATGGTCGCACCCGCACCCTCTACAGCGTGAAGGCGCCGCTTACCATCCTCTTCTTCTCGAATCCCGGATGCCCATCCTGCCGCGAGATCATAGAGTCGCTAATGGCACGTATGTACCTTGTGGACATGATAGAGAGAGGGGAGCTCGCCATCGTGAATGTCTACATCGACGAGGAGATCGACAAGTGGAAGGAGTATCAGGAGGCATATCCTACTTCCTGGTTCAATGGTTACGACCCGACCTTCACCATCCGCCAGGATCTCACATACAATGTAAGGGCGATCCCGTCCCTGTACGTGCTCGACGAGCAGAAAAATGTGATATTGAAGGACGCTCCTCAGGAGAAGGTCCTTGAGATGCTTGATAATCTAGTTACAGCCCAATGATAAAGAAAGAACTCTGGGGCACCGCACAGTGCGGGAAACCCATCCACAAATACACCATCACAAATGCCTCTGGCGCATCTGTAGTGCTCTCTGAGCTGGGTGCCGGCATCGTTTCTATCAATGTCCCTGACAAGGATGGAGTCCTTGCCGACGTAGTGCTCGGATACGATGACCCACTCGCATACATGGGTGATGGCCCATGCTTCGGAAAGTGCCCAGGCCGCTATGCAAACCGTATAGCCCTCGGTAAGTTCACCCTCGACGAGAAGGAGTATGAGCTTCCGATAAACAATGGTCCGAACCACCTTCATGGTGGCCCTGATGGCTTCCAGAACCGTATCTGGGAGAGCCGTGAGGATGGAGAAGCCGTAGAGTTCATGTATTTCTCAGAGGACGGCGAGATGGGCTACCCAGGAGCGCTGAAGGTAGTCGCGCACTATGAGTGGAGCGACGACTGCGAGCTCCGCCTCACCTTCACTGCGGAGTGTGACGCACCTACCGTGGTGAACCTCACGAACCATGCTTACTTCAACCTTGACGGCGAGGGAAGCGGCACCGTGCTGAACCACCTTCTCACGCTGAATGCGTCGGAGTATCTCCCTACATCGGATTCACTCATCCCAGAGGGTGACTCTCAGCCTGTGGCTGGCACCCCTATGGACTTCGTGAACGAGAAGCCTCTCGGACGCGACATCAAGGCAGACTTCCCAGCGCTGAACTACGGCAAGGGCTACGACTGCTGCTTCGTCATCGACGGCTACGAGCCTGGCCAGCTGCAGACCGCAGCGACCCTTCGCTCTGAGAAGAGCGGTCGCGTGCTCGAGGTCTGCACGACGCAGCCAGGCGTCCAGATCTACACCGGAAACTGGCTTGCAGGCTGCGCAGAGGGCCACAATGGCCATGTCTACGCCGACTACGACGGCGTGGCCATCGAGTGTCAGCACTATCCAGACTCTCCGAACAAGCCTGAGTATCCAAGCACCGTGCTTCGCCCAGGCGAGGTCTTCGAAGAGGCCATCATCTTTGCATTCAAGGTAGAAGAATAGACTATGAAGCAGTACCTGGATCTTTTGCGCCACATCTATGAGAACGGCGCCGTGAAAACAGACCGTACTGGAGTCGGCACGAAGAGCGTGTTCGGCTACCAGATGAGATTTGACCTTAGCGAGGGCTTTCCTCTTCTCACCACGAAGAAGGTGCACCTCAAGTCCATCATATATGAGCTCCTGTGGTTTATCGCTGGAGACACAAATGTAAAGTATCTCCAGGATCACAAGGTGACCATCTGGGACGAGTGGGCAGACGAAAATGGCGATCTGGGCCCAGTATACGGCCATCAGTGGCGCAGCTGGGAGACCGCCGATGGGCGCTGTGTAGACCAGCTTTCGCAGGTGATTGATACGATCAAGAACCATCCTGACAGCCGTAGAATGCTGGTTTGCGCGTGGAATCCAGGCGATGTGGATAAGATGGCATTGCCACCATGTCATTGCCTTTTCCAGTTCTATGTGGCAGACGGCAAGCTTTCTTGCCAGCTGTATCAGCGTAGCGCGGACACCTTCCTCGGCGTGCCATTCAATATAGCATCATACGCCCTTCTCACCATGATGATCGCCCAGGTCTGCGGCTTGCAGCCAGGCGAGTTCATCCATACGACGGGCGACACCCATATCTATCTTAATCATTTCGAGCAGGTGGAGACACAGCTCTCCAGGGAGCCTCGCGCCCTGCCTAAGATGAAGTTGAATCCAGAGGTGAAGAGCATCTTCGACTTCAAGTACGAGGACTTCACTCTCGAGGATTATGACCCATGGCCAGCCATCAAGGCGCCAGTAGCAGTGTAAGCGATATGGAAAAGTGCATCATAGTAGCAGTGGCGGATAATATGGCGATAGGCAAGGGAAACGACTTGCCTTGGCATCTTCCTGCCGATCTCAAGTTCTTCAAGAAGACCACCATTGGCTGCCCTGTCATCATGGGGCGTGCCACATACCTCTCCATCGGCCGTCCGCTTCCCAAGAGGCAGAACATAGTGCTGTCGAGGACTTCTGGCCCTATCGAGGGAGTCACCGTGGTGAGGTCGCTTGAAGAGGCTTACGCTGCCGCAGAAGGCGCTGAGAGGTGCTTTGTGATAGGTGGCGCATCTATCTACAAGGCTGCTATGAACGACATGGACAAACTATACGTCACTCACGTCCACACCACCATCGAGGATGCGGATGCATACTTCCCTGAGATTGACCCCACAGTCTGGGAGAAGGTATCCGTGGAACCAATGGTCACCGATGAGGAGTCGGGGGTGACGATGGAATTCACTACATACATTAAAACGAACTTATGGAACATCCAAGAGAAAACTTCGGAGGACGTCTCGCAGTGATCCTCGCCATGGCTGGCTCGGCCATTGGTTTAGGCAATATCTGGCGTTTCCCGTACATGGTGGGAGAGCATGGAGGTGCTGCCTTTGTGCTCATTTACATTTTCTGCACGCTGCTGGTGTCTTTGCCATTATTTGTGGCGGAAGTGACCGTGGGCCGCAAGAGCCACAGCAGTGCGCGCCTCGCCCTCGGAGCATTGGCTCCTGAGAGCAAGTTCTGGAAAGCCTTTGGTTTCATCCTTGTCTTCACACCACTTCTCATCGCGTCATACTATAGCGTGATCGGAGGATGGTCTGTAAGTTTCTTTGTGAAGGCTTGTACATTGGATTTCATCAAGGACTCTCCTGACGTGGTCACTGGCGCCTTTGGATCCTTCATATCGTCGCCTTGGACGCCGCTCATCGCGCACTTCGCGTTCCTCGCTGCGTGCTGCGCCATCGTGGCTTGCGGCGTGAAGGCCGGTATCGAGATATTCAGCAAGTACAGCATCCCCGTGCTGTTCCTCATGGTGCTCGTAATCCTCATCTACTCGGTGAGCCTTCCTGGTGCGGGTGCTGGCGTGAAGTATCTTCTCAAGCCAGATTTCTCACAGATCACTCCTAGCACCTTCGCTTATGCATTGGGACAGAGTTTTTACTCGCTGTCGCTGGGTATGGGCTGCATCATCACCTATGGTTCATACGTTCAGAAGAAGGAAAACATAGTCGCGTCGAGCTTCGGCACTGCCATCTCTGACCTTCTCTTTGCCATCATGGCCGGCTTCGCCATCATGCCTGCAGTCTTCTCTGCGGGCATCGAACCTGGAGCTGGTCCTTCTCTCATCTTCCAGAGCGTGCCATTCATTTTCTCGAAGATGGGTGATACATTGCCAGTCATCAGCTCCATCTGTGCCATACTCTTTTTCCTTACCATCACAGTAGCTGCGATGACTTCATGCATTTCGCTGATTGAGGTCGGCGTGGCGTATCTGCACGAGAAGACGCGCATGTCGCGCCCAGTAGCGAGCGCCATCATCTTTGTCATCTGTGGCGTGGTGGGAGTATTCTGCTCGCTCTCGTTCGGCCCGCTCAGCGAGTTCCAGATCATGTCTAAGGGCATCTTCGACCTTCTCGACTGGTTCGCTTCGAACATCCTGCTTCTCATCGCTGCATTTGCAGTGGTTGTCTTCGTGGGCTTTGTCCTTAAAAAGGAAGATGTCCGTGAAGAAATCACGAATTCAGGCGCGCTGAAGGGCAATGCCAAGCTCTTCCCTGTGCTCTATTTCCTCATCAAGTGGGTGGCTCCTGTGGCAGTCCTTCTCATCTTCATCTCGAATTTCATTCTTTAGCTTATGGCATCGAATAGAGAAAATTTCGGCAGTCGTACGACTGCTGTGCTGGCAATGGCGGGCTCGGCCATTGGCCTCGGAAATATCTGGCGCTTCCCATATATGGTGGGACAGAATGGTGGCGCAGCGTTCATCATCGTCTATCTGCTGTGCGCCGTGATGCTATGCATCCCTATCTTCATCGCTGAGTCCATCATCGGAAAGAGGACTCAGCAGAGCACATTCCCAGCCATGGATAAGCTTGCTCCCGGTACATCGTGGAAGTGGATGGGACTGCTTACAGTCTTCACCCCTCTCATCATCCTCTCATACTATAGCGTTGTGGGTGGATGGTCCATCGAGTACCTCTTCAAGTCATTGACCTTCTCTTTCACGGACCCTGCTGTGTCACGTGATGGCCATAGTGCTATCTTCGGAAACTTCATCACAGGCACTTGGAAGCCACTTTTCCTGCACACACTCTTTATGGCGATCAATGCCGTCGTGGTTATCGCCGGCGTCCGCAAGGGCATCGAGAAGTTCACGAAGATCACCACGCCAGTGCTCTTTGTGCTCGTGCTTATGATCATGGTATATTCCCTCACACTTCCGGGAGCTGCTGCGGGCATAGAATATATGGTCAAGCCTGATTTCTCAAAGCTTACTGGCGCGGCAATGCTTTCGGCCATGGGACAGAGCTTCTTCTCGCTCTCCCTGGGCGTGGGATGTATCCTTACCTATGCGTCATATCTGAAGAAATCTGAGAACCTCCTGGCTACTGGACTTTACACTTCGGTGTTTGATGTCCTCTTTGCCATCATCGCTGGCTTCGCCATCATGCCTGCCGTGTTTGCTGCTGGCATCGAGCCTGGAGCCGGCCCAGGCCTCATCTTTGAGACCCTTCCATTCATCTTCTCCACCATGGGCTCAAGCGCTCCTATGGTAAGCAACATAGTGGCCATACTCTTCTTCGTCACCATCCTTTTCGCTGCTCTCACTTCTTCTGTATCAATGCTTGAGACTGGTGTGGCGTGGCTTGTAGACGAAAAGAAGATGAGCCGCATGAAGGCGACGCTCATCCTCTTTTCTGGCTGTTGGGCTCTGGGTGTGCTCTGCTCGCTGTCATACGGACCGCTCGCAGACTTTCACATCTTCGGCGCAACGATATTTGATCTGTGTGACCACATGACCTCTGACTTCCTCATGACCTTCGGCAGCTTGCTGTTTGTGCTCTTCGTGGGCTGGAAGATGAAGAAGGCCGACGTCAAGGATGAGTTTACCAATGGTGGCACCCTCAAGGGCAATGCCCGAATCTTCGACGTGGTTTACTTCTTCATCAGGTTCATTGCACCTGTGGTCATCGTAGTCATTTTCGCTACGAATCTTCTTGAGAAGCTACATCTACTGTAGGCGGGAAAGATTATTTCCAGTCTGGAGAGTAGAGGAATGGTCTGAGTGGGGTCTCGTACTCGAAGTAGTCTTCTTCTGCGAAGAAGCGCTTCAGCTCGATTTCTGCATTCTCGGGCGAGTCTGATGCGTGGATTATGTTCTCCTGACCGCTCATGCAGAAGTCGCCGCGTACGGTGCCAGGGGCAGCCTTGCGGCCGTTTGTGCAGCCTGTCATAAGTCTTACTACTTCCACAGCCTCAACGCCCTCGATACACATGAGGACTACAGGGGCTGCCATCATTGAACCCTCAACGAAAGGGTAGAATGGCTTGTCCACGAGGTGGGCATAGTGTTCTGCGCACTTTTCCTTGGTGAAGCGGTACATCTTCATTGCGATAATCTTGAGTCCCTTCTTTTCGAAACGAGAGATTACTTCGCCCATGAGTCCCCTCTGGACGGTGCTGGGTTTCAGTATAACAAGTGTTCTTTCCATAATTAAATGAAACTTAGGAATAGTGAAATTATTGTGGTATTTATGATATCGACGAACATCGCTCCGATGAGTGGGACGATGATGAATGGTTTCACTGCATAGCTGTATTTGTTGCATACTGCAGACATGTTCGCCATGGCGTTTGGCGTCGCGCCGAGACCGAAGCCGCACAGTCCGCTCACAAGGACTGCGGCGTCGTAGTCGCGCCCGAGCAGCGGGAATGCCACGCAGCGAGAGAAGAGCGCGATGATGAGGATGTGCGCAAGCAGGATGACCACGAGCGTGAGTGCGAGGTTCGAGAGCTCCCACAGCCTGAGCGAGATCATTGCCATGCCAAGGAAAAGGGAGAGGCAGACATTGCCTATCGACACGATGCTGCCCATCTCCATGCGTGGGCTCCACGATGCGTGCTCGGAGATATTTCGCATGAGGGCGGCGGCGATCAGTGAGCCGAAATAGGTAGGGAATGTGATGCCCGTGTATGCCAATGCCTTACTGATGAGGTAGCCCAATGCCATAGCAAGCAAGAGCTGGAATGTGGCTCTGGTGAGTCTCTGGTACTCTTTTTCATCCGAACCGAGCCTCATGGACTTCGCCTCTGGCGAAGCTTTTTCCGCCTCGATCTCTATGGAGATGTCTTCGGATGCGGTATTCAGTTTCTTGCCTCGTATGATGGATTCCGCAAGCGGACCGCCGATGAGCGAGCCTGCGATGAGGCCGAAGGTGGCGCATGCCATGGTGATGGATTCTGCATTTTCAAGCCCCATGCTCTCCAGCAGGGACTTGAAGCCGCCCGCCGTGCCGTGGCCGCCGCACATCGGGATGGAGCCTGCGGCCATCCCCACCAGCGCGTCGGCGCCCATCAGGCGGGCTATCCCCACAGCCACTCCATTCTGTATGGCAATCAGGATGGCTACTAGGGCCACCATCATAGCCAGCGGCTTCCCGCCTTTCTTTATCACTGAGAAATCCGACTGGAAACCCACAGAAGTGAAGAAGATCATCATGCAGATGTCCTTCAGAGTGCCGTCAAATACTATCTGTATGCCGAAGAAGCTGTACAGCGCGAAGGTCAGAAGTGAGAAAATGAGTCCCCCTGACACCGGAGCCGGAATGCACACCTTTCTCAGGAAAGAGACCTTTCCTGTGAGGAAGCGTCCGAGCAGCAGCGCAAGCACTCCCACTCCGGCCGTAAGGTATGATTCGAGATACAGCTCCATGCCATAAAGGTAATCATTTTTCTGATAACCTGAATGAAATTGAGCGCATCCTGTCTCTTGAACTCAACCTTGGATTTTGAGTATGGTTAAAAATACAACGAATACCATATGCTGGGCATAATCGGTAGTAAAGATAACTGTTTCCATTCTTGCTCGTCAGAATTATATAATATTAGAAATGGGTTGTGCCTGTTGAGCAAGTTAAACAGACCAAAATTCACGTCTTGATTGATTTTTTTTCCTTTTGTTCTAAGATATATACCTATGTCCCATCGTGAATATGCTGGCATTCTATAATTGTTTTCTTTTCCGAAATAATCAGAGGTGACTGAACCTCCTGAGATAAGAGGGAATTCATAATGGCCTTCGGCTACTGTTTCCCAATTGCCGGATTGATAGGTAAAGAATGCTTCAACCCCACATTGTCTACGAGCATTTGTAAACAGAGGTACGTCGAGAGAACCATTCAAAACATTGCGTCTATCAAACTTTGCAGGAAAAGGCAAACCTTCATTTAAACCTTCAAAACAACGATTTGTTTTTGATAATGTATATGATACATTGATGTTGATTATGTCAGACGAGTACTTGTATTGTGTCTCAAGGCCAAAAGAAATACCGCATCCTGTTATAACATTATTTTCCCATTGAGAGAGAGATGCTTTGAATAGATCCTGAGCTTTTGGAAAGTACACAAGTTGATACATGTTTTTCATATATCCTCCGAATGAAAAAAAATGATCGTTCTTCGAGACATGAAGTCCGATGTACTCTTGTCTTGCCCGTTCCGGCTCTATCGACTCTGTAGAAGGTACTAATAGGTCCATTGACCACCCTATAGGCAATCCTTCTAACGTGTGATAATACTGAGACATAGAATCGAAGGTTGATTCAATGCCTAGCCAAGGACTGACACTGTATTCAAACCTTACATTGAAATCTGGTTTAATATAACTAGCGGTCTTCTTACTATCTCTCTGAATCTGATAATAGTTCAATCGTGTTGTAAGATGTCCCGATATAGGTCCTTTTGCATAATTCAATTGTAAAGAACCTGCTATGATTGATGAGAACAAGCCACTTTTGAACAGTGCTTGGGTTTTGTCTTCATGATAAACTGAACCACCATGGCTATAGCTTGATCCTGGCACAAAACCAGATATATTACCTCGCAAATCTACAGAAATGCTTACGGGTTCACTGGGTTTCCAGCAAAGATTTTCACTTATAGATATTTCTCCCGTCTCACTTATCAACCCAAATGAGTTGTGAAACAGTCCCATAGGAATGATTTGACTCTGTCTCGTTGAATATCTGTTGACATAGAATAGTGTTTTTGATGTCAAGTTCGGGTTTATTATCCATTTCCAAGAAAGATTTCCGATCAGATTACTCCATTCCAATTCGTCTGTGGCCGTTTTATAAGTAAAACTGTAATTGTCAGATGTATTCAGTAGATATGCGGATAATGTATTACCATCAGAGACTTTAAATGTCAATTTTCCAAACACATCATAAACGGATGTTTTCAAATCTGAGATGACATTGATCATTGGTTCTATGGCCTTGAACTCGTATTGGAGAGGAGACCACCTTGCAGAAACGAAATATGACAACTTATTCTTTGCGATTGAGCCATCTGTATGGGCGTCTATCATGAAGTTGCTTATTGAAATACCCGCATGATGTGAAACCATGTCCCCTTCTTTCGTGGAAAGGATCATTCTAGATGATGTTACATTTGCCTCGTCAGCGGAAAAACCTCCAAGTTTGAATCTCATGTCTTGAATCGCATCATTTGATATTACAGACAACATCCCCAACAAATGGCTAGCTCCATATATTGGAGCACCATCCAAAGTCGTGATATTATTACCCATATTTCCTCCTCTGACATAAATAGCCGAGCTTCCTTCTGCACCACATGTCACGCCTGGTAAACGCTTAATGACTTTCATGTAGTCAGGCTCACCGGTAGCGGTTACACCCTTGTAGAGCTCTTTAACGGGTACAATGCGCTCAAACACACGGCTTTTACGAGTGTCTATCTTGATAGACGCTTTGATAGTATCTCTAATCGTTTCTTGGCCAGAGACATTGACAGAGATAGCCGTCATTAGACAAAGGAAAATAATATATGTAAGAATCCTATTCATAGTAACGGAGAATTGACTGTGCCCCAAAGATGCCCCTTCCACCATGAATATTGCAAGGAAGATTTTCCTTATTGTAAAGGATGTCTACAGCATTTCCATCATCCTGATTTATTTTTCTGATATATAGTTCCTTCATGAATGAGTCGTATTCATCAGATAGTACATGGAAGTCATACATCATAATATCCTTGTACCTGATGCTTGAATTCTTTCCTCCATTAGCGATATGGTTAAAAAACATAGACTGCCATTTTAAACTTAATGGGTCGTCTGGCTTGAAATCACCGATTATAAGGAAAGATAATTCGGATTCAATATAAGGATATGGCGCATGTGCTCTATTTGAATAATTCTCGGGATATGCGATTCTGATGGCGTCACGGAAAACAGGATTTCTAGGATAGAACCGAGACATAAATGCCACTTCTTCTGGGAGTGTGTGGTTCCAACTAATTAGCCAATCAATGGAATAGTGGTAGGTAGTGCCATTAGGAAGTATTTCTCCTGGTGCCCAAGTCTGCTTCCACAATGAGTCCAAACACTCTAACATGTTTTGATGACCATTTGGTGAAAAGCAGTACAAGTCGTTGAATGAAAGCGGAGTTACATTGAATTTATCCGCATACTCGTTTGTGGTCATGAGGTATTGGCTTCTATATTCATGTCCGGGGATATAGCCTACTTCTTCATGAACACCCCTTGGACTTCTGGTCATGCACCAAAGATTACATGCATGCAGGTAGGGCTCGCCATCGGCATCTACGAGCATTGTGGCACATGCAGATCTTCCTGTCTTCAACACTTCATCTTCAATTGTAACCGTGTCAATAAATCTCAACTTTTCTTCCTTAATCCTGATTATATCCGGAAATATGGTAGATGCTGTTATATCTTTGCCATCCCGGACAATTCTCAGATCATATCTTACATTGTTGCAAGGCATAAAACTATATGCTTCCCATATACCATTGTCAACATGTTTGAAAGTATGAGTCTCACCGTCGCCAGTAATGGTGATGATGCCGTCTGTTATGGGCAAATAACTGTCACTAGAAGGGCTTGCCCCCAAGCATAGCTGTAATTGCTGAGTCGTCGTCGTGTCTGTCAGAATGCAATGGACGACCACTGGCGTCTCTGCATGTGGCTCTAGAGAGATGCTTTCGTAGCAGCTACAAGTACAGAACGCAGCTAGAATTAAAGCTATACGACTATGATTGGCCAGCATGGTTAAAAGGTGAATGTTTGAATTATCCTTAACTGCTCTTGCAGTGGTGTCATAAAGCTGACTGCTGCTGTAATCTGAGTGTCTGTTTCGTTACCTTCATAGTCAGTGAACGGGTAGCCTTGAAACAAAGGCTGACAATTGCCTATCTCCCATAAGAAATACGTGTTAAATTCATATGATGGAGGTAAAGATATTGTGCCACAAGATGGAGATCCTGAAATAGTAAGAAAATCGGTGGAAACGATGGTTCCATTTTTCCAAATATTGACACTTACTGGACTGATAGACCATTCAGGCACACTTGCACATATCCGGCTGTTCAACAGATATGGTTGTGTTATTGAGGCGTTTACTGTCACATGTTCATTGGAGGAAGAAACAATTCTCAAACCTTCTCCGACAGACCACTGAGTATGCATGTCTTCTTGAACATTTGTTAAATGATAAGTGTAGGTGGTGTTGTCAGGAAGATCAGAAGCACCACTCAAAATGGGATTCGGTATACTTGTTCCATATAGCGTATGTTGCGTTCCATAGTTGTCGGGAACTGATAAATAGGATGGAGAGTTGCCAATATAAGAAGTGTTAAGGGATGAATTCAGATATGAAGATTTGATGCTGCGATGATAATGGGACCTTTGATCGTTAATCCAAGCTAGCGTAAACGCATGTGCCGAATTCAGATTATCATAATGAATGGTTTCTCCAAGAGAGCAGGATGTTGTTACAGTTCCTTGTTGTCCAACTAGTGACGAGGATGAAAAATACCCGGAATGACTAGACTGAATTAGGATGTTGATAATCATCTTCTGCTTGATCTGAGAAAGATATGATGCGAGTGTATATTTGCTTATAGTAACATTGTTCCAGAACAATAGATTAGAAACATTTTCACTGGCAGAAGCCGGTCCTGTAATATACAAGAACAAAACATCTCCTTGAGAAGCAACGTCATTGATAGCGCTGAATACAGATGTTAAATTAATAGGTGTTGCAGCAAATAGGATGTCATTATTACCATCATCATCTAAATCAGGATTTGTATTGGAAAAACTGCCTGCTCCGTCATAGCAATCACTATCAGGATGAGTTCCGTCACCCATAAGGACATAAATATGATTTTCACTGATGCCACAGTCGTGTTTAAGAAATCCATAGATATCTTTGCAGTCTTCGACATAGCAGTTAAGATTTGAAATAGGTGAACCTCCTGAATTTAATACAATGGAGTAAACATTTTGTGCTGATTCTGCTGGCGTTGTTGAAGGACGAGGGCCATGTGTCTTGACGCTTTTTGTTTCGGCCCCAAGAGAGGGACCTGTCAAATATGAGGGAAGAGCCTCGTTAAAATTGTAGTCAAAAGGTTGACCTTCATACCCCAGAGGTATACACCCCATAGACTCTATAGATTTCCACATCATAGTTTCAGTGTTAAGGAAAACATAGGTACAGAGATGGTCCTGGTCCATATATCCCAATGGGTCAAGCCATATGATTTTGCTGTCGTACTCTGGTGTTGTGATTATCGTGCCCCATGCAGTTTGAATTCTAGATCTTGCCGGTATAATGTTTCTTGAGATACACATGTCTTTATAATTTGCAATCAGTGTTCTCAAGTCGTCAAGGTCAGATAATGGTTCTTCCTTGTTGCACGAAAAGAGTACTATGGTACATAGGACAACGCTAAATAATGATGATAAACGCCTCATAAGAATAAACGGTATTAATTGTATGTGGGTGTATTTACAAATATAAATCTATTTTTTTAAATAAACGTTTGCTCACTCGAAATCTATTCTTGTTTTAACCATGCTGAATCGTTACTCATTTTTTGTATATTTGAAATATGAAGGATTTCATTGCCATAGACTTTGAGACGGCGAACGAGTGTCCATCCAGCGTGTGCAGTGTCGGCGCTGTGCTGTGCCTCGAGGGCCAGGTGGTGCGTACGTTTTACAGCCTCATACAGCCAGAGCCGAACTACTACAAGTGGTTCTGCCAGCAGGTGCATGGCTTGGGGCATGAGGATACGGATAGCGCTCCCGTATTTCCGGAAGTGTGGCGCCAGCTCGAGGAGGAACTGGGCGGAGGCTTGACTCTGGAGGAGCTGGGCTTGCCATTGGTGGCGCACAACAGCCGTTTCGACGAAGGCTGCCTGAAGGCGGTCTTCCAGACCTATGGCATGACATATCCAGACTACGAATTCTGCGACACGCTGACTGCATCTCGCCGCCATTTCGGCCGTAGTCTGTGCAACCACCAGTTGCACACAGTCTCCGCAGCATGCGGATATATTCTAGAGAATCATCACCATGCACTCGCCGACGCAGAGGCTTGTGCGTATATCGCCTTGGCTATTCTGTAGCCAGGAGCATCTCGGTGCAGAGGTTCCAGCTGACGAATCCCACGAATTTGCCATCCTTGTCGACATAGGTGTCGGCAGGGGAGAGTGCAGCGCCGGTCTCGGCGTCGTAGCACTCGTGGAGACTGCCATATTCCTCGTAGTCGCGGATGAGGAACTCTGCTGCTGATACTGCTTCGTGCAATTCGTTTTGGGGAATGATGTGCCACAGAAGGCCGTGGAGGGCGTGCGATGAGCAGAAACGGTATGAAGTCCGTACCGTTTGGAGTGGTCACCTATGCTGGATGGCCTTAGAATGGGGTTTGCTGCTCGAAACGAATTGCAGGACGGGGTGATTCTGCCAGAAAAAGCCTGGATTCGTGGCCGTCTGGTGGCGGGAGGCAGTGAACGGCCATCAAAACTGGCGTTCTGATGGCCAGATGAGGGAAATGGAGTGTTTCTGCCAGAAAAAGCCGGGAATCATGGCCGTCTGGTGGCGGGAGGCAGTGAACGGCCATCAAAACTGCCGTTCCGATGGCCAAATGAGGGAAATGGAGTGTTTCTGCCAGAAAAAGCTGGGAATCATGGCCGTCTGGTGGTGAGAGGCAGTGAGCGGCCATCAAAACTGGCGTTCTGATGGCCATTCGGCCTTTATTGTAGGGCCAGGAGCATCTCTGTGCAAAGATTCCAGCTGACGAAGCCGACGAACTTTCCGTCCTTGTCGACATAGGTGTCGGCAGGGGAGAGTGCAGCGCCGGTCTCGGCGTCATAGCACTCGTGGAGGCTGCCATACTCTTCGTAGTCACGGATGAGGCGCTCGCCCATCTTGAAGGCGAGAAGGCGCACTTCCGCATCATAGCCATAGTTCTTGAGGCCATTGCAATAAATGAATGTGGCGATAGGCCATACTGGCCCCTGCCAGTTCGAGAACGGCGAGATCATGTTTATGTTGTTGTAGTCAGGATCCTGCTTGGAGAGCGTTCTGAGGCCGTTTGGCGACAGCATGTGGTCCTCGTTCAGCAGGTAACCATTGACCATCCTGGACGCCTGCTCTTTCGATGGGATGCCTGCGTATAGCGGCACGAAGCAGGAGTATGATACTCTCTTGTACCAGTCGCCGGTCTCACGGTTTACGTTGTAGAACATTCCGTCATCCTCGCACCAGAGGATGCGGAGCATCGCCTCCTTCAGCTCGGATGCCTTTTTCTTGAAGTCCGCAGCGTCATCTGAATATCCGAGCTTCTCGGCGATGACAGCCATGTTCGCATACTCCAGGTACTGCCATGCGGAGGCATCACAGGCGAGGAAAGACCTCTTGTCGTCCTTGTAGTAGTTCAGGGCTGGGTTGTTGTCGGCTCCGCTCTGCATTGCGATTTGCCAGAAGAACAGGCCGGTGTCGCTATCCTGCTGCGTTTCTTCTCTGTATGATATGACCTGGCGGAGCTTATGGTACGGCTCGCCTACCCAGTCATAAGACCCAATGCCCTCGCTGGCTTTCACCACGCCCTGTGCCAGGAATGGTTTCATGGCGAAGTCGCCGAAGATAGGGCGCGGGCCTTGTGTCGTGGCGCAGCCAGACACATAGCCGCGCTCGTCCACTCCTTCCAGGAGGTTCAGCGCCCACCACTGGAGATGCTCTGGCTTTCCCTTGAAGCAGAAGTAGCTGCCCATGAAGAAGCCGTCCCAGTCCCACATCTGCTTGTAGTAGCCAGCAGGTATGAGGTAGGGGAATTTGAGGTAGCCTTCAGCTGGCTGCACCACCTTCTTTGAGAGATCAGTCTCGCAGATCTCGGCAAAGCGGTCTCGCACGACAGCGAACTGTTCTTCTGTGGGAGCGAGGCCGAGGACGGCCTCGATGCCAGGACCTGTATGGTCGCAGGCGGAAATGGAAAGGGAGCACATTGTCCCGAAGAGTAGGCGTGACAGTTTCATGGGATAGTTTCTTTTCTCAGAGAACAAATATACGGAATAATCAGTACCTTTGGGAAAAATGATGGCGAATAAGCGGAATAGAAGGTACTATGGAATATCTTTCTAAAGAAGGTTACGATAAGATAGCGTCGGAGCTTCATGATCTTATCACTGTGGAGTTTCCGAAGATAAAGGATGCGCTTGCAGAAGCTCGCGCCCAGGGAGACCTGAGCGAGAACTTCGAGTATCGCGCGGCCCGTAGGGCTCAGGCGAAGATGATAAGCAGGATACGCTTTCTACAGAAAGTGCTGAAGTACTCCAGGGTGGTGGACGAAAAGAACTTGCCTAAAGGTGAAGTGACGCTCCTCAGTAAGGTGGAGTTCACGAACCTGGATACAAATGCTAAGATGTCCTTCACCATAGTGAGCCCTCATGAGATGAATCTCGAAGAGGGCAAGATGTCCCTTAAGTCGCCTATCGGGGCGGCTCTCATGGGGAAAAAGGTCGGGGATGTAGTGGAGGTCAAGGCTCCCGCTGCAACCCTACGGCTAAGAGTTGACAGTATCTGCTAGAAGAGCTTTACATTGTCAAATGACGGCTTGAGCTCGCCATTCTCTATCTTGTGGATGATCTCTACTACCTTGTCGTTCATCGGGGTAGGGAAGCCCACCTTGCGGCCGAAGGCGCAGACTACTCCATTGATGGCATCGACCTCCGTCTTCTTGCCGCGCTCGATGTCCTGCAGCATGCTGGCTTTCAGCAGCGCGTGCTTCTTGATGGCGATAGGTATGATGAAGAATGAGATGGCTTTCTTCACTGGGCCATTGAAATTCAGGAGTTTCACTACATCCTTGCCCTGGATAGGCTCTATCTTGATGTTTCCTTTCGCGCAGACGTCAATGCACTCCTTGATGAGCGCCTGGACCACCTTGCGGGATGCCTTGTCGGCAGCGGCCTCTCCGAAGGTGCAGCCGCAGACGGCGCTCATGCCTGAGAAGGCGGCGTTGATGAGAAGCTTGCTCCAGCGCGTGCCGATGAAGTTTGTGTCAAGCTCCACAGGGCCCATCATCTCGAGGAGGTTCTTCACGTCCTGCCAGTGGTGATTCATCTTTCCTGTGAGGCTGCCGAGTGAGAAGGTGAGGCTGTCAGGGGCGCTGGTGAGTTCGCACACGCCTGGGCCCTTCATGGTGGCGCCCCATGCCACGGTGCAGCCGAGTACCTTGTCGTTACCCACGATTTCGCCGATCTGGAGTTCTGGGATGCCGTTCTGCAGGGTGACAATGACTCCGTCCTCAGCGAGGAAATCCTTCAGCATGTTCACCACAGAGGCATTGTCCAGCTGCTTGGTCATGAGGAAGATGATGTCGTACTTTCCGCTCATTTCGGTGTCGAGGATGGCGCTGACAGGCTGGGTGAACTCCAGCGTGCCGACCACCTTCGCTCCATTCTCCTGGAGGGCCTTCACATGGGCTGCGTTGTGGTTGATGAGGTCGATCTGACCTCCCTTTTTCGTGATGAATGCGCCGAGGATGGTTCCGAGGGAACCGGCGCCGTAGATGGCTGATCTCATATGGTTTAGCTTTCTGTTACTTTATTCAATAGTTCTGCGAGCTGGTGGGTGAGCGAGCGGCGCTCGAAGCGCTCGATGCGGCCCGCGAGGGGACTGGTGTCGCCTGCGAGGTAGCGCTTCCACTGCGCTTCGACAGCCGCGCGCGTCGCTTCTCGCTGGTCCCAGTCGCACATGACGCCGGCTTCAGCCTGCCTGAGCACTTCAGCTGCGGCTCCATCTTCCTGGCCAATGCCGAGGATAGGGCGGCGCGATGCGAGGTACTCGAAGATCTTACCGGGCAGCACCTTCCTGTACTCAGGGTCCTTTCTGAGCGGCAGGATGAGCATCCGGGCGGAGCGCTGCTCCTTCACGGCCTGCTCGTGGCTTACGTAGCCGAGCGCCTGGAAAGGCAGGTCGCGGCTCTGGAGCGAAGCGACGATCTCCGCGTCCACCTTGCCAGCGAGGCGTATCTCGAGCGCGTCACGGAAACCGCTGACGCTCTCGCACATGTCCGCGAGGACATCCCAGAGGGTCTCCGGGTTTCCGTCAGCGGCGAAGAGGCCTGTGTGCGTGATGGTGAATTTCTCGCTCACGGATGCATCTACCTGGAAGTCGTCCTGGTCGAAACCATTGGTAATCATGTGCACAGGAGTGCTCGTCTGCGCCTGGAAGTCTCGCTGGACGAAAGGAGTCACCGCTATCACGGCAGCTGCGTCGTCAAGCACCTTCTGCTCCATGCGCATGTGCTTCTTCTCGGCATATTTGGTGAGATGCAGATGCTTGAAATAGAACATCTTCGTCCATGGGTCGCGGAAGTCTGGTATCCATGGGATGCCGGTAGCCTTCGACAGTTTCTGGCCTATGAGATGCATGGACTGAGGCGGACCGGTGGTCACTATCACATCCACGGGGTGTTCCTTCAGATACTTCTTCAGGAACTTCACGGATGGGCGTACCCACCACACGCGTGGGTCGGGGATGAAGAAATTTCCCCTAATGAAGAGTGAAAGCTTCTGCTTGAACGACTTAGAGCCTCCGCTGATGGGGTTCACCTCGCCTCCCGTGGCTTTCACGGAAGAATCCGCGATGAGGCTCTTCATGTCGGTGGAGCTTCCAGAGCCCATGAGACGCCTGTAGGCCGCGTATGGCTCGACTATCTTCGTCTTCACCACCTCCGCCTCGGCTGGAATCTCAGCGAGTAGCGTCTCGTCCACTGACGATATCTCCGGGTTCAATGGCGTGTAGATGACGGGCTGCCATCCTTCGGATGGGAGGAACTTGCAGAACTTGACCCATCTCTGTACGCCGGAGCCTCCGGCAGGCGGCCAATAATATGTGATGACGAGCACGCGTTTCATGTTAACAAATATACAGATTTTGCTTAAATTTGCATATATGAAGGAGAAGAACAATGACCTCACACCGATGATGAAGCAGTTTTTCAGCTTCAAGGCCCAGTACCCTGATGCGCTGCTTCTCTTCAGATGTGGTGACTTTTACGAGACTTATGGCGAGGACGCCGTGATCGCGAGCAAGATACTTGGTATCGTGCTCACGAAGCGTTCAAATGCCTCAGAGGATGCCATGCCTATGGCTGGAGTGCCTTTCCATGCCATCGAGGCTTACCTGCCGAAGCTGGTACGTGCGGGCTACAAGGTAGCCATCTGCGACCAGCTCGAGGACCCTAAGCTCGTGAAAGGAAACAAGATAGTGAAGCGCGGTGTCACGGAGATCGTGACTCCGGGCGTAGCGTTCCGCGAGCAGCTCCTCGAGCAGAAGGAGCATAACTATCTCGCGGGCCTGTGCTTCGAGGGAGAGGGCCAGTGCGGCGCCGCCTTTCTCGACGTCTCCACAGGTACGTTCAATGTAGCCCAGGGCACCCCTGAGTATATCTCCACCCTTCTGGGGTCAATGAATCCGAAGGAACTCGTCGTCCAGCGTGGCATGGCATCCACTGTGCGCGAGATGTCGGGCGTAAACATCTACACAAACTCCCTGGACGAATGGGCGTTTGTGTATGACTCAGCATACGAGAAGCTGCGTAAGCAGCTGAATGTCAAGTCGCTGAAGGGCTTTGCTGTAGAGCCTTATCCTCTCGGCATCAGCGCCGCAGGTGCGCTTCTGGTGTACCTGGAGCAGACCCAGCATTATGACTTGAAGAATATCTGCAGCATTGGCCGTATCGATGGCGGTAAGTTCGTGTGGATGGACCGCTTCACTTTCAAGAACCTGGAGATCTTCCAGTCGGCAGCGGGCCCGGAGGGCACTTCGCTGGTGGAGGTCATCGACAGGTGCTCCTCACCGATGGGCGCGCGCCTTCTTCGCAGCTGGCTTGCTATGCCGGTGCTTGACCTGAAGGAGCTCGAGGCGCGCTACGACGTGGTCGGCTACTTCTCTGAGCACGCCGACGAACTGCGTGAGGTTCAGGCGCTTCTGAATGCCGTCGGCGACCTCGAGCGCATTCTCTCTCGCGCTGCGGCTGGCAAGATCCTGCCTCGTGAGGTGATGCAGCTCGCCAGGGCATTGGCCCAGATGGAGCCTATACGGGAGCATTGCACCGGAAAGGGAATAGACGAGCTCGACAAGATGGCGGGCCAGATGAAGGGCTGCGACAAGCTCCTGGAGTACATCACCTCCACCATGGCGGAGAACCCCGCTGCCGGCTTGGGCAAGGGAGACGTCATCGGCGCAGGCGTGAGCAGCGACCTTGACGAGCTTCGCGACATCTCGCGTGGCGGCAAGGACAGCCTCCTCGCCATGCAGCAGAGAGAGGTGGAGCGCACCGGAATCTCCTCACTCAAAATTAGTTATAACAATGTTTTCGGCTACTACATCGAGGTGCGAAACACCTTCAAGGACAGCGTCCCTCCGGAGTGGATACGCAAGCAGACGCTTGTCAATGCCGAGCGCTATATCACCGAGGAGCTCAAGGAGTACGAGGAGAAGATACGCACCGCCGAAGACAGAATCTATGAGATTGAAAGCCAGATATATGCGTCCGTTGTGGACATGATCCAGCAGAGCATCCGCGACATCCAGACAAACTGTCGCGTGCTCTCGCGCCTGGATGTGCTTTCCGGCTTCGCCGAACTCGCCTCTGACAGCCGCTACTGCAGGCCTCAGATGAACAAAGGCCGCGTGCTTGACATCAAGGCGGGACGCCATCCTGTCATCGAGAAGATGATGGCTCCGGGCGAGGAGTACGTGGCGAATGACATCCATCTGGACTCTGACGGCCAGCAGATCATCATCCTCACCGGACCGAACATGGCCGGTAAGTCGGCCCTCCTGCGCCAGACCGCACTCATCGTGCTGCTCGCGCAGATCGGCTCCTTCGTGCCGGCAGACAGCGCCGAGATCGGCTATTTCGACAAGATCTTCACCCGCGTCGGCGCGTCGGACAACATTTCTCGTGGCGAGTCGACCTTCATGGTGGAGATGCTGGAGACGTCCATGATCATGCACAACCTCTCCGAGCGCTCGCTGGTCCTGCTGGATGAGATCGGACGAGGCACGTCTACCTACGACGGCATGTCCATTGCCCGTGGCCTGGTGGAATACATCCATAAGTATGGCCACGGAGCGAAGACCCTCTTCGCGACCCATTACCATGAGCTCAATGACCTCGAGGACCAGCTTCCGCGCGTGAAGAACTACCACATTGCCGTCAAGGAGGTGGGCAAGCAGGTCATCTTCTTGCGCAAGCTCTGCGAGGGCGGCGTGGCGCACAGCTTCGGTATCCACGTGGCACGCCTTGCAGGCATGCCGAAGGAGGTCATCGAAGCGGCCGAGCGCACGCTGAACGAGCTCGAGCGTAACCAGAAGAGCGTCGAGGCTGCCTCCAAGGTCGGCCGCGTCCAGGACGACGGCAGCATCCAGCTCTCGCTCTTCCAGCTCGACGACCCGACCCTTCGCTCGATCCGCGACTCCCTGAAGGACGTCGACCTGAACAACATGACCCCGATGCAGGCCTTCGACCTGCTTCGCCAGATGAAGGCCGAGCTCGGCCTCTAGCCCCACCCCCAGCCCAGGCCAGGCCATCGAAACGTCAGTTTTGATGGCCATCTATGCCGTCCTCTTGCCTTCTGTCCATGATTTCTCCGGATTTCTGGCCGAATCCCTCCATTTTCCTCGTATGGCCATCGAAACGCCAGTTTTGATGGCCGTCTGTGCCGTCCCGCCGCCCTCTGGCCATGCTTTCCGTGAATTTCTGTCCGAATCGCTCCATTTCCCTCATCTGGCCATCAGAACGTCAGTTTGATGGCCGTCTCGCCTGGCCTCTTTTCTTCCTGAAATTCGTTTTGTGGAGCGATGTGCCACAGAAGGCCGTAGATTTGGGGCGACGGACGAAAACGATGCGAAGTCTGTACCGTTTCGATGGGATACCTGCGCTGGAATGATGTAGAATGAGGGTTGCTGCCTGAAACGAATTGCAGGACGATGTGGGTCATGCAAACGAATAAATCTAATGAGGGACCAGTAGCTTTTCGAAAAAAGTGCAAAAAATTTCGCAAAAAGTTTGGATATTAAAATTATTGTCGTACCTTTGTAATCCCAAACGACAAGTACGGGTCACCAAAAATGCGGAAATAGCTCAGTTGGTAGAGCGCAACCTTGCCAAGGTTGAGGTCGCGAGTCCGAGCCTCGTTTTCCGCTCCAAGAGCCTCTCAGAAATGAGAGGTTTTTTCGTTTATATACCCCTTAGCATACCGGGTATAATGGACCGCTCCCCTCCCGAACTGCCGGCATGCCTATTCACCCCCGACCCTTGCGCATAAAAAACAGCTTCTGGCAGCATCCCTTTGCGCAAGTGTGGCAGGTTTCTGCCATTTTCCATCAAAATACCCGACCCTTGCGCACAGAAACGCCATCCTGTGCAGCTGCAGCTGCGCAAGTGTCGCTGGGGCGTGTGGAGCGCTGGCTGAGGGTGGGATGGCGGACCCGTGGCCGCCCATGGCCTCGTGAATGGGTCCGTAGCGCGTAGCGCGAGGGGGATGGAGTGCGCAGCACGGAAGGTCCGCCACCCACCCTCTGCCGCGCCCACCGCCCCTCCTGCCACGACCCGGACGAAACGCTGAATCTGTCGGGGTCGTGTCCTGCATGGGAAGGAAATGGACGGCTTCTGTGCCACGGCCCGGATGAAAGGGCGGATCTGTCGGGGTCGCGTCCTGCAGGGGAAGGAAATGGACGTCTTCTGTGCCACGACCCGGATGAAAGGGCGGATCTGTCGGGGTCGCGTCCTGCAGGAGAAGGAAATGGACGGCTTCTGTGCCACGACCCGGATGGAATGGCGAATCTGTCGGGGTCGCGTCCTGCATGGGAAGGAAATGGACGGATTCTGTGCCACGACCCGGATGAAAGGGCGGATCTGTCGGGGTCGTGTCCTGCATGGGATGGAAATGGACGCTTTCTATGCCACGACCCGGATGAAATGGTGAATCTGTCGGGGTCGTGTCCTGCAGGAGAAGGGAATGGACGGCTTCTGTGCCACGACCCGGACGAAACGTCGAATCTGTCGGGGTCGTGTCCTGCAGGAGAAGGAAATGGACGCTTTCTATGCCACGACCCGGATGGAATGGCGAATCTGTCGGGGTCGTGGAAAGCAAGGGAAGGGGGCCGCGACCACAGCGCGGCCGGAAGCCGCGCCGGTGGCGCGGGGGGCATGGCGAAATGGGCGAAAGATGGAGGATTTTAGTGTAAAATTGTATAACTTTGAGCCATTATAGTTATAAACACTGAAATGAAAGCTTTTTTCCTGAAGTCTGCCGGGATTCTTGCGGCAGCATTTTCATTGGTCAGCTTGCCTGCTGGGGCACAGCTCAGAAACGAGCTGCTTACAGAGAAGAACTCTGAGGTTGTGAGGACTTTGGATTATGACACCGAGATAGTTGTTTGTGGTGGTGGCCTTGCGGGCGTGTGTGCTGCGGTTTCTGCGGCTAGGCATGGCTCGCACGTCATCCTCATCCAGGATAGACCTATGCTTGGTGGAAACACATCCAGCGAGATGCGTATGGGTATCGTGGGCGTGAAGGAGGATCAGTGCCAGGAGGCCGGCATCCTTGAGGAGATGCAGTGCCGAAACTTCTACTTCAACCCTCTGCAGCGTTACACCCTCTGGGATGACGTGATCTATTCGACCGTCATCGAGGAGCCAAATATCAAGCTCCTGCTGAATACCACCGTGGAGGATGTAGTGATGGATGGCGATAGAATCGCAGCTGTCAAGTGCTGGAATTCAAACAATTACACTCATTATAACATCAGTGGAAAGCTCTTCCTCGACTGCACCGGCGACGGAATTCTCCGTCTTTCGGGCGCCAAGTTCCGTCGCGGAACCGAGGCTAGGGAGGAGTACAATGAATCCTTCCTCTCAAGCAAGGGAGCCAGCTCAAACACCATGGGCAACTCCATCCTGCTCCAGCTCAGGAAGACCACGGAGCATCACCCATTCATCGCTCCAGAGTGGGCATACCACTTCACCGCAGACGACTTCGACTACGACACGCCGAAGTCTACCATCCCTGGCCAGAAGTATAACTACAAGATCATCTGGAGGGCTCACGACAACAACTTCTGGTGGATCGAGTCATCAGGCGTGAAGTTCGACACCATCTTTGATGCCAATGAGATCCAGCTTGAGCTGAAGAAGATCGCCTATGGTATCTGGGAGTACATGAAGAACAATGTTGAACAGTGCCGCGAGTACGACCTCGACTGGATCGGCGCCATCCCAGGCAAGCGCGAGTCCACCCGCTATGTGGCTCCTTATACATTGACCCAGGACGACGTGGTGTCAGGCGGACACTTCGAGGACGTGGTCGCTTATGGCGGCTGGACCCTCGACGACCATAATCCAAATGGCTTCATGAACAAGGGTCTCGCATCCATTGAATATACTGTCCCTCAGGGATTTGGCATTCCTTACGATTGTCTCTATTCTGTCAATGTCCCTAACCTCATGTTTGCGGGTCGCGACATTTCGGCGTCGCATCTTGCATTCTCCGCTACCCGCGTAATGGCTACCTGCGCGCTCATTGGCCAGGCTGTGGGTACAGCGGCAAACATGATCATTGAGAATAATGTCACCCCTGCCGACATCCGCAAGTACTACATTGCGGAGCTCCAGGACCGCCTCGAGCAGGACGACTGCATGCTCCCTTACCGCTGGAGAAAGGTGAGCGACCTCACTCTGGCCGCTAAGACATTGGCCGAGAATGAGCCGCTTCGCAATGGTATCGATCGCGAGTGGGACGGCGAGGACAATGGAGCATACGCCGCTCCGGGCGCAGTGAACCTCACCTACACCTGGGACAAGCCAGTGACTGTGGAGTCGGCGCGCTTCATCTTCGACTCTGATTTCAAGGTACGCGGCAAGCGCATGCGCAAGCTCGAGGCGACCACGGAGCGCGTCCCTATGCCATCTGAGATGGTCCGTAATTTCCAGGTTCAGGTGCGCGTCCCTGCCACTACCCGCAAGGCTCGCAAGGCCAATGCATCAGACCCTGCAGCGGGCGAGTGGATCACCGTCGCAGAGGTTCGCGACAACTACAGACGCCTCGTGAATGTCCACTTCGACGCTGTCCAGACCGATGCAGTCCGCATCGTGGTGGACTCTACATGGGGAGCCGACAAGGCGCACATCTTCGCATTTGACGTAAAGTAATATGAAACTCTCAAACGGAATTATCAGCATAGAGGTCTCTACTCACGGAGCGGAGCTCATCAGCCTCAAGAAAGGCGACACCGAGTATGTTTGGCAGGCGGATCCAGAGTATTGGAAGCGCAGCGCCCCTATCCTTTTCCCTATCGTGGGCAAGGTATGGAACGGCGAGTATAAGGCCAATGGTGGCGTGTACAAGCTCCCACAGCACGGCTTCGCCAGGGACATGGATTTCAAGGTCGTGAAGGCAGATGCCAATGCCCTCGTCCTTGCCCTTGACAGCTCCGAGGAGACTCTCGCAAAGTATCCTTATGAGTTTCATCTCGAGGCGAAATATACCCTGGAGGGCCCTACAGTGCACATTCTTTGGACTGTAAAGAATCCTTCTTCAGAGGAAATGTACTGCCAGATAGGAGCTCATCCAGCATTCAATTACCCTGAATTCTCGAAGGCAGACGAGGTTCACGCATACGCAGAACTCTTCGACGCCACCGATGCGAAGGTGGAGTCTCTGGAGATCTCCAGACTGGGCGCGCAGGGCTGCTGCTCGCCGCTCAAGGGCCACTTCGAGATCCCAGGAGGTCAGCTGCCGCTGACCGCCGATCTCTTCAGCGGCGACGCGCTCGTGCAGGAGGGAAGCGTGGTGAAGAAAGTCACTCTCTTCGACAAGCAGCAGGCGCCGTTCCTCACTGTCGTGAGTCACTGCTGCGAGGTGATGGCTCTCTGGTCGCCACCGCAGAAGGACGCGCCGTTCGTGTGCATCGAGCCTTGGCTCGGCCGCACCGACCGCGTGGAGTTCACAGGCGACTTCAGCGAGAAGGACTGGATCCAGCGCATCGCTCCAGCCGGCGCCCTCGACTTTGACTACAGTATCACCGTCTAGCCGCCCCGGCTACCGGTACAGAAACAGCGTGAAATCGGCAAGATTTCACGCTGTTTCTTTATTCTGCCTCGACGGGGGGCACCGGAGGTGCGTTTCGGCCTTCTGCGCACCTGACCGCGCTGCTTCGAGGGTCTGGAGGTGCAAATAGCTGATTTCTGCACCCCGCGCACGGCTCAGAGGGCACCGCAGGTGCGATCGGGCCCTCTGCGCACCTGACCGCGCTGCTTCGAGGGTCTGGAGGTGCAAATAGCTGATTTCTGCACCCCGCGCACGGTTCGGAGGGTGCCGCAGGTGCGATCCGGGCCTCTGTGCACCTGGAGGCGCAGTCTTGCGGGCCTGGAGGTGTAAATTGCCCTTTTCTGCACCCCGCACCTGGCTCAGAGGGCACCGCAGGTGCGATACGGCCCTCTGTGCACCTGGACGGCAACCTCCTGCACCTGGAGAGATACCAGGACGATGGGTCCACGCCGGTGAACATCCTTGACTTCACGTACGATGGCGTCCACAGGGCCGGCTTCGGCTACGACGCGAACGGAAATGTCACGAATGATCCGCTCCGAGGCTTTGAAATGAGCTACAATCTGCTTAACTTAGCGTCGCAGGTGAGATGGCGTGCTCCGGAAAGCACCGGCCAGAACTCCTCGGTAGTGGGCGAGACGGTGTACTACGCCGACGGCAGCACGGGCGTGGTGGCATCGCCGGTCCAGTCCATCCCGCACTGGGAGTTGGGCGAGCGCTACCAGCACTTCGGTGCCCGCGCGTACGACCCCCTGACCTGCACGTTCCTGCAGACCGACCCGCTGGCGGAGAAGTACTACGGCACCAGCCCCTACGCCTACTGCGGCAGCAACCCGGTGATGTTTGTCGATCCGGATGGTGAGGAAAAGATCCTCAAGGTTCCAGTCAAGCATACAAATCTGCGATTGTCAGCTATTAGTTTTCCGGATGATGATGCTATTCATATTTTTGCTCATGGTAATGGTCGAAGTATAGATGTTGATAATGGTATGGAGGTCGCAAATGGAGATACGATGAATATGTTTCTTGAGGAAAATAGTAAAACTTGGAAGGAGCATGAGGACAAATCTAATCTGGTGGTAGTTTTGCATACTTGTTTTGGGTCAAGCATTGCCAAAAAAATATCAAGTGATCCTATTATGAAGGGGGTCATTTTCGTCGGAGCCTCGGATTATGTTCATGTTAATGCTGACTATACGGAATCAGTCCTCATAGATAGTAACGACCACAATTCTACAGGGTGTTGGGTCATTTATGCGAATGGCGATCAAGTAGGAAGCATGGACGGGAATCAGGTTCCATCGAATGAGAATGTATTAAAATCTTGTCATGAATAAACTTGTTACTGTTGTATTGATGTTCGTAATTGCCGGAAACATATGTTTCTGTCAAACGCCTGAGGAGTGGCAGAGTTATTGGGAACCACTTGAGGTTTATGAGCAGTTGATTGTTGACAATGGCGACATTAAGGCATATTATGATCTTTCGATAGCGTACGTCAAAAACTTTGATGACAGAATTCGCTGCTCTTATGTGCTGATCTACAAATGGGGATGGTTACAAGGGTATTACGAAGCAGGAGGTGCGTATTTATTCAAAGCTTGGGATCCATGGAAGAGGTTATATACAGATGTAGATTCTTTTCATAAAGGCATCGAATTAGACTTCGAGGGGGCCATAAAGGGAGTTCAAGATTGCTGCCATGACCTTTCCTTTTGGTATAGAGAGGGCCAGACCGATATATATGGAAAGGGAGTGGAATATCTTATTGCTGCCAACACAATTGCACAGAGGTATTTCATGCAAAGAAGAGACTTCTGCCGTAGCCTGGACTCTACATCGGGGGTTGGAGATGCAAAGGCATGTCGCCATTTTGAAGTTCTTCGTGACACACTTGTCTTCACATCAGAACCGCGGTGTCTTTCGTCTTCCTGTGGTCTTGTAGAGCAAGTAGATTCCATTTACAAGAAGTCTTCGTTGATGGATACATATAGGCACGTAATGCTGGATATCCCAAAACGAAATGATCCCTTCTCAAAGCGAGACATTGCATCATTCATTGTTGTCCTTCTAGAGAACAACAAAGTAGTTAACGAGGGGAGTAGATACATATTGTATCATCTCCTATATGACAGTCCACATTTAGGAAAGCAGCTATGTAGTGAAATCAAGCACGCGTGCCCGAAAGACTTAGCCGACTGTATGCAATCGAGACTGAAATCGCTACTACTGGAAGAATGGATGTGGGATAATCGAGGTTTATCTCTTGTAAATCCAAGAGATATTAACTCTATCAACGGAAAGGACATCAAACTGTTCAACAAAGCATTTCCATATTTGAAAAGATTTGATTGTCAATAGTTTGAATAAGCTATCTTGAATTTGCAAATGGCGGAGTTTTCTATTATAGAAGACTCCGTTTTTATTTTACCGAGGCTTTGAAATGAGCTACAATCTGCTTAACTTAGCGTCGCAGGTGAGATGGCGTGCTCCGGAAAGCACCGGCCAGAACTCCTCGGTAGTGGGCGAGACGGTGTACTACGCCGACGGCAGCACGGGCGTGGTGGCATCGCCGGTCCAGTCCATCCCGCACTGGGAGTTGGGCGAGCGCTACCAGCACTTCGGTGCCCGCGCGTACGACCCCCTGACCTGCACGTTCATGCAGACCGACCCTCTGGCGGAGAAGTACTACGGGGTAAGCCCCTACGCCTACTGCGCTGGGAATCCGGTGATGTTTGTCGATCCGGATGGACTATACCCTGTAGTTTTCATAGAGACGAAAAAATTAGGCCATGCTTTTATTGCAACCATCAATAATAATGGGATAACTGTTTTTACGTATGGTAGAACAGGATTCGTTCCTGACTACTTCCATAATAATAACATTAAAAACAATTGGCCATTTGGTGAGGGTGTTCTGACTATATATAAAAATGAAGATGCAATTGCATATCTCAACGATAGAATAGCACATGACATACATTACTCAATATTTGTTTTTGATGGGGATGATGAAATGATTTCTGAGTATTACAATGATCTTTTTGAAAAAGGTTCTTTAGTTAAGGAGGGAAAATCAGCAGGTAATCCTTGTTCAAGAGTTGTTTCACAGTATAATCTTGCTTATAACAACTGCGTAACTACTACCTTGAGATGTTTAGCCGCAGGTAAAATTGATGTTGTTTCAGAACGAGGAACCTTGTTCTTATCCCCCGCCGAAACAATAAGCGAAATTGTAAAAAGTAACAAAGCAATAGAGACGTATTTTGGTGATGAGGCAAAAGAATTTATCAACGGTCTTCAGAGTGAAGAATGATGTGCTCTTCCGGATATCTATATTTCTCGGGGTTCTGTTAAATTGCTTTGCCTTGTTTGAATGGTTTGGAGCAAAATTGCTATTGTATGATTGTCTTCATGACAATGCTGCAATTGTGTCGTTTGCCACGGGACAGCTATGGTATATAATGTCATATACTTTGATACTATGCATCATTATCCCCTCTAAAGGCCATAACACCTTTATTACTATAACAGTTCTGGTTTTGTTTGTTAATATCCTGTCCTGTATCCATCTTTTGTCTAACATTGAAATGTATATCCAAAAACCATGGTCTGTATTCGCTAATTATATTTGTTTTGTTCAGAATATCAATGTTTTATATATGCCGGTATATGGTTTATTTCGATTCATTGGTTTCATAAAAAAGAATTTGCGTTTCGATTAAGGTTAGTTCCACTCATGTTATATGATATTGTGGCTATACGTACAAACAAATGGAGAGGATGTTCCACAAAAGTATTTTGGCTTGCAGGTCATGATACTGTTTCAATAACTGTGTCTTGTGGAATTTCCACTCGAAAGTGAGCCACTTGTCCTACGGAAAGTGAGTTCTTTGACCTATAGGCACGTTTGAAAATGCCTTATTTTGCTGTTTAAATATTACCTCTCCGCACTGACGGCGCTCCTAAGCCTTCTTAAGGACAATGGTTGAGGCCGTCGCTTTGTTGAAGTCTTTCACGAAGCGGCGGTATTCGTTGTACGAAGCGGCTTGAAGCTTTGCCTTGTGGTTGGAAAGGGTTACGAGGACCTTGACGATATTTCCTTCCGTGGAGAAGCTGATGTCAAGATCCATGAAGGCCGTTGCGAGGTGCTTTGATTCTGGGAGTGCGTCTACGGTGAATCCGTCAGGGATGGCTATCTCATAGTTGTAGGATTCTGTTCCTTCATAATTGAAGACCAGATCATGAAGTCGTGCGCCTCTCTGTGAAGTCATGCCTATGTTTGTGAGCATCGCTGGCATGAATAACCTATCGCCAGCCGCTTTGGCCAGATTTGAACTGTAGAAGTGGAATGATACTGAAGCCTCCGGGATGAAATCCGGGGTGCCCTGATACTCATCAAAGTTTGTTCTGAAGGAATCCATTGTCAGGTCTTCTGCCACACACGCAAGGAATCTGCTGAGTGATTCCTGGATGTCCTTCCTTTCCTTTTCGGTGAATTTGATGTATGATTCGGCACTCTCCAGACGACGGGTTCTTGTGGCGCGTACATGGGCAGAGCCGTCGGCGCTCAGCTCTATCTTTGCGTAGTCTGAATCGACCTTAAGATCTCCATCATAGTCTGGGACATTGACAAGCTCACCACCATCATCCTTGACCAGCACTACCTGATGTCCGGCGATGCCCTCGTGCCTATATCCCAGCGGGTAGCTTGGATTTGTGCACTCCACCCAGACCGTATCCTTCTGCAGAGGAACACAAAGCATCGCATGGTTCATCTGCCCAATGGACGAGTAGTTGTCGAGGACCTTTTTCCTGTCTGTACTTACGATGACATATTCGGAAGAGACCCCCGCTTCTTCAAGCATCTTTTTCAAAAGGAACGACAATGCCTTGCAGTCGCCGTACCCTGTCTTGCACACAAGGGACGGTGACATGGGAGCGTATCCTCCGATGCCCAGCTGTATGCTCACATATCTGGTATTTTCTCCTAGCCATCCGTATAATGCCCTGAGCTTTTCCAAGTCGCTCGTGCAGCCTTCAGTGAGCCTGTGCACTGTGGAGACCATACTTTCAGGGAGGGAACTGTCTTTTGGCTCGATGCTATGAAGCCACGCACCAGCCTCCTTCCACGAACTTTGGCTTCCACCTGTGCCTGCGAAACGGAAGTCCATAGGGCAGGAATACACGTGAGGCACGATGCTTACAGCTTCCGGCATGTTATGCTCAAGCACATATCCCGGAAAGTCATTTATTTCCCATGTGTATACAGAATTCCCTTTTTCTTTCGCAATGGCAGGCTCGAATGACGCGTGGTATCCGATGGTATAGTCGGCAGGAGCCTTTATGACGTAGCTTGCATGCTTCACCGGTACCAGTTCTGCAACCACAGGAACAAAGTTCGGAAAAGACGCAACGGCTTTTCTCAATGATATGGTATACTTGTACTCAACTTCGAAGGGAAGTGTGGCTGAGGGACTGTAGACATTGATGAAGGAGTCATCGGCGAATGCGTCTGAATCTGCCCTTGTGTAGAGATCCGACTGCTTGATCTTCTTGATGACCTTGCCGCCCTGCTCGATGGTGCCGGAAAATGAGCTGATGCTCTTGAATGCGTCTGTATAGTAGACGAAATCAGCAAGAGGCAGCATGTTCTCTTCATTTATCCTGATTCTCTCTACGACACTGTACTTGACGTCCACGGGAGAGTTTACCACGACTTGTGCCTCGTGGTTAAGTATGACTGCTGGCTGGGCGTATAGGCCCCAGGTAGAGACAATCGCCAGCGCAAATGCTGTCAGGATTTTCTTCACTACTTTGCTTTCTTGAGGATGATCATCTGCTTGTTGACGCCAGCGGCGTCTGTCCAGAACTGTCTGAACTCATCATACTGAGAAGGAAGAACCATCATGGAATTCCTGTCAAACTTGTACATCACTGTGATCATGCTGTCTGTGGCCGCGCACCTGATGAGAACGCTTGCAGGAAGCTCTGACTTGTACACAATCGAGTTTGGAAGCTGCTCCACTACGTATCCATCTGGAATCTGGAGCCTGAAGGAGTAGTTTATGGTCTCGGCATATTCGAAGTCCATCGGAAGCTCTCGCTTCTCTTCGCGTACTGCTGCATCTGAATTGAAGGTAATCAAGAATGGATTGACCAGGATCATGTCCCCTGTAATCTCACATTCTTTCTCGAAATCGATCCTCATGGCCGCTCCGCTACCGTTCTTGCTCATCTGGAAAGAGGCTATCTCGATGGACATGCTCTTTTCCATTGCTTCAATAAATTTCTCCTCATTTGCCGCATTTCTATATGACTGTTTCAAGTCGTACGCCGGTCCTCCAGAGGCGGTGCTGCTCATGTTTCCCTGCATGGTCCCGTTGTCCATAGATGCCGCTACCACATAAGAGGAGATGTTTCTGCATAGATGCGTGAGGTCTTTCCACTCGAATTCACCGGTGTCCCCCGTGACCATGAAGCCCTTCTCTACCAGGTAGTCGTCGTTTATGTTGTTTGGATATGCACAAGGATCGGACGCGTCCACGAAGAACTCTTCTCCTGCGGCATTCTTCACTCTGACAATGAAAGTGTCGAATACTGACAGATATGG
Source organism: Bacteroidales bacterium (assembly GCA_024398075.1). Taxonomy (GTDB): domain Bacteria; phylum Bacteroidota; class Bacteroidia; order Bacteroidales; family UBA932; genus Cryptobacteroides. Next base: position 41,035 of record JAKSJM010000002.1, on the reverse strand, counting down.
TCTGAAGTCAAGAATATATCCAGAGCTTCTCATTCTCACAAGTACAGGTGCCACCTCGTAGCCCGCCGCCTTGCATGCTGATCCGAAAAGGGCGTTGATGTCTGCAGAGCCACCACTCTTCGCCTTGAGGATTTCGGAGGCCTTGTCAGGGATAAGGTTCACCATGTCGTTCCACTGGACTTTCGCGCGTATGGATTCTGCAATCTTCGCAAGCTTCTCCTTGTCTCCGATGTCCTCTTTCATGATAGGAGAGATCTCATCCTTGAACTTGTAGCTTGCGTTAAGGTTCCTGATGATATCCGAGTCTTCCACCGCCTTCGCTATGTCGCCCCATGTCTTGCTCAGGTTCTGGTAATTGCCAGGAAGGGATATCTGAGTGATATCGTATGCCACGGCTGAACGATACTGACGAACATTATACACGCTCTTCTCCGGGCGCATGGCAGGGACGTTCACGGCCCTGTAGGTGTCTACGTTGAGGCTGTTGGCAATGGTTGGTGAGAGATCCACTCCTGCCTCAGTGTCACTCACGCAATCGACATAATGATGTCCTCTAGGTGTCTTTCTCGCGCCTAGCCAGTTTGGAATGGCGATCCTGTACTGACAAAGGTTTACAGGGACATCATTCTGGAAGTAGAAGTCAGGTATGTCGAAGTACCTGTCACTTTCTATATATGTCATCACTTCCACGACAGATCCCACCTTTACGTTTCTTGCAGCGAAGGAGACCTTCACATAGTCACCTTCGTAGGTGGATCTCATGATTTCAGACTTTGCCAGTTTCGTTGATACGATCTTCCCTCCTTCCAGGTTATAGGTGGTTACGCTGATCTTCATGAGCCTGTCGAGTGTCCTGTCAAGAATCAAGGTGCCATCAGCATAATCCTTTCCTTCATCCTTGAGGACCTTGACTCGCATGATGTCTTCGGTAGACTTCAGGACGCTTCTGGTCGCTATGTTGTAGTCGATCTTTGTGTCTTCGCTTTTCCAGAGAACGAGAGCGATGGCGGAAGTGTCGGCCTGGAAAGAATCCAGCTTCATCTCCTCCATCGAGATCTTTCCCAGTTTGGTGGTGACAGGAATGCTCTGGCCTGCTGCTGTAAAGCAAGCTAGAGTCAGTAACGATGCGATAAGTGTCTTAAAACTTTTCATGACTAGGAGCAATGTTATTCGAAACGCTTGGTGAGGGCGACGAAGTCCTCGACCGAGAGGCGCTCGGCGCGCAGGTCGAAGACGGGGTCGGTCGTGTCCATGCCTTCCTTGATGAGGGGCTTGAGGGCGTTGCGGAGGGTCTTCCTGCGCTGGTTGAAGGCCGTCTTCACGACCTGCTTGAAGAGCTTCTCGTCGCAGCCGAGGTCGGTGCGGGAGTTCCTGCGGAGGCGGATGACTGCCGACTTCACCTTCGGAGGAGGGCAGAAGGCGCCAGGGCCTACCGCGATCACATATTCGATGTCATACCAGGCCTGCAGAAGTACGGAAAGGATGCCGTAGGTCTTCGTGCCAGGCTTCTCGGCGATACGGTCTGCGACCTCCTTCTGGATCATGCAGACCACCTCTGGGACCTTGTCCTTGTCCTCAAGTATCTTGAAGAAGATCTGTGACGAGATGTTGTATGGGAAGTTTCCTATCACGCGATAGTCGCCGCCGAATATCTTCGAGACGTTGAGGCGCAGATAGTCGCCTTCCATCAGGTGCCCGTGGATGTTGAAGTGGGTGAGGAGGTACTCGACGGACTCGGTGTCGATCTCAATGCACATGAGGTCGATATCCTCGCGCTGAAGCAGATACTGCGTCAGCACGCCCATGCCTGGGCCTATCTCCAGCACCTGCTTCGGCATGGCCGGGTCGCAGGTGAGCGAGTCCACGATGGTGCGAGCGATGCTCTGGTCGGTAAGGAAATGCTGGCCAAGGGCCTTCTTTGCACGAACTTCCATAAACTATTCTTCTTTTCTTTCTACCAGCACGACTCCGGCAGCGGAGAGCACCAGCAGTATGATGAGTGCCAATGATGAAGCCTTAGAGAGCCCTGCGCTGAGGCGGTAAGACTCAGGGTCGAAGCGCATGATGAGATCATGCTCGCCGGCAGGGAGCACGGCGGCGCGGAGCATCCAGTCAGCGCGGAAGACAGGCACGTCAGTGCCGGCCTTCGCAGCGCGCGCCTTCTCGGATGCGGAAGCGTCGACGGCTGGGCATGCCTCCGCAGAATCTGCGAGCCATGCATGCCAGCCTTCTGGGTAGAAGACCTCGCTGAATACTGCCAGGCGTGGCTCAGAGCAGCTGTAATGGTATCTGAGCTCATTGGCAGCATAATGTGTCATCTCGATGGTGTCGTCCTCTGTGGCAGGGCTGAAGCCAGCCGCATCGGCGTCCTCGAGGACTGCCACCTTGCGCGCGTCGATGCCGTCCAGCAGCGCCAGAGCCTCGGCAGGAGTGGCTGCCTTGATGGTGGAATCCACGAACCAGGCGTTGCCGAAAGCATTGGCATTCACAGCAGGAGTGACATCGTCGCCGAAGATGATGTATCTGGTGTTCAGCATCGACAGGACAGGCATCTGAGGCAGCTGCAGCTCGCTGATGGTAGCTGCGCCCTGTGCTGAAGTGTAGATGCTCTTGATCTCTGGGGTGATGCAGTGCTCGATGAGCTCCTGATAGCGCTGGAGCTTGGCTGGGCTGTATCCGCCAATGCTCTTGTGCCAGTAGGAAGGATGCGAGTCGTTGAAGGTGTTCACCGAGAGGTCGAGGACCCTGTATGAAGGGTCCGTGTCGCGCAGGATCATCTCATCCACACCGCGCTTGCTGAACTGGCTGTTGAATGAGTTCTTCGTCACGAAATCGTCGTCGGAGAGGTATCTCTTGCCTGCGGAGAACATGTCCACGAGCACGAGCAGGCACACTATGAGTGCTGCTGTACGGCGGCGCGCCATGCCCATCTCTGGCTGCGTGGCGAATGTTTTCTTCGCGTCCTTAGGCGCTGTGAAGCCCCAGAAGAGGAGCGCGAACGCCGCTGCGATGAAGAGCAGCGAGCGGAGCGCGTCGGCCCTGAGCAGGTACTCGCGGTCCTGCTGGAATGCGGCCACGAGGATGTCCTGCTGGCCTGCGTCCACGCTGCCGGTGAATGAACCTGCGATGCCAGGGATCAGCGCGCAGAGAAGGCAGAAGCCGCCTGAGATGGCCAATGCTATCGATCCCTTCTTTATGAATTCCTCACGCTTCACTCCACCCTTCACCACCTTGTCGAGGGTCACGAAACCGAGGATAGGCAGTGTGAACTGGAGCACTACGAGCGCCATGGAGACGGTACGGAACTTATTGTAGAAAGGTGCGTACTTGTAAAAGAGGGTGGTAAACCACTGGAAATGGCTTCCCAGGCCGAGGAACACTGCCAGTATGGTGCAGGCGATGAGCCACCACTTTTCCTTGTCCTTGCAGAAGAACAGTCCCAGAAGGAAGAGGAAGATGGTGATGCAGCCCATGTACATTGGACCTGCGGTGAATGGCTGCGGACCCCAGTAGAGCGGCAGCGCCTTGCAGACCTGGCGCGCATTTGGCTGTCCAGCACGGCGCAGAAGGTCGTAGGTGGCCGATTTCTCTGGCTTGATGGCTCCAGAGGATGATCCTCCGTTGAAGTTCGGGATCATGAGGTTAGGGAGTTCCTGCCATCCGTAAGACCACGCGGTGGCGTAGTCCATCGACAGACCCTTGGACGCTCCGCTGCTCTGCGATGCCAGCTCAGAGCCGCCTCGCATCGAGTATGGAGTGTATTTGAATATAGGGATGAGCTTGTTTGCATTTGTGCCGATACCGGCGATACCCATCACCAGCAGCAGCGCAGATGCCGCGAAGAAACGACCCACAAGTGCCCTTCTCTCCTTGCTTGCCACCAGCCAGATGAACATGGTCAATGCATAAGCGAAGATCATGAGCGCGAGGTAGTAGGTGATCTGCTGATGGTTCGCCTTCACCTGGAATGCTACCGCGAAGCCGAAGAGCACGGCCCCGAGTATGCTCCAAGGCAGCCATTTCCTTTTCTTGGAAACGGCTGATTTGTAGGTAAATATGAGAGCGGCGAGAACCCATGGCAGAAATGCCAGGGCCTGCATCTTCGTATTATGTCCTACCTGGATGATCTGAAGGTTGTATGAGCAGAAGGTGACTGCGATGGCGCCGCCCACTGCAAGGAATGCGTCTACGCCGAGCGAAAGCATCAGCAGGAAGGCGCCGAGCAGGGAAACGAAGAGATAGGTGGCAGGGCGTCTTCCGGTGAGCAGAAGGTCGTAGATCTTCTGCGTGTAGTCGCCCTGGCGAGGCGCTGAGATGACCGTGGTAGGCATGCCGCCGAACATGGAGTTCGACCATGCGGTAGGGTCATCAGGGTGCGCCGCGTTGTGTGTATCCATTTCATGGGCCATGCCCACGTAGCCTGAGATGTCGCTCTGGTTCACAATCTTGCCGCTGAGGACCTGAGGCACGAAGGCATAGGCTATGACGAGGAACAGAACCACTATCCCTGCGTACTTGAGTATGTTCTTCAATCTGTCGTTCATGTGTCGTTAACCTAGCTTTTCAGCCAGTCTGGATGCTATCTCAATGAATGCGAGCGAGTCTGGACGGCTGCCCAGAGCCACTGGCTCGCCGCTGTCTCCACCTTCGCGGATGCTCTGCACGATAGGAACCTGTCCGAGGAGCTCGATGCCGAGGCCTTCGGCCATCTTCGCACCGCCTTCGCGTCCGAAGATGTAGTACTTCTCGTCTGGATGCTCCTCTGGAGTGAACCATGCCATGTTCTCCACGAGACCGAAGATAGGGCGGTCGATCTGAGGATTCCTGAACATGTTCGCGCCCTTCTCCACGTCGGAGAGTGCCACTGCCTGAGGCGTGGTCACGATCACTGCACCCTGCATAGGGATGTCGTTCACGAGGGAGATGTGGATGTCTCCTGTTCCAGGAGGCATGTCTATGAGAAGGAAGTCGAGCGGACCCCACTTCACCTGGAGTATCATCTGCTTGAGGGCGTTGCAAGCCATAGGACCGCGCCAGATGAGCGCCTGGCCTCTTTCGGCGAAGTAACCGATGCTCATCCACTTCACTCCGTACTTCTCGATAGGGATCATTATCTCTGGTTCTCCTTCATTCTCAGGAGCCAATGCATCCGGCATGAAGCCTTCCGTACCGGTCATAAGCGGCACGGATGGGCCATAGACGTCGGCGTCGGCAAGACCTACCTTGTAGCCGAGGCGTGCGAGTGCGACAGCGAGATTCACCGCTACGGTGCTCTTGCCGACGCCTCCCTTGCCGGAGGCTATGCCGATGATGTGGCGCACTTCAGCGACCTGGTCGAGGCCCAGATCGTTTACATTGGCCTTTTTCTTCTTCGGAGCCTCCTCGACGACGATGGTCTTCACCTCGCCCTCGGCGCCCTTAGGCAGCTCACGGATGAGCGCTGCCCTGGTGCAGCCCACGAGGTATTCTGTAAGCGGGTCGCGCCTTTTAGGAAATCCAAGTGTCACGGTCACGTGGCCATCTGCGATCTCCACTGAATGCACCATGCCGAGGGTGACGATATCTACGTCCCCTCGGCCTGGATGCTTGACGCTTTTCAGTATTTCAAGTATCTGAGTTTCAGTCATCAATTATTTATTTTACGATATTCATTTCATTCAGGAGCCAGCCTGCGCCACCGAACTTGTCCATCATGAGGAGGACATAGCGGATGTCTACACAGATACATCTCTGAAGGTCTGGCTCAAACATGACGTCAGAGCTCATTGACTCCCAGTTTCCGTCAAATGCGAGACCGATGAGGCAGCCGTCGGCGTCCATGACAGGGGAGCCTGAGTTACCGCCGGTGATGTCGCAGTTGATGAGGAAGCATGCTGGCATCTGGCCGTCAGCTGAAGCGTACTGGCCGAAATCCTTGGCATTCCAGATCTCCTTGAGCTTCGCAGGCACGCGGAACTCATAGTTGTCAGGGTCTTCCTTCTCGATCACTCCCTTGAGGGTGGTGTAGTGCTTGTAGATCACGCCATCCTTAGGTGAATATGACTTCACTGTTCCGTATGTGAGACGCATGGTGCTGTTTGCATCTGGGTAAGATGGCTCACCTGCCTTCCACTCGAGCAGACCGGCGGTGAACGCCTTGTTCGCCTCGGCGGTCTGACCTGCTGCTGCCATGAGCGCAGGAGTGAACTGCTGTGCCTTCTGGGCAATGCTTGCGAACAGCTGCAGTGCAGGGTCCTTCATGATGTCTGAAGGCTGCTTGATGGTGCTGCGCATCTTATCCTCGGAGGTGAAGCAGCTGCCGTCGAAGAGTTTGGCTACATACTCGTCGATGTCCATGGTCATGATGTCGGCATCCATGAGGGCGATCTGGTCGCCCGCCTTCACGTTCTCACGGTAGAACTTGATGAGCGCTGCGGCCTCCTTTCTGTCGAGTGCCTCGCTGTAGTCCTTGTACTGTCTAGCTACGGTGCTGAAGCCCTTCTCGAGGGCGCCAGCCATGTCTGCTGAATTCTCCTTCAAAGCCCTGCCGACAGCATTGTTGAATGCAGATGCGAAGCTTACGAGCTCGATGCGGTAGATGGACTCGGTGAGCAGGGTGTATGCCTTCTCTGCCTCTGCTGAGCTCTCGACAGCCTTTGCGATCTGGTCGAGTGCGTCGCCATACTTCTCGACTCTCTTTCTCTTCGCGCCAACCCAGCTGGTGAAGTCAGCCTCCTTCTGCTCCTCGCGCTCGATGATGCCGAGGTTCGCGAATGCCTGCTTCATGCCGATCCACTTCTTCCAGCCATTTGCTGATGAAGCGTACTTGCTGGCGTACTGGAGGTTCACTGTAGGGTCTGCCATTCTCGCGTCCCACATCACATCCTGGCGTACGGTGCGAGCGGCAATGCGTACGTCCTGAACGTCAAGCATCTGCTTGAGTTGAGCGGCGGTCTGGAAACGCTGGGTGCGTCCTGGGTAGCCCATGATCATGGCGAAGTCGCCGTCATTGATGCCCTTGAGGGACACCTTGAGGGACTGTACTGGCACGTAAGGCTTGTTCGATGGAGAGTACGCTGCTGGTTCATTATCCTGACCGGCATATACGCGGAACATCGAGAAGTCGCAGGTGTGACGTGGCCACATCCAGTTGTCTGTCTCGCCGCCGAACTTGCCGCTTGATGCAGGTGGAGCGCCTACGAAGCGAACGTCAGTGTAGACCTTCGATACGATGAGATAGTATACGTTTGAGTTGTAGAAACTGGTCACAGATGCTCTGCAGTTAGGGTTCTCCTTCACTGCGTCAGCCTCGAGTTTCTCGGCGGCAGCATTCATGGCTGCCTCTGCGAGCTCTTCCTTGTTCTCGGCCTTCTTGTTCTCCTTGAGGGCCTTGTCATAAGCCTTCTGAAGCACAGCGGTGACATCGGTCATGCTCTGGAGGAAGGTGACGGTGAGGCCCGGTGCAGGGATCTCCTCGCCGCGATTCATTGCCCAGAAACCATCCTCGAGATAGTTATGCTCTGGGGTGGAGAGTGCCTGGATGTGGCTGTAACCGCAGTGGTGGTTTGTCACGAGAAGACCCTCGTTTGATATCATCTCGCCTGTACAGCCACCGCCGAAGTGTACGATGGCGTCCTTAAGTGACGAGTGGTTGATGCTGTAGATCTGTTCAGGTGTGAGACGGCAGCCGAGGTCTGACATGGCCTTGGCATTCATCTTCTGCAGGAGTGGCAGAAGCCACATTCCCTCATCTGCGCGTGCGCTGCCTGCAAGCATGAGCGCTGCTGCGAGGGTGAGTAAAAGCTTTTTCATATTATCTGTTCGTTAATGTTGTCAAAAAGTGTGGGCTCCAGCTCCTTCGGATGGAAACTCTTCCTGTGGAAAGGGGTGTAGCCATATTTCTTTATCGCGTCAATGTGCTCGCGAGTGGGGTATCCCATGTTCTTGTCCCACCCATATTCTGGGTAGTCCTGCGCCAGCTTGCGCATATACTCGTCACGCCATGTCTTCGCGAGGACAGATGCTGCCGCAATGCTGGCGTAAGTGGCATCTCCATGCACCACAGTCTGGTATGGGATGCCATCGAATGGACGGAACTTGTTCCCGTCCACGAGCAGGAACTCAGGCTTCATGCTGAGCTTTCGCACTGCTCGCTGCATGCCGGTGACAGACGCCCAGAGGATGTTCAGCTCGTCGATCTCTGCAGCCGTGACCTCCTCCACGGCCCACGACAGCGCTTCGCTCTCGATGATGGGCCTGAGGATGTCCCTCTCCTTCTCTGTCATCTTCTTCGAGTCGTTCAGCAATGGGTGATGGAAGTCTTCCGGAAGAATGACGGCGGCGGCGAAGACGGAACCTGCCAGCGGACCTCTGCCCGCTTCGTCACATCCCGCCTCCAGGCGCCCAGCGACCATGCGCGCTGGAAGATTTACCTGCTTGGCCATCCTATATTATTTTTATAACGACTACAAATTTAGTAAAAAATGAGCCTTCTCATTGTTTTTCTACCAATTATTTCCCATCTTCGCAAAACATGAGTTAATTTTTTTTTGAATAAACTAAATCATCACATAATAAAACATGAAAGAGTATTCAACCAAAGACATCCGCAATGTGGTGCTCATCGGCGCTACAAAGTCCGGTAAGACCACACTTGCAGAAACTATGCTCTTCGAAGGCAAAGTGCTCGATAGAAGAGGAACAGTAGAGGATAAGAACACAGTATCAGATTACGAGGAGATCGAGAAGCTTAATCTCAGATCTGTTTACGCTACTCCTATATACGCAGAGTTCAACGGTAAGAAGGTAAACGTAATCGATGCTCCTGGTTCAGATGACTTCTCAGGTGGCGCATTCGCTTCCTTCAAGGTCTGCGAGAACGGTATCCTCGTGGTAAATGCACAGCAGGGTGTCGAGGTCGGAACAGGCATATTCCAGCGTTACGCTGCGAAGGCTGGCCTTCCACTTGTCATCGCCGTCAACCAGCTTGACGCCGAGAAGGCAGACTGGGAGATGACCATGGCTTCACTCAAGGAGAACTTCGGCTCGAAGCTCATCAACATCCAGTTCCCTGTAGCTACAGGTGCTGCATTTGATGGATTCGTGGACGTGCTCACAAACAAGTACTATCACTTCAAGGATGCAAACGGTACACGTGAGGACCTTGAGATTCCAGCTGAGTATGCAGAGGAGGCAGAGCTCCGTCGTCAGGAACTTATCGAGAAGGCTGCAGAGTACGATGATGGCCTTATGGAGAAGTTCTTCGAGGTGGGCGAACTCACTGAGGATGAGATCAGAAAGGGTCTTGCTCTCGGTATCGCTGCCGGCGAGTGCTATCCTATCTTCTGCGTATCTGCAAAGAAGGACATCGGTGTGAAGAGACTCCTTGAGTTCACCACCAGAGTGGGCCGTGCTCCAGAGATGGACGACACCGCTCAGCCTTCACTCTTCATCTATAAGAATAACATGGAGCAGCACCTCGGTGAGGTGTCATTCTTCAAGGTTATGAGCGGTGTGGTTACCGCTGGTGTAGACTTTGAAGATCCAAATAATCAGAACAAGGAGCGCTTCTCTGCCATCTACGCTGTGGCTGGTCAGAAGAAGGAGCAGGTTCAGGCTCTTCACGCAGGTGATTTCGGTTGTGTGGTCAAGCTCAAGAACCCTAAGGCAAACACCACTCTTTGTGCTGTAGGTGCAAACCTTAACTATGGTAAGATAGAGTTCCCAGCTCCTAAGTATCGTTGCGCTATCAAGGCTAAGGTACAGCAGGACGAGCAGAAGCTTGGTGATGCTCTCAAGAGAATCGCCGCTCAGGACCCTACCGTTATCGTAGAGTACTCTAAGGAGCTTCGTCAGACCATCCTTTGTGGAAACGGTGAGCAGCATATCAACGTAGTTAAGTGGAAGCTTAACAATGAGTTCGGTGTAGAAGTAGAGCTCTTCGCTCCGAAGGTTCCTTATCGCGAGACCATTACCAAGGTGGCTACCGCTCAGTATCGTCACAAGAAGCAGTCAGGTGGTGCTGGACAGTTCGGTGAGGTTCACCTCCTCGTTTGTCCTGCAGAGGGCGAGCTTAACACCAAGTTTAACATTGATGGCAAGGATACAGTTCTCAACGTCAAGACTTCTGAGTCTACAGACCTCGAGTGGGGTGGAAAGCTCGAGTTCTATAACTGCGTTGTCGGTGGTGCCATCGATCTCGGCTTCATGCCTGCTATTCTCAAGGGTATCAAGGAGAAGATGAACGAGGGACCTCTCACAGGTTCTTACGCTCGTGACATCCGTGTATTCGTATATGATGGTAAGATGCATCCAGTTGACTCTAAGGAAATCGCGTTCATCATCGCTGGACGTAACGCTTTCAAGGAGGCATTCCGTAATGCAGGTCCAAAGATCCTTGAGCCTATCTACAACGTAGAAGTCATCACTCCTGCAGAGTATCAGGGAGCTTGTATGTCTGATCTCCAGAACCGTAGAGGTATCCTCGGTGACCTTGGCGCAGACAAGGGCTTCTCTATCCTCAAGGCTCGCGTTCCACTCGCAGAGCTCTATCGCTACTCAACTACCTTGAGCTCAATTACTTCTGGTAGCGCGACCTTCACTATGGAGTTTGCGGACTACCAGCCAGTACCTGGAGATGTCCAGGCTAAGCTCCTCGCTGAGTACGCAGCGAACGACACAGACGAATAGTCAAACACTTTATAATCGGATTGGGACGCGCGGGTCGCGTCCCAATCTTTGCTACTAAAACATGTATAGATCAAATACTTGCGGAGAACTCCGCATTGAAAATGTGGGTCAGAAGGTGACCCTCGCAGGCTGGGTACAGAAGGTACGCAAGCTCGGCGGTATGACCTTCATTGATCTGCGTGATCGTTATGGAATCACACAGCTCGTCGTAGATGCTACAGCTCCAGCCGAGCTCATTGAAACTGCTTCTTCACTTGGACGTGAGTTTGTCATCCAGGTGGTGGGAACAGTCGTTGAGAGACAGGCAAAGAATGCTAAGATGGCTACTGGCGACGTAGAAATCACCGTAGAAAGCATCAATATCCTTAACAAGTCAGTGACTCCTCCATTCACTATCGAAGAGGAGAGTGACGGTGGTGAGGATATACGTGCGAAGTATAGATATCTTGACCTTCGCAGACCTCCTCTTCAGAGAGCATTGGCACTCCGCCACCGCCTCGCACAGGAGATCCGCTCATACCTCGACAAGGAAGGATTCATGGAGATTGAGACCCCATACCTCATCAAGTCGACCCCAGAAGGAGCTCGCGACTTCGTCGTTCCTTCACGTATGAACCCTGGTCAGTTCTACGCTCTTCCACAGAGCCCTCAGACCTTCAAGCAGTTGCTCATGGTTTCTGGATATGATCGTTACTTCCAGATTGTGAGGTGCTTCCGTGATGAGGATCTTCGCGCTGACCGTCAGCCTGAGTTCACCCAGATCGACTGCGAGATGTCGTTCGTGGAGCAGGAGGATGTATTGAACACATTCGAAGGCATGATGCGTCAGATGTTCAAGAACGCCATCGGCGTGGACATCCCTGATCCACTCCCTCGCATGAGTTGGTATGACGCGATGGATTTCTATGGTTCAGACAAGCCAGATGTACGCTTCGGCATGAAGATTCACGAGATCACATCCCTCGCGCAGGGACACGGCTTCAGCGTGTTCGACAGCGTGGAGTATGTCGGAGCCATTGCAGCCGAAGGCTGTGCAGAGTACACCAGAAAGGAGCTTGATGCCCTCACAGAGTGGGTAAAGCGTCCTCAGGTGGGTGCCAAGGGTCTTGTATACATCAAGTGCAATGCTGACGGAACCTTCAAGTCTTCAGTAGACAAATTCTATACTCCAGAGGATGTTAAGGCTATGGCTGAGGCCGCAGAGGCCAAGGCTGGCGACCTCGTTCTTATCCTCTGCGGCGCGAAGAGAAAGGCTCAGACCATGCTCGGCGTACTCCGTATCGAGATGGGTAACCGCCTCGGATATCGCGACCCTAAGGTGTTCGCACCGCTCTGGATCGTAGATTTTCCTCTCCTCGAGTGGGATGACGAGACACAGCGTTTCTACGCTATGCACCATCCATTCACCGCTCCTAAGCCAGAGCATGAGCAGTGGTTCTACTCTGACAAGAAGGAGGATCTCGAAAGAGTATGCGCAAATGCATACGACTTCGTTCTCAATGGCACTGAGCTCGGTGGTGGCTCTATCCGTATCCACAACGCAGACATGCAGCAGAGAATGTTCGAGGTGCTCGGCATTTCCAAGGAAGATGCTGAGTACAAGTTCGGCTTTATCATCAATGCATTCAAGTTCGGCGCTCCGCCTCATGGTGGTCTCGCATTCGGCTTCGATCGCGTATGTGCCCTCTTCGGTGGTCAGGAGACCATCCGTGACTATATCGCATTCCCTAAGAACAACCAGGGTCGCGACGTCATGATCGATTCTCCTTCACAGATAGACCAGACACAGCTTGACGAGCTTATGCTTGACATCAGACCTGTTGAACAGAATTAATAACCCCTAATTTCTATAGTATATGAAGACCACAGAATTAATCGAGAAACTCAAGGCAGAAGTTGAGGCTCATGGCGACAATGAAGTAGTATTCGCAGCAAACAAGCATAGCTATTCTGATACATTGATCGTGAATAATGAGCAGGGTGTAACTACTCTCGCCCTTTTCAATAAGATTTCGTAACGTTTTAACCTTTATACATTATGACGGCGTTCCTCAATGGGACGCCGTTTTTTTTGAAAAAAGTCGATTTGAAGGAGGTAAAATAGGTGATTTTATTTGAATAAACCATTGGATTATATATATTTGTAGGTTAAGAATGGGTATAATTTGCTTATTCATTTATTGTTTAATTAATATTTAATCAATGTCTTTAACAAACGTATTCAAAAGCTGCTGCTTGACAATGGCTATGTTCCTGTCAATGTCAGTGGGTCTGTTTGCGCAGAACGTAACCGTCAAGGGTTCTGTAACAGACACGAATGGCGAGCCCGTAGTAGGCGCCGCTGTGCTTGTTAAGGGAACAAAGACCGGTGTCACCACCGATCTCGATGGTAAGTATTCCATCAGTGTTCCCGCTGACGCTACACTTCAGTTCTCAGCTATCAGCTATGAGAAGCTTGACGTGGCAGTTAAGGGTAAGAACAGCATCAATGTTGTTCTTAAGGACAACGCCGAAAGGCTTAATCAGGCTACCGTCACCGCTGAGTTCGGTATGAAGCGTGCTGCTCGTTCAGTCGGTTCATCAGTTCAGAGCGTGAAGGCTACTGACATTACTGAGGCTGGCCGTGAGAGCTTCATCAACGCTCTCCAGGGTAAGGTATCAGGTATGACCATTACCTCTACAGGTGGTGCTCCAGGTGCTTCTACCTCTGTCATCCTCAGAAGTGCTACTTCAATCTCTGGTAATAACCAGCCTCTCTACGTAGTAGACGGTGTGCCAATCAACAACTCTACCTTGAACTCATCTTCAGACTTCGCTTACGACGATGCAGTCTCATCTTACAGCATGGACTTCTCTTCTCGTGGTAACGATATCAACCCTGAGGACATCGAGTCGATGAGCATCCTTAAGGGTGCAGCTGCTGCCGCTCTTTACGGTTCAGATGCATCAAACGGTGCGATCATCATCACCACAAAGAAGGGTTCTGCAGGCCGTGGTAAGGTAAGCTACTCAAACTCATTCAGATGGGAGCAGGCTTACGGTATGCCAGACGTTCAGACCAAGTATGCAAACGGTGCTTACGGTGCTACTAACTACTACTACACCTCACGTTTCGGAGGTCTCTATCCTAGCGATGTTACTCTTTATAACAACATGCAGGCTCTCCTCCAGACCGGTTTCTCTCAGCAGCACAATGTATCTGTCGAGGGTGGTACCGACAAGGTGACTGTACGTGGTGCACTCGGTTACACTGACTACGATGGTATCGTCAAGACCACCGGTCTTACCAGAATGAATGTTACTCTCTCTGGTCGCGCTGAGGTTACCAAGTGGCTCAACTTCGATGCTAACATGCAGTACATCCAGACTGAGAACACCAAGTCTTCAAAGGGTCTCTACGGTGTACTCTATCGTGCATCTCGTTGGCCTCTCAACTCTGATGTATCAAACTACATCACCCCTGATGGCAAGATGGCTCGTCCTGACCTCTACACCGATACCGACCTTAGAAACCCTCTCTTCGATATCTACAAGAATGTAAATCATGATGATGTAGACCGTTTCATGGGCTCGTTCAACATGAATATCACTCCTACCAAGCACACCTTCCTTCGTGCTACTTATGGTATCGACTTCTCAGTCGGTGAGTACAAGGTCTTCACCCATCCTTACTATGGCGATTCTTCGTCATCAAGCTACGGCCTTGGAGATATAAACTTCTCTAAGCCTACTTACAAGGATACAAACTTCGATGCTATCGCTGGTTACAATAACAACTGGGGCAAGTTCAACTTCTCTGCTCAGGTAGGTTATCACCAGAAGGCAAACGACAACCATGTCCTCTCAGTTTACGGTTCTAAGTTCCAGGTAATCGATTTCTACAGCATCTCTAACTGTGATCCTGCTACCATCCAGACCAGAACCAAGACTACCACCCGTCACATCCAGGCTGTCTCTGCACAGGCTGAGTTCGGCTGGAACAACATGGCATTCGTTACCCTCCGTGCTAGAAATGACTGGTCATCTACCCTTCCAAAGGACAACAACCACTATTTCTATCCAGCAGTTGAGGCTTCATTCATCCCTACTGAGGTCGGTGCTCTCAAGAACAATGATTTCGTATCTTACCTCAAGCTCCGCGGTGCTGTGGCTCAGGTAGGTAAGGATGCAACTCCTCTTTCAATCTACCCTTCACTCGAGGCTACCGAGGACTGGGGCGGCGGTTTCCGTTATGGTTACACCGGACCAAACCTCTCACTCAAGCCTGAGATGACCACATCTTACGAGGTAGGTTTCGAGGCTCGTTTCTTCAACGACCGCGTCAACACCGACTTCACTTACTTCTGGACCAAGTGCGAGAACCAGTACATCACAGCGTTCCGTCTTAGCTACGCTACCGGTTTCGTCCTCAATAACATGAACGTAGGTACCTTCACCACCAACGGTTGGGAGTTCCACATCGACGGTGATATCCTTCGTCTTGCTAGCGGTCTCAGATGGAATGTGGGTCTCAACCTCGACCACTCTACCTCTAACGTAACAGTTCTTCCTGCAAACGTTTCTGAGTACTATAACGCATACACCTGGGTATCAGGTAACCTCCGTAATGGTATCTCTGTAGGCAACCCTATCACTACCATGACAGGTAAGGGTTACATGAAGAACGACAAGGGTGATATCCTTATTGATCCTAACTCAGGTCTTCCTATCGCTTCAGCTGACTGGTCAGTCCTTGGCGATCGTCAGCCTAAGCTTTCACTCGGTCTCCAGAGCTCTATCTCTTACAAGCAGTTCAGACTTTCTGCTTCATTCTCTGGCCGTCTCGGTGCTACCGTTGTCAACGGTACCATGCGTGATATGATGACCACTGGTTCAAGCTGGGAGTCAGTTCACCTCCGTGAGTCTGAGCCTGTTATCTTCAAGGGTGTCCTCAGAGATGGCAAGGAGAACTCAGACAACCCTACTGTAAACAACATCTCTGTTGACTACGGTGTATGGGGCTCTTCAATCTACACTGGTTGTGATGAGGACTGGCTTGAGAGAGATGTTAACTACATCCGTATGAACGAGCTTCGTTTCTCTTACAACGTCCCTCAGAAGTGGATCCAGAACGCTACTCACAGACTCGTATCTCAGGCAAGCATCTGGATTAAGGGTTCTGACCTCGTTACCTGGACCAACTACTCAGGTATCGACGCAGTAGGTAACTCTAACTCTGCTTCCCTTGGTGGAACAGGTGGTGCTGGTATTGACCTCTGGGGTATCCCTACTCCACGTGGATGTGCTTTGGGTGTTAACCTTACCTTTTAATTAAGAAGAAGATATGAAAAAGATATTATCATCAATCATGTTGCTTGCCGGCCTGGTGGCTTTCTCAGGCTGTGAGAAATACCTTGATGTAAACAAGAACAACGATGCCCCTGATCAGGTGGAGGCTTATCTTCTCCTTGCTGGTATCGAGTCTGCTTACCAGGGTTTCTACTGGGATATCCGTGCTCTCGGCCCACTCACTCAGATGATGGGCACAACAGGCTACACTAATTTCGCAAACAATTACTACACAGTATCAAGTGATGCAGGTGGTGAGATGTGGAGAATGAGCTATTGGCTTCAGGGTATGAACCTTGAGGACATGATCAACAAGTCTCTTGACCAGGAGATGTACACTCTTGCAGGTATGGGTATGGCCATGAAGGCATTCTCATGGGACTGTATCACCAAGTATCACGGTGAGGCTCCTATGAAGCAGGCTTACGAGCCAGGTCGTCTTTCACACGACTATGACTACCAGCCAGAGATCATGTCTCAGGTTCGCGCTTGGGCTGAGGAGGCTATCGAGCTCCTTGAGAAGGAAGATGCTACCGATTACGGTTCACTTCTTAAGAACAATGATATCATCTATCATGGTGACAAGGCTAAGTGGCTCAAGTTCGCTCACTCTGTGATCGTAACTGACCTTGCAGCTCTTACAAACAAGAAGGACTTCAGCGAGAAGTACGCTCAGGAGCTCCTCAAGCATGCCGCTCTTGCTATCGACACAAACGACGCTAACTTCACTCTCGAGCGTGGCGGCGGCGGTGCTGATGCACAGTATAGCGCATATAACAACTTCTGGGGAACATTCCGTGGCAACCTTTCTTACTCTTACTTCCAGTCAGACTACATCGTAGAGCTCATGACAGGTACCGTTCCTAAGTACGACCACAGCTCTACAGACCGTATCGACCAGTTGGACGAAGAAGGAAATCCAAAGTCAAGCGGTGCTTATCTCTGGGAGCTAAACGAGAAGCAGATCATCTGTGATACCACCAAGGCTCTTGGTCACTACGATCCACGTGTAGCAGCTAAGCTTGCTACCACCGATGGAAAGACTTATGAGTTCGTAAACGATGCTGATGCCATCAAGGCATATCAGTACGTAGGTTCTGGTAGAACCAGCGCATCCAGCCCTACTGGCGCTTCAGTTCCAAACCTCTTCGGTTGGAGAAAGGCAGTGTCTAACACCGATCTTGAGGGTGAGGGCCGCTGGATCTTCCGTGACTCTGCTCCATACATCATGCTTACCGCTGCAGAGATTCAGTTTGAGGTAGCTGAGACTTACTGGAAGCTCGGTCAGAAGGCCCAGGCTCTTGCAGCATTCAAGAAGGGTGTCGCTCTCGACGTAGAGTTTACAGGTAGCTATATCAATGCTGGTGCACCTAACGCTGATAAGACTGACGGCGGTTCACTTCCAGGTGGATGTATGATCTCAAAGAGTGTATTCAACACTCTCGCTGCTGAGTACATCGCTGGTCCTTATGTAGACGGTCTTTCAGAGTCTGAGTTCACACTCTCTCACATCATGATGCAGAAGTATGTGGCTCTCTGGCCTTGGGGCGCTCTTGAGGCTTGGACTGACCTCCGTAAGTATCATTACGATATCGACTACACTGGTGACTATCCTAAGCTTGGCAACGGTTGGACAAAGACCGAGGTTTCTCACAAGTGGGATGAGGATCCTACCAAGGTATACAAGGGCTTCTATCTCGCTCCTTCACAGGTAGAGTTCAGAAAGAGCTCTTTCAATAACCTTAATGAGGGTTCTCCTTGCTACCGTGTACGTCCAAGATACAACTCTGAGTACATGTGGAACAAGATTTCACTCGATGCACTCAAGCCTATCTCTGGTCTTGCAGATAACTACCATTGCTCAATGCCTTGGTTTGCATATCCAGGTGACATGCCAGAGTCGCTTTAATCGTGAGTCACACTTAATATGAAGAAAAGTATGAAATACATTAAATATGTTATCGGCCTTCTCGCTGTAGCTGCCGCTACAGTATCATGTGAGAAGCACGAGCTCATATATCAGGGACAGGAACTTGTAGGCGATAAGGCTATGTTTCATGTCTGCTATTTTGAGCCTTTGACTAGTGTTGCTGCGAATCACATTGATTCTGTCTATGTGAATGGCAAGTACTATGGTGGTGTCGGTGGTTCCGGTCAGCTTCAGGTGGCGAATCTTTTGCCTACCAGTGGAACCAGATATTATACCGCGCCAGCTGGAAAGACCCAGATTACTCTTTATAAGAAGGGTTCGGTTGTGTATGATAAGACTGTTGATCTCAAGTCAGGCAAGCAGGATGTCTATGTCCCAGGACTTACCATGGACCCTATCGTGATTGATGTCGCTCCATTCAACAACACATCTGCTCCAGAGGCTGGTAAGTTTGATACAGACTCAGTTCTGTCTGTTCGTCTGATCAACTTCCTCTATGAGCCTGATGGAAATGGCGGTGTAGTCCCTACTACCAGAAAGGTACAGTATCAGTGGAGAAACAACTCCGGTGAGAAGGATGAGAATGGTCAGTACTATTGGCACAATATTGGTGAGCCTATTGCATTTGGTGAGGCTTCAGCAAGAGCTCAGGTCATCGTTGACAAGACCCACTTTGGTGGTTCTGGATTCAATACTCAGGGTTCATGCCGTATCAACTACAGAACAGTTGATGCCGCTACAGGTCAGGAGCTTACTACTGACTATTGGACAGGTTATATTGGACGTGGTGTAGACCATATTTACTGGGGAGTATTCGGAACGACACCAAGTGGCTTCCAGAAGGCGAAGTACACTCAGTTCACCATGCTTGGATAATATTATACAGAACAAATGAAAAAGTTGGCAATCATCATTGCTGCTATGCTCTGCGTGCTTCCTCTTTCTGCTCAGAAGATGAGCAAGGAAGAGAAAGCTGCGGCAGCGAAGCTCGCTTATGAAGCAGCTCTTCAGAGCATCAACGAGCGTACCTGGGTCATCGTACCAGAGATGTACACTCTCTCAGATGGTTCATTTGAACAGGTTTCTGACATTTCGATCTTCCTCTCTTTCGAGGGTGACAAGGCCATTTGTCAGGGAAGCATCGTAGGAGGTAATAACTCTCAGGGTTATCTTGCAGAGGCTACCGAGTACGACGTGAAGGTGGACAAGAAGGGAAACATCAAGCTTAGAATGGTGCTTACTGGTAGAATGTGGAAGGGTACCTATACCATTTCCATCAGAAAGCAGTCAAACAATGCTGATGTCATCTTCAATCCTACCTCAGGCGACACAAAGAAGTTCTCAGGACCTATTGTTCCGCTTGTAGGAGCAAACTATAACAAGAGGTCAAACCCTCTTTAATAGTGCGAAATAATTATGAAAGATGGTGGCCGACAAGGTCACCATCTTTCTTTTTTTGTATATTTGTGGCTATGAGGACATTTTATCGTCAAATAGTTACTATACTGCTTCTTGCGACCTGCATGATTATGTCGGCGCAGGACCACTTCAGCACGTTCTCCAGCTTCCTTAGTCCTGAGAAGCTCTACGTGCAGACGGATAGGGATGTCTATAATGCGGGCGATACAGTGTGTTTCAAGGCCTATCTAAGAAATGCGTCAGACTTTGCTTCCTACAAGGAGTGCAATTACATATATGTCGAGCTGCTGTCGACGCTCTCGGAGCAGGATCCAGTGAAAGGTGAGCCCGTCATGCGGGAGAGGGTGAGAAACAGAGTCAAGGTCAAGAGGGGAGATGATGGTCGCTTCATCGGGTACATTGCCGTCCCCGACAATTTAGCAACTGATGTCGCTGTTCTTAGAGGTTATTCCTACTGGATGATGAACAAGGAGCCAGAGTATATGTTCTCGAAGAACATAAGCATAAGGAACCCTCTGAAGGATGACTATTACGACCAGCTCGTCAAGGCAGACGAGAGATCGTCAGACAAGTACTTGGAACTTGGCTTGCAGAACCCATTCAAGAAAGTTTCGGCGCCAAAGAAAGATATTGAGGTTCAGTTCCTTCCAGAAAGTGGACGATATCGCCCAGGGGAGGCTGTGACATTCGGCGTCCGTTCCGTCGCTAGCGACGGCAAAGGATGTAGGGTGGCCGGCTCGGTGTATGCCGATGGCGAGAAAATCTCTGATTTCGAGACATCGGACAGGGGCTTCGGCCGGCTACGCGTTATAGTGCCTGAAGGCGTGAAGACTCTCGAGGCGAAGGCTGAGGATGCTGAAGGTTTCCAGAAAACAGTCAAGCTGCCTGCGGGGGACGCGGCTGCGCCTATGATATCTTGCATGGCTACTCCTGATGTGCTGAGGGCAGTGTTCTCTGCGGGAGAGGCCGATGCGGAAGCATTGAAAGTAATCGCATACGATAGAAACGAGATCTATTTCGATGCGCCTTTTGCGGAAGCGAGCGAGATCGTCCTGGCTATGAAGGACCTCATTCCGGGCATAAACCACCTGGCCCTTGTGACTTCTGGAGGCGATGTGCTGGCGGAAAGAGCCTTCTTCGTGCAGCCGCAGGGGACGGACGTGAACATTGTCACAGATAAGGAGAATTACGACCCGAAGGAGCTCATTTCGTGCAGCGTGGACTTGCCGCATGGTGACTACGCGCTCTCAGTGACCGACGACATGTACGCTCCGGTGACTAGAAATGGCTATAACATAGTCTCTTATTTCCTTCTCGGCAGCGAGCTCCCTGTGCATGTGGAGGACTCATGGCGCTACCTTGACCCTACGAGGCCATTGGAGGAGCGCGTGGCAGAGACAGACCTTCTTATGCTGACATTGGGATGGACATATTACGATCTTCCAGAGATTCTGGCTGGTAGGGTACCGCTCCCTGTGTGTGGCAAGGAGTACTCGCAGTCCATTACCGGCACGGTGCTGAGGCCGCTGCGCTTCAGAAAAAAGAAGATGAACATCTCCTTTCTGGCGCCGTCCATCCATTATTCATCCATCCACGTCATAGACTCGACGGGCAATTTCGTCCTTGACGGACTCGATTTTCCTTATGGCACGAAATTCCTCGTGAGCAGCGAGAGTCTCGGAGGAAACAGAATGTTTACGCCTGTGCTGGACAATGATGTCTTCGCGAAGGAGCACAGCTATTTCCGCTACATGCAGCCGCAGCCTTACGACATCTTCTACAAATTCGCCGCGATGCCGGAATATTTCAATGAAGATGGTAGCCCAATGCTTACGCTCGCATCCAGCTACATCACAGCCAACAGAAGCGTGTCGCAGAAGAATCTCTCGCCATTTCCTGAATACACCTTCAAGCCAGGACAGTACAGGAGTCCCGAGCAGATGAAACCTTACGAGACATACGACATCCCTTCATATGTGACTATGTCGTTCCCTGGTGTGAGGATCGACACAACCTCGACGGGAGAGTATGCTCTAGTGACCAGGACAGAAAAGGTGTCCACCCGTATGACGATAAATAGCGGCTGGCAGCCTATTCTCGTGTATATTGACAGGATGGTGGCCTCTTATGACGATCTCCTTTCATATACCATCGCTGACCTCGAAGGCCTCGCATTCATCACAGGCACAGACGCTTCCAAGTTTGGAAGCTACGAGACTACAGTGACGCCACGCGGTGTGCTGATGATCAAGACGAGACAGCTTGAGAAGGTACCTTCAAATGTGTCCGCCATACATCCGCTTGGATGGCAGAGGAAGGCGCGCCGGTACTGCTCGGCGTACGAAGACGGCCCTTCCGGGCCTGGCGCCTTCCGCCCGACACTCTACTGGAACCCATCTCTGGAGCCTGTGGATGGCACAGCCGAGGTCCACTTTCATGCATCGAATCACTCGGTGCCTTGCACAGTGACATTGGAAGGCATAACTTCAGCAGGCGTGCCAGTATTTGTACAGAAAAACATAGTGATAGAATAGTATGAGAAATAAAATTTGTGCTCTGTTTGGACTCGCTCTTATGCTTGTTTCGGCCAATGCTTTCGCCGGCATTGGAAATAAATTCGGTGTCATCGGTATCGGCGATTATTCGCATGTGAGGTACCAGGGATACAAGCCTACTTCGCTGATGACCGGCGGTGTGGGCGTAGCGTACAAGCTGAATCTGGCCAATGGTTTCTCGCTTCAGCCAGAACTCCTATACAATGTGAAAGGAGCCGGCCTTGGATACTATATGGCAGGCACCAGAATAGATTATCTTGAGAACACAGTGGGTTATATGGAGCTTCCGCTGATGATCGCATGGGGCCAGGACTACGACTGGTATAGGACATTTTTCTATGTCCAGCCTTACATGGGTTTCGGAGTCAATTGCAAAAGCACGTACATTGGCACATCCACCACAAAGACACGCGAAAACAAGTGGGATGCGCAGAACCTGTCCAGGTTCGAATACGGCCTGGGAGTGGGTGTGGGCTTCGAATATCGCCGCTACCAGATACGTGCCCAGTACTCAAATAACTTCGGAGGACTTGCCGCTGAAGACAGCAAGTCCGACGACGCCATGCATCTGATGAATGGATATTCGCTGAAACAGAGCTCATTCGGTTCGCTTCAGTTAGTGCTGGGAATTTTCTTCTAAAGTAAATTAAATAAAGATGGTCGGTCCTCCCTCAAAAAGGGAGGACTTTTTTAGTGATTATGTTTCAATCTGTTAAAAAGGTTTTATGTAAATTTCCGAAATAATCTAAACGATTTTAGATTATAAACTTTAATTTTTTTTGTAAAAAAATTGCCAAATCATATAAGTTTTTTCTATATTTGTGGCTTACAAGACCAACCTTAAAACATTTTAATATCTATTAATCACAATTTATGAAAGGTTCTAACAAACTTGGTCGCTTCATCGCGACCGCGATCGCTCTCTTCCTGTCATTGGGAATAGCGATGGCTCAGAGCCTGAGTGTCAATGGTAAGGTAGTAGACGCTCAGGGTCAGCCAGTTGTAGGTGCCAGTGTCATTGAAAAGGGCACAACAAATGGTACTATGACAGACCTCGACGGTCTTTTCGCTCTTAAGGTTAAGGACGGTGCCTCACTTGAGGTGAGCAGCATCGGTTACGCCACACAGGTCGTAAAGGCTGCTGCGTCAGTTAATGTAGTCCTCAGAGAGGACGCCGAGTTCCTAAACGAGGTTGTCGTTGTCGGATTCGGTACACAGAAGAAGGCAAACCTCACCGGTTCAGTCGCTTCTGTAAACGTAGGCAAGGCTCTCGAGGCACGTCCTATCTCAGATGTAGGTCGTGGTCTTCAGGGTTCTGCTCCTGGTTTGAACGTCGTTATCGGTTCAATGGAAGTAGGTTCTGAGCCTAAGCTCCGCATCCGTGGTCAGGTAGGTTCTTATGAGGGTTCTTCAGCACCTCTCATCCTCGTTGACAACGTAGAGATTCCTTCTCTTAACCTCGTCAACCCAGAGGACATCGAGTCTATCTCTATCCTTAAGGACGCCGCTTCTGCATCTATCTATGGAGCAAAGGCTGCATTCGGTGTGGTCCTCATTTCTACAAAGAAGGGTGCTGCCGTAGAGTCTACACACGTTAACTACTCAGGTAACGTTTCTTTCCAGAACGTAGATTCACGTTATGGTCAGGGTGGTGTAGACGCTATTCACTACCGCGTTCTCGCAGCTGAGAGATCAAACATGACCGACGGTATGTCAGGTGGTTTCTGGCTCTGTAACCGTGACTCTTGGAAGGCATCTAAGGCTTGGGTTGAGAAGTACAAGGATCTCGATCCAAACTCTCCTATGACATACGGCCGTGACTTCTATATCGATGGTAAGGACCGCAAGGTGGGTATCCGTATCTATGATCCATGGAACTACATGGTAAGAGAGTGGGCTCCTACCCAGCAGCATAACCTCTCAGTTTCTGGTAGAAAGGGCAAGTCTTCATTCAATGCTTCATTTGGTTACGTTGACCAGAATGGTATGAACAAGGTCGCTATCGATAAGTTCAACCGTTACAACGCAAACGTTCGCATTGATACTCCTGTTAACAAGTGGCTTGCTGTTCACTCAGGTATCATGTATTCACAGACCAAGACCTCTTATGGTAAGGCTGTTTTCACTGATGGTTCAAGATATGGTTGGTCAAACCTCTATCGTTGGGGACCTACCTCACCTTCAGTTCCTGTAGATGAGTACGGTACTGAGCTTAGAAATGATGCTGCTCAGATGTCTCACGCTAACACAGGTACTGTAACCAACTCTTACACAAGTGTAAATGGTGGTGCTGTCATCACTCCTGCAAAGAACTGGGACATCAACATCGACTACACGTACTCACAGAATCAGTATGTAGACTTCACTCCTGGTACCGTTATTTATGGTGCTGACTCTTGGTATGACGTTCCTGGTATCGTTTATGAGAACGGTAACATGAAGACCGTCGCTAACGAGTGGAACAAGTACAATGGTCTCGGTGAGTCTATCCCTGCACGTGCATTCGCTCCTTCATATTATCTTGGTGCTGGTGCGAAGTCTTCTTCAAACTACATCTACAGAGATAACTTCGAGACTACACGTCAGACCTGGAACGTAAATACTACTTACGCTCTCGACGTTCTCGCAGATCATCATTTTAACTTCATGCTCGGTATGCAGTCACTTGCATATCAGTATGAGGGACATTGGGGCAAGCGTACTGAGCTTATGGATATCACCAATCCTCAGTTTGCACTCGCTACAGGTACCCAGACCGTAGGTGGTAGCTTCGACTGGAACTCTACTCTCGGTTACTATGGACGTATCAACTATAACTACAAGGAGAAGTATCTCTTCGAGGCTAACCTCCGTTACGATGGTACTTCTAAGTTCCCTGCAGCCCTCCGCTGGAGATGGTATCCTTCATTCTCTGCTGGTTGGAGAGTATCTGAGGAGCCTTGGATGCAGCCAGCTAAGGACGTTGTCTCTTCTTTGAAGGTTCGCGCTTCTTGGGGTTCTATCGGTGACCAGTCTGTTGCTAGCTCACTCTACATCCCTACCATGAGCCGTGGTGAGGCTTCTTGGGTTGCAAATGATGGCACCAAGCTCGTTTACTACTCTTCACCTGCTGCTGTTTCTTCAGCTCTTACATGGCAGGATATCGAGACTCTTGACTTCGGTATCGACGCTACTCTCTTCGACTCATTCGGCATCACATTCGACTGGTTCCAGAGAAGCACAAAGAACATGATCGTTGGCTCTGAGGGTGTAGGTGTTAACTTCGGTGCTGCCGCTCCTAAGGGTAACTTCGGTTCACTCCGTACAAGAGGTTGGGAGTTCGCTATCGACTGGGGGCACATCTGGGACAATGGTCTCAGCCTCAAGGTTAACGCTTCTCTCGCAGATGCAAAGACTATCGTAACAGAGTATGGTGCTGCTACATCTATTGATGGTTGGTATAATGGTAAGACCTATGGTGAGATCTGGGGTTACAAGACCAATGGTCTCTTCACAAACGATGACTTCGCTCGTGATAATGACGGAAACCTCATTATGATCGGCAGCAAGGATCCTACCAGTGTAGATATCGATGGTAATCCTTATCCATATGATCACTATCAGTTTGCTCCTGGTAAGAACTATCCACTTCAGGATAGAATTTCAGGCGGTGGTACCTATACCAAGTTCGGTCCTGGTGATGTTCGCTACTGTGACCTCGATGGCAATGGTGTAGTTAATGATGGTACAAGATCAATCAAGGATCATGGTGACCTTACCGTTATCGGTAACACCACTCCACGCTATGAGTACTCATTCCGTCTCGACGCTGCTTGGAAGGGATTTGACTTCTCTATGTTCTGGCAGGGTATCGGTAAGAGAAACATGTGGAGCGACCAGAAGGCTGCTATCCCTATGTCAGGATCAGATGGTTACATGCCTCTCGCTATGGCCAAGGATTTCTGGTATGAGGACTGGGAGGATGGCCAGCTCGTAGACCATAACTATGACGCTTTCTATGCTCGCCCTTCATACAGCGGCATGAACTATGCTGTCAGCGACAGATACCTTCTTAATCTTGCATATCTCCGTCTGAAGAATCTCACCGTAGGTTACACTCTTCCACGCACCCTTTCACAGCAGATCTCTATGGATAGATGCCGTGTATATGTAACTCTCGAGAACTTCTTGACATTCAACAAGCTCCATGGTCTTCCTATCGATGTTGAGGGTGCTATCAGTGGCTCTCCTGCATTCAAGACTGCAGCTGTTGGTCTCCAGGTAACATTCTAATTTTCAATGGATTTAAGATATGAAAAAGATATTTAATTTCGTTTTTGTTCTTGCTGCGTTGACTCTTGTCAGCTGTAACAAGGATTTCTTGGAGCGCCCATCTAAGACTACCATGAATGACGAGAACTTCTGGTCATCAGAAGGCAACATCCGTCTGTTCGTCAACGGCGCTTATACAAACTACTTCCCTGGATACTACTATGGCTGGTCATATAACTATGCTCCTGGTGTCCGTGGTGACGGCGCTGCCGGAGAGTGGAGTGATGATATCTGTACATCAGGTACTCAGCAGCAGCCTCTCAATGCAGCTACTGATATCGCTTCTTCATTCAATGATGAGTCAAATACCTTCTATTCAAAGACTCAGTCATGTGGCTGGAACTTCGCTTGGGTTCGTAAGTGGAACCTTCTCCTCGCTCGCCTTGATACCATGAAGGAGGCAGGCAAGCTTTCAGATGAGGCTTACAATCACTGGACTGGTGTAGCTCGTTTCCTCCGTGGATTTGAGTACAGCCGCCTTGTGATGTCTTTCGGTGACGTTCCTTATTACGATAAGGTCGTTGATGCTGAGGACTTCGAGTCTCAGTATGCTCCTAGAACTTCACGTGTTGAGGTCATGAAGCATGTCATGGACGACTTCAAGTACGCTATGGCAAACGTAAGACTTGATGATGGTGCGAACTTCATCAACAAGGGTGTTGTAGGTACCTTCGGTAGCCGTTTCATGCTCTTCGAGGGAACATGGGAGGTATATCATAAGACCGCAGGTGGCGATCCTAAGGCATTCCTTCAGACTGCCATGGATCTCGCAGGTGCCGTTATGGAGAGTGGCAAGTATCAGTTCAACTGCTCATTCAAGGATCTCTTCGGATCTGAGACTCAGGTAGGAAATGAGACTATCCTCTTCCGTTCATACAGCGCAGCTGTTTCAGTACGTCACTGTATCACTACTTACTCAATGCCTCAGTATGGCCAGGGTGGTTACGCAAACCATAACCACTTCGAGTCATGGATCTGTACCGATGGTAAGCCTTTCACAACTTCTACAGTTGCAAATGCTGAGAGCTGGAAGGTTCAGGATATGCGTATCACCCGTGACCCTCGTTTCGAGTCTACATTCTACGATGAGCCTAACTCTATCAATGGTGGTGGCCTCTTCGCATGGAAGTGGATCGATCGTAAGGGCCCTGAGACCTACTATGAGAAGACCTACGGTTCAGGTGCAGCCATCCCTACTCAGTATGGTTCTGCATACAACACCACAGGTGCTCCTGTAGTTCGTTACGCAGAGACTGTTCTTAACTGGATCGAGGCTAAGGCTGAGCTTGCTGACAAGTTCGGTGGTGCTGCAGTTTCACAGGCAGATCTCGACAAGTCTATCAACGCTATCCGTAAGCGCCCTCTCGACGCTACAGCTACTGCTCTTGGTTGCCAGCAGACTGCTCCTCTTACCCTTGCTCTTGCTGAGACAAATGCAGCAGCAGACCCTCAGTACAATGATGCAGTTTACAAGGTGACCCTCGCATCTAAGAATGGTTTCAAGACCAGCCCTATCATTTGGGAGATCCGTCGTGAGCGTCGTATGGAGTTCTTCAACGAGCACTTCCGTTCAGCAGATATCCGTCGTTGGGGTGAGCTTGAGCGTCTTAACAACGAGACCAACCCTAAGACTACTTACGGTGTTTATCTCGACGCTTCAGAGCTTGGTGAGGACCTCCTCGCATACCGTGTAGATGGTAAGGTGAACATGAAAGACCCTCGTTACTTCGGTGCTTACAAGAAGCAGTACACCATCACAGCGAAGCTTGCTGGCCAGTTCCAGACCATGGGTCTTGACGGTGTTAAGCACGTTTACTCTGCAAAGGCTGACGAGGCTACTGGTGCAATCACCGAGTCTAACCTCAAGGATATGTCTGGTTTCAGAATTCCTGAGAACTTCACTGCTAGAAAGACCGTTTCTGAGCGTGATTATCTCTACCCAGTTCCTTCAAGCGTCATCAACGAGTATGCAAACAAGAATGAGGCTGATCCTTCATTCCCATTGATGGACCAGAACCCTGGTTGGTAATAGATGATTCTATAACTTGATATTGAGGCGGGGGCTCACCGAGCCCCTGCCTTTTTATAAATATGAAAAGAATTGCAGTTTCTCTTTTTCTGGCGCTTTCAGTGTGCCTGTCTAGCTTCTCTCAGGAGATGCTTACCAAGGCTGAAGCCATCCAGAGGTCGTTCCCTGACAGTGTGAAGTACGTCCTTCCGGCATTTGACAAGGGCAGGATCATTTATTCCAATGGAGAGTTCTCGGCAGGAAAGTTCAACATTGACTCTCACAGCCAGAAGATACTCTTCCTGGACGAGACAGGCAGCGTCAAACAGCTGGATAATGACAGCGATGTGAGCAAGATCTACATCGGAAACTCTGTCTTCTACAGGACAGGTGGCCGCTTCATCACCTTCATTGGCGAATATGGAGATGTCTATTTCATGGCCGCGAAGGTGCTTGAGATCAAGGATAGGGAGAAGAAGGGAGCGTTTGGCATGACCTCTGAGACGACAAACATAACTCAGTATGGAACCATGTACTCAGGTGGCCAGATATACGACCTGGAGCAGTTCAGTCAGATCAAGTACGCTGTGCGTTACTATCCATACCTGAACATAGGAGGTCGTTATTATCCAATGACCAAGAAGAAACTCATGAAGACTTTTCCTGAGAAGAAAGACTCCATTGCGGAGTACTTCACCAAGAATGTGGTCGACTTGAACAAGCATGAGGATATCAAGGCTCTCATTACATTTATCAAAGAATAGAGCATATGGACAGTCTATTCAGAAAACTTCTAAGTGCTTTCGTCTTTCTGACGCTGGTCTGCTGTGGCGGTAACATAACCCCGGAACCAGAGCCAGAACCAGAACCCACCCCGACTCCTATACCTGAACCGGAGCCGGTGAGATACAGAGTACAGGACTTGTCAGAGCTTACTCTCAGGGAGAAGATAGGACAGATGATTAATATTCGTCCGGAGACGCTTGAGGGGACGACTGTTCCAAGGACTGGATTTGATGCTAAGTACAAAGAAAAGTTTGATAAGTATCCTGTGGGTGGCTTCACGCTATTCGCTGCGAATATCTCTTCCCCTGGACAGACAGAACTGTTTACTGACAATCTCCATGCATTTGCCAACTATCCGCTTCTCTGCATAGATGAAGAAGGTGGAACTGTCGCGAGAATCGCAAGAAATGCCCTTTTCGGGGTGATCAAGTATGAAAGCATGTATTCGGTAGGATCTACTGGAAACAGCGTAGAGGCATTCATGGCAGGTCAGAATATAGGTGAGTATCTTTACAAATATCACTTCGATGTGGACTTTGCGCCAGTGGCGGATGTGTTCACGAATCCAAATAACAAAGTCATCGGTAAGCGGGCTTTCAGCAGCGATCCAAATGTTGCG
The DNA here is from genome assembly GCA_024398075.1 of Bacteroidales bacterium. Lineage (GTDB taxonomy): Bacteria > Bacteroidota > Bacteroidia > Bacteroidales > UBA932 > Cryptobacteroides. The sequence goes on along the minus strand of JAKSJM010000002.1, from coordinate 11,411 downwards.
GCAGAAATGTCTTCACAGTTCCTGCTAGGCCTCAAGGATAAGAAAGTCGAGGGTTGCCTGAAGCACTTTCCTGGCCATGGAGATACTGATACCGATACCCACACTGGATACGCAGAGACTCTGAAGAGCTGGAATGAACTTCTTGAGTGTGAGATGATTCCGTTCAAGAAAGGTATCGAGTCAGGTGCGAGGGTCATTATGACCGCCCATGTGGCTGCACCAAACATCACCGGAGACTCGACGCCGGCTTCATTGTCCCAGCTGATGCTTACAGAAAAGCTACGTAAGGAGCTCGGTTACAAGGGTATCATCATCACTGACGCCATAGAGATGGGCGCCATAGCGAAAAACTATTCCATCGGTGACGCTTGCCTTCTCGCCATCGAGGCGGGAGTGGACATACTCCTGCTGCCGCTGTCGCTTGATGAGGTCTTCGATACCATTACGAAGGCTGTGGAGAGCGGGCGCATCACGGAGAAGCGCATCGACGAGAGCGTCGAGCGCATTCTGCAGCTTAAGCGGGACATCCTGAAAAGTCGTGGTCAGTTAGCTGAATAGCGAAGAAAAAGCCAGTAGAATCAACTCTGCTGGCTTTTTTTCTAATAAATAGGTTTCTTTACGAAATCTTCCACGAAGTCCACTATCTTAGGTATTACCGCCTCCATATAGCGGCGGCCTTTCTCGGCTGTGGCTTTCTTCGGATAGCCGACCCCGGTGTCTTCTGTGACCTGTGCCCAGTCGCGCGGTAGCCAGCCCACCTTGTGGTTCAGGCCGTCAATGGCGAAAGGCTTGAATTTGCCATCTCCTGCAAGCTCCATCTTCACGAGCTCAGGATAGTAGTGGAGCATCACAGATGTCTCCTGCTCTCCTGCGTGGTCGTCCTCCTTTTCCTCGAAGTATTCCGCGCGAGGGATGAAGGCGAACCACTCATTGTGGGCAATGGTCATGTCTGGATCATCGATCATCAGATCGCGTATCATGCCCTTGAAGATGTTCCCACCGTGTCCGCTCATGATAAGGAGCTTGTGTATGCCCTGTCTCTTCAGGGACTTCACCACGTCGCGAAGAATCGCCATCTGAGTGGCCTGAGAGGTGTGTATGCAGAACGGGAGCTCTATCTGTCCTGGGTTCTGGGAGCCGAGAGGAATTCCAGGCAGAACCATCACATTCACCCCACGCTCATGCACCTTACCACACACCTCGAAGGCTACGGCCTGCGCGGTGAGCATGTCTGTGCAGTATGGCAGATGTCCATTGTGCGGCTCTGTGGCTCCCCATGGGAGTATCGCCAGGTCATAGTGGGGCGCAGTCTTGACGTCGCCCCACTTGGCCGTGGTGATATCGAATTCAGAATACATTAGATGCAGTTCTTGGTAACCTTCTTGTACTCCTTGATACAAGCGTCGAGACGCTCGTGAGCTGTGGTGTCGCCAGGGACATTGTGTGAAGGGTGGATGTAGAGCTTCACTCCACGAGACTCGAGGATCTCAGCACATGTACAGATGGTAAGCCATACCATAGTGATGAATCCCATGGTAGAGAGAGGTCCGATCTTGTCGAACTCCTTCTCCATCTTTACAGATGCGTCCTGGATAGGAACACAAGAGTCTACTACGTAGTCAGCGATCTGGAAGAGGTTCTTGCCGCAAGAGTGGCGAGGAACCTTGTTTCCGGTCTCAGATGCAGAACCGAATACGACTACCTTCATGCCGCGCTTCTTTGCCTCGAGAGCCACGTCGATGTTCACTGCGTTGATACCAGTGTGTGAGAAGATCCACATGACATCCTGAGGATCGAAGTTCCAGCTGCTCATGATGGTCTTTCCGTAACCCTCAGTTCTCTCAAGGAAGAGGAACTGGTCGATACCCATCTCGCCGGTGATATGAGTGAAGAATGTGAGAGGGAGCTCACAGAGTGGGTGGAAGCCTACGAAACCACCGATACGAGGGTACATCTCCTCGATAGGAAGGTTTGCGTGACCGCAACCAAAAGTGTGAACGAGGTGACCTGACTGAATAGTGTCAGCCATAAGGGTTGCTACCTCCTGGATTTTCTCCATCTGAGTCTCCTCAATCTTGTCCATAACGCCCATGGCGTTCTTTTTCCATTCTTTTGCGTACATTTTGTTGAAAAATTAATGATTGGTTTATAAAGTTAACGATTATTTCTTCATTTTCCCAGCAATCTTCAGGGCCACAGGGACGAGGCACATCATGCTAGCCACTGCTACGATAAGAAGGATTGGAAGGGTGGTGTAGCTGCCAGCCCTGAATGCTGCGCCACTGATGCTGTTAAAGCTATACTGTCCGAGAAGTGCGATGAACAATGCCACCGACATCGCTGTGCCAGAAAGCTCGCGGAAGGTGCCGCCGATGAAGTTCAGGATGACAGGGTAGGTGGCTCCTACGCCGAATCCGATGAGCGTCATTGATACGTATGCAGCTGCGGGACCACTTGCGAGCCAGAATACAATGACTCCCACGAGCGCTACGCTGAGGTAGGTGTAGAGGGTGCCGAGGTCCTTGAGCTTGCGTGTGATGGCTCCAAGAGGGAAGCGGCCTGCCATCATGCCGATGGTGAACCATGTCATGGCCAGGGTAGCGGCCTTCGCTCCCATCGCTCCCGTCTTCGTGAAGAACTCGACGGTGAAGCTTCCGCTCGCTCCCTCAAATCCGCTCTCGAAGAAGAGTACGATGGCGAAGAGGATGAGTGCAGGGTATTTCAGAAGGCCCAATGATTTCTTCACTGATACATTCTCCGAAGGCTTGGCCTGAGGGAATGAGATGCAGCAGAAGTAGATTATGAATCCAGCCATGAGTACTGACATCGCATAGAGCGGTGCGTGAAAATCTGCGATGAAATAGTTCAGCAGCGTCCAGAGCAATGCTCCGATACAGTAGAATGCGCCCAGCACACCGAGCCTTCCGCCTCTCTTCGAGTCGTCGTATATGTCGGACACCAGAGCATTGGTTAGGCCGTTGAGGATGCCACCGCCAAGTCCGAGACATGCGATGGATGCGTGCAGAAGGCCGATCTGGCTAAACTGCGCAAGACCCTGGACGCCGAGCAGTGCGAGAGCAGAGCTGATGATGAGCAGCCACTTGTATCCGAACTTGTCGACAATGGGTCCGAAGAGGACTGTGCCGAGTATAATGCCAATGGACATGGTCGAAGGCAATGCATTTGCTCCTTCGACAAGGGAGTTAAGCTGTCCCAGGATGGGACCGAGCGATAGCATTGTCACTCCGAAAAATCCCATTCCTGCGCATGCAGCTACGAATACTGCTGAGGTGCTGTAGTTTTTTTGCATATTCTAAAGGAAATTAATGGGGTTGATGGCTCTTATGGCAAGCGCTGTCGCTCCAAGAAGCGCTGCGTTTCCTTCGATGGAAGATCCTACAAACTTGACTTCCTTCATGGAAATCGGCTGTCCCCACTTGCAGGCCTCCTCGTAGATGCGTGGGATGAACTTGACTGCAGGGCCGAAGATACCTCCTCCGAAGATGACCTTTTCTGGGTTGAAAAGGCTCACAAGGTTTGCTGTGGCCATGCCCCACATCTGGATGGCCTTGTCAAGTATCTTTGTGGCAATAGGATCTTTGCCATATTGCTCAAAGACGTCGTAGCTTGTCTTTGACTCGTCGCCCCAGAGGAGCTTTGCCTGGTTGCCGATGCCATTGCCAGATGCGTAGTATTCAAAGCAGCCTACAGGCACGAACTCTTCCTTGTACGGTGGCTCCAGCGCCATCCATCCGGTGGCTCCCACGATGTCATTTGCTCCATGAATGATACGCCCATCCAGGAGGATGCCGGCTCCGATGCCGGTGCCAACAGCCAGGTAAATGGCGTCAGTGCATCTCTTCGCCGAACCCTTCCAGGCTTCACCAAGGATGTAACATGTACGGTCGCTCTCGACGCAGACCTTGAGATGTTTGATCTTCAGCCTTTCAAGCAAATATTCTTTGAGAGGGAAGTTCTCCCAACCAGGGATGTTTGGCACCCAGACGGTGTCCTTCTTTGAGTAAACGATGCCAGGAACGCAAATGCCTAGAGCATCTATGTGCGTCCTCGGTTTTTGTTCCATCAGCCTGCCTACAAGCTCAATGACCATGTCGGCTACGTCTGTTCCTTTTGCTCCATTGAGCAGACAATGCTCCTTGATGAGCATTTTTCCGTCGGCATGAAAAAGTGCAGCGGAAATCTTGGTTCCACCCAGGTCAATTCCTATTACTGCCATGTGGTATGTGGTTATTAGTTATTATACAAATATACTATATTTGTGGGAAAATAGTAGATGATATGAAACGTTTTTGTTTGAGTTTAGCAATGATATTGCTCAGTATCGCCTTGTATGCTCAGAGCAACGTATATTATCGAGGGGGAATCAACAGAGGCGACCCTCAGAAGAAGCGCGTGTGTCTGGTATTCACCGCCGCCGACAAGGCTGATGGGGCGGACGCCATCATCGGCGCGCTGCATGATGCCGGCGTGAAGGGTGGTTTTTTCTTCACCGGACAGTTCTATGAGATGTTTCCCGATGTCATTCAGCGCCTTCTGGATGAGGGCCATTATGTGGGAAGCCACAGCTATGGCCATCTTCTTTATTGTCCTTGGGAGGACAATGACAAGCTGCTTGTGACGCGTGAGGAATTCGTCGCCGACATGGAGAAAAGCTACGCGCAGCTCGCCTCGTTCGGCATCACGAAGGAGGATGCCCCGTTCTTTATCCCTCCGTACGAGTACTATAATCAAACTATATCTCTATGGGCTCGCGAGATGGGGCTTCAGGTAATCAATTTCACACCCGGGACAGCGACCAATGCTGACTATACCTACCCAGCTATGAAGAGCTATCGCAGCACGGAGAACATTTTCCAGAAAATCAGGGAGTGCGAGGCTTCGGATCCTAATGGCTTGAACGGACACTTCATGCTGATCCATTTCGGAACTGTTCCGGAGCGCACCGACAAGTTCTATGACCATCTTCCCGAGCTCATCGCGGAACTGCGCGAAAAGGGCTATGAATTCGTGGGGGTGAGAGAGATGCTTGGCTTGTGATTGTATATTTTTATCAAGCCCTAATCAATTATTAACCTATTGGATTCATATTGATTAATCTTTAGTATATTAGATAAATTTTAGATTGGCAGATTATGGCGAACAAGACAGATATCCTTCTTCAGGACGCGAAGAACATCCTCGAAAACAACATTTTGAATTTCTGGCTCGACATGGATGACCACCATGGCGGATTCCATGGTCGTAAGGATGCGTCCGGAGTCATTGATACAGATGCAGAGAGATATGCTGTCCTTAACTCCAGGATCGTCTGGGCCTTTTCGGCAGCCTACAAGCACACCAGGAAGAAGGAGTATCTTCTCGCGGCAAGCAAGGCAAAGGAGTACTTCCTTGAGCACTTCGTGGACCATAAGTATGGTGGCGTGTACTGGACTGTCGATGCGAATGGAGAGAAAAAGGACACAAAGGCGCAGCTCTATGCGCACGGCTTCGGTATCTATGCTCTCAGCGAGTTCTATGCCGCCACTCGCGACGAGGAGGCCCTGAAGGGTGCCATAAACATCTACCGCGCAGTCGAGATACATTTTGCAGACCATGAGAATGGCGGCTACATCGAGGCGCTTGCGCGCGACTTCTCGCCTCTCGAGGACATGTGTCTAAGCGAGAAGGACATCAATGCCGACAAGACCATGAACTCGCACCTACATCTCCTGGAGGGATATGCTTCTCTATATCGCGTATGGCCTGATGAGGGCCTGCGTGGGCGTGTGGAGCATCTGCTGGAGATCATGTACACGAAGATAATGAATCAGGACAATGGTCACCTGGAGCTGTACTTTGACAAGCAGTGGAATGTGATCCAGCCTGGCAAGAAATCTTACGGCCATGATGTGGAGACTTCGTGGCTCGCGATGGAGTGCATCTACTCATTGAAGGATATCGATGCCATGGATCGCTTCAAGCCAATGTGTGAGAAACTTTATAAGGCTGGCATGGAGGGGTACTGCGCAGATGGCGCCCTGAACAACGAGATGCTGGCTGACGGTACCATCGAGGACTCGCGACAGTGGTGGGTGCAGGCTGAGACTGTGGTGGGCAATCTCTGGGCATGGAAGTATCTTGGTGTAAAGGAGGGCGCAGATTTCGGCATAAAGACTCTTGAATATATCAAGGCGCATCTCATCGACTGGGAGAACGGTGAGTGGTACTGGAGCTGTGATGTGAATGGCGCTCCTGATCTCGCTGAGGACAAGGCCAACGGCTGGAAATGTCCTTATCACAACGGCCGCATGTGCCTGCAGATCCTCAACATCTTCTGCTGCTAGGCAGTTTTCTACCCTGGGCGGGTGGTAGATTATCTGAACTCCTCGTAGCCAGGGAGGGCTATTTGCGTGATGACGCCCTTCGTGTTCTCCTCGTCGCGTGGGCAGATCATGAGGACCTTGTCTGTGTTTATCACTAGGTAGTCCTTCAAGCCCTTGACGACGATGAGCTTGCCTTTCTCGGTGGAATAGATGAAGTCCTCGTCGCTCTCGCCGATGAGGCATTTGTCTGCTATGACGGCATTGCCCTTGGCGTCTTTCTTGTCCGTGTAAGCATAGAGCGAACTCCATGTGCCGACATCATGCCACTCAAACTTGGCAGGGATGACCCATGCCTTGCCGGTCTTCTCCATCACTGCATAGTCGATGGAAGTCTTGAGGCTCTCAGCGTATGCCTTCTGGAGGAAGTCTCTCTCCATGATGGTGTCGATGGCGCCCTCCCAGCCCACGAAGAGGTTTGTGATGACAGGCATGAGCTTCTCCATCTCTGGCTTGATGACATCCGCTCTCCAGATGAAGATACCAGAGTTCCACAGGAACTCGCCGCTCTGGATGAACACTTCTGCGAGCTCCTCGCTTGGCTTTTCGGTGAAGGTCTTCACCTTGAGAGGCTCTGCCTTGTCCATGTCAATGGCTCCGCCCGTGGCCTGTATATAACCGAAGTGCGTGTCTGGATGGTCTGGAAGTATGCCGAGCGTGATGAGTGCCTCATGGCCGCGCGCGTAGTCAAGCGCCTGCTTGACGGTGGCGTTGAACACCTCCGTGTCTGCGATTATATGGTCGGCAGGAGTCATTATCATCACCGCCTCGGGATCTCTCTTGAGAAGCTTGTAGGTGGCGTATGCCATGCAAGGGGCAGTGTTTCTGCCGTAAGGCTCAAGGAGGAGGTTCTTCGTAGGGAGCTCTGGAATGGACTCCATGACCATGTCGGCGTATCTCTCTTGAGTCACTACGAGTATGTTTTCTGCTGGGACAATGTCCATGAAGCGCTCATAGGTCACTCTGAGCATAGTCTTATGCCCGGGGAGTATCTCCAGGAACTGCTTAGGTTTCTTCTCTGTGCTGGCAGGCCAGAATCGTGATCCGATGCCTCCTGCCATTATGATGCAATAGTTGTGACTATTCATATATATATGGTCTAGTTTTAAGTGTATATCGGCATATATGCTTGAGGAAAATATGTCACCTCGGTGCGTTCACCTTCAAAAATCACACTAATCACGTCAAAGAACACATCCATTGCCATGAAATTTTTCATCTTGCATGAATGTAGGTAGCCATTGGCCGCCGCCACGATGCGTCTTTGCTTCAGCGCTGTCACATTCTCTTCAGGCTCCGCGCTCACAGGAGCCACCCTGCTTTTCACCTCCACAAAGTGGATGCCTTCATGGTCAATGCTGATGATGTCCACTTCCAGGTGCCCACATCGCCAGTTCCTTTCCACTATGGTGTGTCCAAGTTCCCCAAGCTTCCGGCAAGCCTCGTCTTCACCAAGCCTGCCGACAGTCATTTTCGAAGTATTCATAGTCTTTCAGTTTTAGTCTATCTCCACGATGGTGACACCTGTGCCTCCCATCTGTATGTGCTCGTCATGGCAGCTGATGCCAGGGATGGTCCTCAGATACTTCTGTATCTCCTCCCTCAGCACTCCGGTGCCCTTGCCGTGTATGATGCGGACGGTTCCCATGCCCAGCATCATGGCGTCATCCACGTAGTGTGTGACGATGTCCAATGCGTCCGAAAGCCTCTCGCCGCGCACGTCAAGCTCCGAGCGGAAGTTCAGCTTGCGCTCCTTGATGGACGCGTCCTCCTGCTGGTAGACTGGCTTCGCGGTCTGCTTCACCGCTGTCTTGAACTCATTGGACGAAATCCTCTCCACGCGATCAAGCGGCATCTTCGAGGTTATGTTTCCAATGATGATGGTCACGGCCTTGCCGGAAACCTTCGACACCTCGCCAACCATGCCATTCTCCTTCACGCGCACCTTTTCGCCCACTTTCAATGGTGCCGTGCGGAACTGCTCCATACGACGTGCCTCAGCCTCCTCGCGCTCCATCTCTTCGCGCTCGCGCTCGCCGGCTCTCTCCGCCCTGCGGGCCTTGCGCGCCTTTTCCTTCTCCTGCCGCTTCTCCAGCTGCGCCTTCTTCTTCTCGAGGTACTCGTCGCGCTCCTTCTGCTCGCGGCTCTTCATGGCGCCAAGTGCCGCCATGAAGCCCTGGAGCTCCTTGCGCGCTCCCATGGTCTTCTCCTTGTCGGCCTGCGATTCCTTGATGGTGCGGATGGTGTTCTCCACCTGCTTGTTCGCGCCCTTGATGATCTGCTCGGCCTCCTTCTTCGCTTCCTCTATGATGGCTTTCTTCTGCTTCTGGATGTCCTCGATCTCCTTCTGGTACTTGTCCGTGATGCTCTCGAGCGTACGGTCGGCGATCTTCACCTTCTGCAGCTTCTCGTCGAGGGTCTTTCTGTTCCTCGCGATCTTTCTGAGGTTTCTCTCGATGCCCACGAACTCCTCGCCAGCTTTCGCCTCGGCTTCCTTCAGGATGCTCTCAGGCATGCCCATCTTGCGGGCAAGTTCAAATGCAAAAGAGTTTCCAGGGAGGCCTATTTCCAGCTGGAAGAGAGGCGCGATGTTCGCGGCGTCGAAGAGCATCGCGCCGTTTATCGCTCCATTCTCGCCGCCGGATGCGTAGAGCTTGAGGTTTGTGTAGTGCGTGGTGATCACGCCGTAGACGCCTCTGCGGTCGATCTCGCTGAGGATGGCCTCAGCTATCGCTCCGCCCGCAGCAGGCTCGGTGCCCGATCCGAACTCGTCGATGAGCACGAGGGTCTTCTCATCCGCCGCCGCCAGCATGTCCCTCATATCTACGAGGAACGAGCTGTAGGTCGAGAGATCATTGTCAATGGACTGATCGTCTCCAATGCTCACGCAGATGCGGTCGAAAACTGGCAGCTCCGAGGTCTCGGAGGTAGGGATGAGCATGCCCCACTGGAACATGTACTGCAGCAGGCCGGTGGTCTTCAGGCACACTGACTTGCCTCCCGCATTCGGTCCGGATATGATGAGTATGTGCTTCTGCCGATTCAGGATGACAGTGGTCGGCACAATCTGTTTTCCTTCCTTCTTCAGCGCCTTCTCGAGCAGAGGATGGCGCGCCTTGCGCAGGTTCAGCTCGCCGGTCTCCGAGATCACAGGCATGCCCGCGATGAAATCGAGGGCGGTCTGCGCCTTCGCCATGATGAAGTCGATCTCGCCGAGGAATGATGCCGAGGCAATGAGATCGGGCACGAAAGGCCTCACGAACTCGCTGAAGCGGTACAGGATGCGAGCGATCTCGCGGGTCTCCGCGAAGCGAAGCTCCGTCACCTGGTTCTCCATCTCCACGATCTCGGCTGGCTCTACGTATGTGGTCTTGCCCGTCGCGGACTCGTCGTATACGAAACCATTGATCTTTCTCTTCTGCGCTGTGCTGATAGGGATGAGGAACTTGCCGTCGCGTACAGACACTCCTGCGTCGCTGTCCACGAGGCCTTCCTCCTGCGCCCTGCGAAGGATGGCGTTTGCTCTCTTCGAGATGCTGCTCTCCTTCTCGCGCAGCTCCTTGCGGATGGTGTAGAGCTCGTCAGACGCGGTGTCCTTGATGTCGCCGTAGCGGTCGAGGATACTGTCTATCTGCTTCTGTACCTCCGGGAACGCCGCCACTGGTCTTGCGAGCCGCTTCAGGGTAGGGTAGATGCCGTCCTTGATGGTGGCGAAGAAGCGCGTGATGCGGCTGGTGGTGTCCAGCATGGTCTTCAGCTTACCCAGCGACAGCACGTCGATGCTGCTGCCTTCCTTTTTCAATGCGTCCAGAAATGGCAATGCGTCAATGTACCCGGTCGTGGGGAAAGTGTCCTCAAACATCACAATGAGACGCATCTCGTCGGTGAGAAGCAGTCTTTTTCTGATGACTTCGCTGTCCTTCGAGAACTTCTCGGTCTGAACCCTGTGGGTGGCATATTCTGTCTGACAGCGGTTCGCGATCATCTCGCGCACCCTGTCGAATCCAAGTTTTTCTTCAAGTCTGTTTCTAGAGCCCGTCATTTCTCCTCCTTCTGTTCTTCTGTGGTCTTCGCGAGGATGAGCTTGAGCTCATTGATGTTATCGATATGCGTGAGCACACCCGAGCGGACCACTGAGATGGCTCCGGTCTCCTCGGACACCACGATCACCGTCGCGTCGCTTTCCTCGCTGATGCCGAATGCGGCCTTGTGGCGCATTCCAAGCTGTGGTGGGATGTCGTCTCGCGAAGTGATAGGCAATGTGCATCGCGCAGCGACTATCCTGTCGCCGGTGATGACCATCGCTCCGTCGTGGAGAGGGGAGTTCTTGAAAAAGATGTTCCTGATGAGGCGCCTGCTGATGAGCGCATCTATCACGTCTCCTGTGTCCACTATGTTCTGAAGGGCGTCCTTCTTCGTGATGACGATCAATGCTCCTGTCTTCTCTGCGCCCATGTTCTTGCAGGCATCTGAAATCTCGTCAGCCGCATGACTGTGCATGCTGGTGTCCTGCAGTCCAAAAACCTTCTGCATGAACTTGCTGTTCAGCCTGTACCTGCTTCCGATCCTGATGAGGAAATGTCTTACCTCCGGCTGGAATATGATGATCAGTGCCAGTACACCCACGTCGATGAGGGTTTTCATGAGCGCGGACATCATCTTCATGTCGAATGCATCCACGATGACGTACAGCACGAGCACAGTGAGCACCGCGATGAAAATGTTCATCGCTGAGGTGCCCCTGATCCAGCGGAAAATGAAATAGATCAGGGCGGCGGCCATAAGGATGTCGAGAACATCCGACAGGCCTATATGCAGAAATCCAAGAATCCCAAGAATCATATAGATGCAAATATACTAAATAATTCCGTGTTTCACACACACGCCCACGCGTATGCGCATACTATATTAACCATTCCTTATCCTTCACCCTGTCCCCGTCCTCTCTTTCTTTTTCTTCTGTCATCTTCTTTTTCTGCCCCTTTTCTTGCCCCTTTTCTTGCCCCTTCTCTTGCCCCTTTTCTTGCCCTT
>JAKSJM010000019.1 GCA_024398075.1 Bacteroidales bacterium | reverse complement strand
GGGCGGTTTAGGGACTTTCACCCGTTAGAGTACGTTCGTGCTGGACGAACTACAATAATCCCGCGCAGCTGTCTGTGCGGGATTTTTTTTGTCTTTAAGCCTTAGTTATATGCTACACGCACTTCGTCGGATGCTTACTCAAGACCACACCTTGATGATGCAGGGCTAAAGATCGCTCCATCTGACTGCCCAGGAGCACTTCGTCTATCCGATTTGCTTCATGCACGCGGTGCGCTTTGTCGCCATCTGCACCTGGGACCGAACTCTCACATCAGCGCAGGTGCAGAAAAGGCTCATTTGCACCTGAGACCACACTCTCGCATCAGAGCAGGTGCAGATAAGGCACACTTGCACCTGGGAGCACACTCTCGCATCAGCGCAGGTGTAGAAAAGCCACGATTACACCTGGGAGCACCCACCCGCGCTAACGCAGGTGCAGAAAAGCCGCGATTACACCTGAGACCACCCACCCGCGCTAACGCAGGTGCAGAAAAGCCGCGATTGCACCTGAGACCGCACTCTCACACTATCGCAGGTGCAGAAAAGCCGCGATTACACCTGAGACCACCCACCCGCGCTAACGCAGGTGCAGAAAAGCCGCGATTGCACCTGAGACCACACTCTCGCATCAGCGCAGGTGCGGAAAAGGCACGATTGCACCTGAGACCGCACTCTCGCATCAACGCAGGTGCAGAAGAGCCGCGATTGCACCTGAGACCGCACTCTCGCATCAGCGCAGGTGCAGAAGAGCCGCGATTGCACCTGAGACCGCACTCCCGCATCAGCTCAGGTGCAGAAAAGCCGCGATTGCACCTGAGACCGCACTCTCACACTTTCGCAGGTGCAGAAAAGCCACGATTACACCTGAGACCGCACTCTCGCATCAGCGCAGGTGCAGAACAGGCACGTTTGCACCCGGGACTGCACTCCTGCATCAGCGCAGGTGCAGCTAAGGCTCGTTTGCACCGCTAGGGTTCATACGAGATGAAATAAGGTGCAAACCGCGTCGGGCTGCACCTCCATCACCTATCTGTATAAGTGAGCGGTGCAAACACCTACGCATTTGCACCGCTGATAAGACGAAAAAACAGAGAAAAAACTGTCCTAAAGGGTTTCGGAAAAGATTCACGCTACTTCAGCGAAGCAAGTATCCTTGCAAGCTGATCTGGACACGAGGTTCCTTTCTTTGCGCATGGTGTGCCGAGGAGCGTCTCGCTCACCTCTGCAGGCTTCATACCCTTGATAAGACGGCAAAGACCGACTGCGTTGCCTGGACATCCACGAGTGAACTTGCAGTTCTTGATGGTGCCTGTCTCAAGATCGATCTCGATATCGATCTGAGAAGAGCAAACAACAGAGCTTGGGGTAGCTGTAACATAACGTACATTGTCCCTTACCTCGTCGGATATCACCTTGAAATCACTTCCAGGCTGTTCGCCATCTGTGGAGTATGGTCTCGGATTTTCAGACGCAGACAGAACTGAAGGTGCGACGATAGCAGCGGCCGTTGCCATTGCTGCATTCTTGATGAAAGATCTTCTTTCCATTGTATATTATTTTTTGAATGATTACTAAAACTGCATATCCTTGCCTCTATAAAAGTCCAGTAGAGACGACTGGAAGAGATACTCGTAGCGAGCCTTGACGAGATCGGACTGAGCCGACAGGTAACGATTCTTTGACTCATTGAACTCCGTTATTCCTGACTTGCCATTCTCATACTTGGCCCTTGCAAGCTCAAAGGCATCCGCAGCGCTCTTCTCTGCCACCTGGCAGCTTTCGTACTTGTTCTGAGCGCCAAGAGCATTGTAATAAGCCTGCTGAATCTCCTTGAAGAGAGACTTCTTCACATTCTCAAGCTGCAGTTCCTGGTTGTTTTTCTGCAGCTGAGCGGAACGCACCTGATTTCTCGTAGAGAAACGGTTGAAGATAGGTACGCTCAAGTTAAGACCAAGATACTGGCTGAAGTTATTCTTCGCCTGATGTCCGAAGTTATCTGATGGAAAACCAGATGAGGTATAGTAATTTGTCCCCAGACCACCGCTAAGGGAAATCGAAGGAAGATATCCACTCTTTGCGAGATCTATGTTGCGCTCAGCATACGCGAGACGCGCTTTTTCGGCCTGAACAGAAGGCTTTACCTCCACAGCCTCTGCATATATCGCCTCTGGGTTCATAAGAAGTTTTGACTCAAGTACTTCCACAGAAGGACGAACCACACTGAACCCCTCAGGAGAAGGAAGTTCAAGAAGCTGGCTAAGATCCAGAAGCGCAAGAGAAAGGTTATTGCGGGCCTGCGTGAGCGCCAGACGGCTCTGCGCGAGCGTAGCCTCCTGCGCAGAGACCTCAGCGCGCGATGCCTTGCCATTCTGCACCATCTCATTCAAACGGGCCACCTGCATCTCGTCTATCTCTACCTGATTCTCCGCCACATCCACTATCTCCAGATCATAGAGTATCTGCACATACGCCTGAGCGACGGCGACACGGATGTCGTCCTTGGCCTTCGCCAGATCCATGGTAGAAGCCTCCAGATCCAGCTTGCTCAGTGCAATGTTATGGACTATCTGCAAGCCAGTGAAAACAGGGACATCGGAGCCAAGGCTGAAAGATGTGCTCGTGGTATTTGTATTCGCATAAGTATTGTCCGCAGTAAGTCCACGACCGAACGAGAAGTTCTGCCCAGCGCTACCGCTGAGACTTGGAAGTCGCCTGTTCTCGGCAGTGTTGACGGCTATCTCCTTACTCGCTACGGCGATACTGCTCTGCTTGATGGAGATATTGTGCTCAAGTGCATGCTCAATGCACTGCGTTAGTGACCAGGTGCGCTCCTGCGCACCGGCGACGATGCTACAAAACAGCATCACAGTGACTACAAGATGCTTCATGACTATTCGCCTACGATTTTAGGTCCACGTACTATGTCGCCGGTCTTAAGACCTTCCTTGACCTCTATGTTGATGCCATCGCTTAGGCCAGTGACGATCTTCGTACGCGCATAGCTACCATCGCCAGATTTCAGCTGGACATACACATCATCACCATCAAACTCAAGTGCACTTTCTGGAACAGAAAGCACCTGTGAGGCACTCTCAAGCACGATTTCAGCGTTTGCGCTGTAACCAGAGCGGATGGTATTCTCGCCATCCACCTTCACGGCGGCCTTGATCTCAAACTGATTTGCGCCATTCTTCTCCACTGCCTTAGGGGAGATATACTCCAAGGTAGCGTCAAATGAATAGTTCTGAAGTGCGCCAATGGTTATGACCACAGGAGTACCCTCCACCAATGATCCCACCTCGGTCTCATCCACATTGCCATCGAATATGAGGTCCTTCATGTCCGCTACTGTAGCCACGGTAGTACCGTCATTCATGGTATTCGCCTGAATGACTGAGTTGCCGACCTTCACAGGGACATCAAGTATAAGTCCCGAGATAGTTGAACGCACGAGGGTCGAACTGGACTTGGCATTTGACTTAGAGACGCCATCACGGATCACCTCCAGAGCCTCCTGCGCCGCAGATTTCTCCTCCTTGGCCTGGTTGAGTGCCTGCTTTACCTTGTCAAACTGCTCCGCACTTATAAGCTCCTTGTCGAAGAGTGCCTTCTCACGCTCATAATCTATCTGAGCCTGCTTGAGGTTCAGTTCAGAGAGGCGTACACGGCTCTGGGCAGAGCTGAGCGAGTTCATGTCAGGAATGACCTTCAGCTTAGCTATGACCTCATTTTCCTGGACATATTCACCGGCATCCTTGTAAAGTTCGGCGATGATACCATTGATCTGAGGCTTCACATTGACCTCATTTCTAGGTATGATCTTTCCCGTAACCACGGTGGTGCGAGAAATGTCCATCACGGTAGCCTCAAGCTCCTGATATCTCACCTCCTCAGGCTTGGATTTCTTGTAGAGGAACACGAAGGTCCCGATGAACACCAGCGCTATGAGCGCCCAGCCCAAATACTTGATAATCTTTTTCATATCTAATGTTTATTCTATTCGTCTCTCATGGCATCCACTGGCTTGATCTTCATGGCTCGCATCGCTGGAGCCATTCCGGCGGCAAGGCCGAGCACTGTAAGCAGCAGCGCTGCGCCGACGGCGAGGCCGAAGCTGATCTGGAATGGCGTACCATCGCCGGAAGCCATCTCCACCACCGACAGCACGCCCACGGCGAAGACTATGCTCGCAAGGCCCGAAACCATTGTCAGCAGCACACTCTCAGCCATGATCTGTGTCAGCACGTCGCGAGGCGTCGCACCTATCGCGCGGCGTATGCCTATCTCTATGGTGCGCTCCTTCACAGTAACCATCATGATGTTTGACACACCAATGGCTCCGGCCAGCAGCGTGCCTAGGCCAATCAGCCAGATGAGTATGTCCACACCATGGAAAATATTGTTAACGAGGTTGAAAAGCTCCTCGGTATTCAGCACGAAGACGGCAGACTTGTCATCGGGAGCTATGCTATGCTCCCTCGCCACTATCTGCCTGATTCTGGATTCAAGTTCCGACATCGTAACGCCCTTCTTTCCCGTCATGCAGATGATGTCCACATTCTCGCCACGCTGGTAGAGCTGCTGCGCGAGTGGAAGCGGGATGCTCACGGTCTCTTCTGCGGAACCATTGATACTGATGCTACCAGAGCTCACATCCACGCCTACGATCTGATAGTAGCTAGGCCCTACCTGGATGAAGCGGCCACATGGGTCACCGCCACCTGGGAAAAGGTCCTTGTAGACACGCTTTCCGATCACGCACACCTTGCGTCCCATCTGCTCGTCCACGGAGTTTATGAAACGGCCATATTTCATGCGTGGTTCCTCGACTCTGGCATATTCTGCGCGAACGCCCTTCACCGAGCAGTTTGCGGTCAGCTCTCCATAGGTCGCAGAACCGCCCCATACAGCGATGGAAGGAGTCACCACATCCAGTTCAGGCACCATCAGGCGGAGTCTGTCGACATCCCTGGTGGTAAGGCTCCACCTTCTTCCCTCCTGCATGCCCTTATACGGCTGAGTGGTTTCATTGGCAATCACCATGGCAGTGTTTGTCGCAAACCCATCGAAATTCGACGCCAGCTTAGCCTTGACACCCTGGCCTCCGCCAAGCATGAAAAGGAGCATAAAGAGGCCCCAGAACACGCCGAAGCCCGTAAGCAGGCTCCTGCTACGGTTCCTTGTCAGCGTGTCGAACACTTCCTTGTATGAGTCGATGTCAAATCTCATCCTAATCAGCCCTCAATGCCTCGATTGGTCTTACACGTCCAGCCTTGATAGCAGGCACAAGGCCTGCCAATGTCCCCGCTATAATGAGCACCAGAGTAGCCTCAATGGCCACATCCAGGCCCACAGTAGGATCCTTGAATGCCGTGAAACTCTCACCCATCACCTCCATAGGGCCGCCGAGCTTGACCTTGAGGTACTCGCAGCCCAGCATGCCCATCAGCATGCCTATATATCCGAAGAATGCCGTGATGGAGACACTCTCCGCGATGATAAGCTTCACCACGCTCCACGGCGAAGCGCCTATGGCTTTTCTGATGCCGAACTCATGTGTACGCTCCTTGACGGTTATGAGCATGATGTTTGACACGCCCACGATACCGCTCAAAAGCGTGAAGAGGCCCACAATCCACAGAGCCACAGTGATGATATTCATACCCTTGTCCATCTGGAGGCTCCTTGTGAAGCTGTTGCTTATCCAGAGCGCCCTCCTGTCGTCAGGAGCGGCCCTGTGGTGTCTGTTTATCACAGCCCTATACCTATCTTCGAACTGCTCGTTCGCCTGTTCGGACTCAAGGCCATGGAAGGTGAACGAAAGCAGGTCTGGCTTGCCCTTTGCATAGATGCTTTCCAGGGTGCTATACGCTATGTACGAGTCGCCCGTCATCATGCTCATATCGGTCTTGTACACGCCCACGATGGTGTATGCAAGGCCATCCAATATAACCTTTCGGCCTATCGCACCTTTGGCGTCCACCTTGCCATCGAAGAGGCGCTCCACATGAGAGAGGGACAGCACTATGCTCTTTCTCTTCTGAGCCTCATCATTGGCATTGATGAAACGGCCAGCGACCAGCTTCTGCGGCCTGATCTGGTTATACAGAGACGTCACACCCATGAGGTCGGTGGAGACGTGGCGCCTGTCGTGGACGAGGCTCACGCCGGATGTATGCACCACCGGCGCCACTTCGTCAATGGTGGAGGCGAACTGCTTGCCCTTCGTGAGTTCCAAATCCTTGGCGTCGAGCTCGATGTAGCGGCCCTGCTTCAGGCCCTCATAAGGCTTCGATGTGAATCCAGGATAGACCGTCATGTAGTTCAGCTGCGCATCTGATATGCTTGAGCGAACATTGTTCTTCAGGCCATTGCCAGCACCGAGCAGGATGATCAGCATGAAGATGCCCCAAGCCACAGCGAAACCAGTAAGGCACGTACGTAGCTTGTTCCTACGGATGGATTCCCATATTTCGACAAACAGGTCTCTCATCGCAAGTCTATTTCATGATGGTAGTGGTGCCAAATGCGGATGCATTGTGCAAGTCATTCATCTCTATTTCACCGATGATGCCGTCCTTGATGTGCACAATCTTGTCAGTGCAGTTCGCCACACCACTTTCGTGGGTCACGACGATGATGGTTACTCCTTCCTCGCGGTTCAGTCGTCCGAGGAGCTCCATCACCTCCACCGAGGTCTTCGAGTCGAGCGCGCCCGTAGGCTCGTCGGCGAGGATGATCTGGGGATGCGTGATGAGGGCGCGCGCGATGGCGACTCTCTGCTTCTGGCCTCCCGACATCTCGTTTGGATAGTGCGACGCCCAGTCTGCAAGCCCGAGCCTGTCGAGGTACTCCATCGCCATGGCGTGGCGCTTGCTGCGACTCACTCCCTGATAGAAGAGCGGTAGCTCGACATTCTCCACAGCCGTCTTGAAACTGATGAGGTTGAACGACTGGAAGATGAATCCTATCATTCTGTTTCTGTAATCGGCAGCCTGGCGCTCGGAAAGGCCCTTGATGAGCTTTCCATCCAGCCAGTACTCTCCTGTGTCATAGTCATCCAGGATACCGAGAATGTTCAGGAGTGTGGACTTGCCAGAGCCGGAGGCTCCCATGATGGAGACGAATTCGCCCTTGTCAATGCTCAGGTCTATACCCTTGAGCACGTGCAGTGGCTGACCATTGTCGTAGGTCTTGTTTACGTCTTTCAGTTCCAGAAGCATATTTTTTGATTTTTATAGTCTAAGTTCCTCAAAAACAATGCCTAATCAAGCACCAGACAAGAAAGCGTGAGGAGTGCGCACAAAGAGTTCTCCGCCCCGTCGCGACGATAGATGAAGACATGCCTATCATGGCGCCCCGGATGGCCTTTCTGCCTGTAGGTGACCTTGATGGTCGCCGATTCTCCAGGGCCTATGACATAGCGGTCAAGGACTGCATCTGCGCAGGAACAGGAAGTCTCCACGCGCTCCACGACCAAAGGCTCGCCGGAGACGTTCTTGAAGTGAAAGTCAGCCTGTATGGGAGCTGCACTTTCGTATGTGTCAGGACAATGCACAAGCAAGGAATCGAACTGAAGTTCCTCGACGCACCACTCCTTAGGCGCCATGGAGGCGCGCACAAGGCTGTCCACCGTATGTCTAGGAAGCATCTTGATCTGGGCATGGCAGAGCTGAGAGCCTCCCACTAGAAAGGCAATGACTACGGCCAATGACCAGACAAATCTTCTATCCATTATTCAGGAAAATCAGGGGTTCTTTCGTAAACAGAGATGTCTGTAGGATCATCCATCGATGTCCACTCCATCTTGCTTGCAGTGAGAGAGGTAATGAGGTACATGTGCTCCCAGTACTCGTATGTGAAGTCGTACATACCGCGGATTATCATGCCTACGCCCTCCTCCTCCACGAGGTTATAGCTACCTGTAACCTTGGTAGGATACATGCTACCGGCAGTCTGCCAAAGGACGAATTCCTTGTCCTTAAGTCGTATATACGCAGTAGGGACATCAGTTTGTCCCCTCCACTCTACAAGCCTCCACTCACCTGCGGTATTTGTGAATGTCACAGGAAGCTGTGGCTCCACTGGTGGCTCCACCTCCTTATGACAAGAGCATAGCAGCAATGCTGCTCCAAATATTGCGAAAAGTATCTTTTTCATCTTCCAGGGAGTTTAGAGCCAGTTCTGGCTGTTTGATTTCTTCACGGTCACCTTGACCTTGCGACTCGCGCCACCCATGCTCACTGTGGCATCGGTCACACCTTCCTTGACGCCACTGAAAGTGACCTTGCTGCCATCGACAGAGACGGTGGCGATGGATGTGTCACTGACTGACGCTGTAGCCGAACCATTGGCATCAAAATATCTGGATGCATCGTAAGTAATGGTCTTTCCAGGAGACACCATCACGTTCGGGAACTGCATAGGCACGCCTGCAGAGTCGATTTTTCGAAGTAGCGCCGAGACATTAAGCTGACCAGCGCCCATCTTGCCCTTGAAAGAGTCAAGCTCCATCTTCTTCCTCTGGTTCTGACCGAGATCTGCCACATATTTGTAATAATATTTAGGGCCAATCATGTAGTCATCGATAGGCGTAGCGCTTTCACGCAAAGCCTGCTTATACTCGTCAGCCGTGAGGTGGCGATGATGCTGGGCAGCATATGAAACAGCGAGCGCAAGGGCTGCAGACACATGTGGAGTAGCCATAGAACTACCCTCCATATATGCATATCCAGACTCGGAGATGTGATAAGGAACAGTCGAAAGGATACAACCAATGGTTCCGAGCTCGCCGTCCTTGTCATGGTCATAGAAATAGTCCTGGTCACCACCAGGAGCGCAGATATCGGCTCCCTTGCCGTAGTTTGTATACACAGCAGGAGTGAAGTCTGGAGCGGTTCCGATCACAGAGACGAAGTCGCCATAAGCGCCTGGATAGCCCGCTGCCGCTGCACTTTCGTTTCCGGCAGCGAAGACTCCGATTCCGCCCTCGATAGGCCCATTTGGAGAACCTGCAGTATGGATGAAGTACAGAAGTGCATCCTTCTCGATAGGACAGTCGGTCATCCACTCGTCATCTGTGCCATACTGTGGAGCCCAGTCGTACTGGTTTGCCGCACTTGATGTGTATCCCCAGCTGCACTGGAGAATCACGGCACCATTGTCCGCAGCATACTTCACAGCCCTAACCTCAGCGAGGATAGACGCCACGTAGTTTCCGCTGAAAATCTGGCAAGACATGATCTTAACACCTGGCACTGAGGCGTTTCCACCAGCGATGGATGAGATGCCTACACCATTGTTATTATGTGCAGCGATGACTCCTGACACATGCGTACCATGGCCAGTATCGGCAGCCAGAGAGTATGAAATCTGTCCGGTCTCCTTCACGAAGTTGTAGCCATAGTAGTCGCCAGCATAGCCGTTGCCATCATTGTCCTCAGAAGAGGCGAAGGTCTCGCCCTCATTGTGCCACATATTCGCAGCCAGATCCGGATGGTCATAGAATACGCCCTCATCCACGACAGCCACGATGACTGAAGGATCACCTGTGCAGGTCTTCCACGCATCCTCAACATTCGAATCGGCTCCGGCAAGGAAACCTCTGTTCCAGAGCTTTCCATCATTTACCATGTTCCACTGAAAAGGAAGCATAGGGTCATTGAAAGCAGCACCGGAAGACGCTCTGGTAGCAGCGACATCAAATGGAATCGCTCTCTTCTCTGGGTTATACGCACGCTTGATGGTGTGATTTGGCTCCACGCCACTCACCTCACCGAGAGCGGAGAGCTTTCTTCCCACCTCCTCGATGTCATTGTCCGCATCGAAACGCACGATGTACCACAGATGAAGACCGGCCTCGCGCGTGCGAGCCTCGTGTCGAGTGTCCACAGGGAACACTCTCTCGAACTCGTACGCTCCCGCGATCTGAAGTATCTCGTCGACGGCCGGTATGCCGGCCTTGGTCAGCACTGCGTTGGCCTCCAGGATCTGGGCCACCTCAGGCGAGAACTTCACGAGAAGTTCGCCCTTAACGGCCGCATCCTTGATGGAGATTTCCTCCTCGATCTCCACCTGCTTCGAGCAAGATGGAGCAAGGACCATCATGAGCAATGCTCCTAAGTATATTATCTTTCTTTTCATTAGCCTCCGATATAGATATCTACGTGCTCCTTATAGCCTTCGTAGAACTTCCAGTAATAATCCATGTTTACAGGTACATTGCTGAAGAAAGCAGCCCTTCCATTGCTTGCTCTACCCTCCTGAGGATAGCAGAGCGTGTACGGCTCCCAGTCGACAAGATGCGGATGATAGAGCACCCAGTCTGGAAGGTCTCCATACATGCGATTAAGGTTGAATGCGAAGAAAGTCGCATTCGGAAGCACCTTCGGTGTACCTACGAGAGCAAGCGGAAGGTTAAGGTCCTTGCAGTCCTGCTCCGTATATTTCACAGGGTAGTCAAGCATATCTGGCATCTCGCCCTCAAAATAGTTCACAGAGAGTCTCAGGGTCTCGAGATTCTCCCACTCTAGAAGTCTTCTTGGGAACGGTCCCTTGAGGCCTCCGAGATCCTTGTCCTTCATAAGAGTATTTGACAGGTCAAGGATATAGCTTCTCTGGTTTGTATTCAAGTAAAGATGACGCAGATTCGGGAAATTCTCCGGGGTAAGGACTGCCGGAAGCTGGCCGAAGTTGTTTGCAGAGATGTCAAGATATTCGAGATTCTTCAGGTTCTTCATCTCATCTGGAAGCGTGATCAGGCCATACGCAGATACAGCAAGCCTCTTCAGCTTTGTAAGTTTGCAGATATGCTCGCCCAGATCAAGGTTCTTAATAAACGAATTCACATTCGAGAAAAACACCAGTTCCTCTGCCTCAGTCAGATACTGAACTTCGTAAGGAATGGACTCCTCTGTCTGCATGAGCTGGAAATAGGCCGTCTTCACACGACCAGCCTTCTCAGGGGTGTAGCCCTCATCTGTTTCCTCCCAAAGAGTGACGTTATCCCAGTCCTTCATAGCTCCCGCGGTTTCCAGTTCCTGCCAGAGGTTAAGGCTACGAGCTAGTGAAAGGATTGCGATGGAATCACCTTCGTGTCCTATCTTGATCTCAGGCGCAGCGACCTGAAGAATAGAAAGATCCTCCGTGGAGTCCACCTTCCATCCATCAAATGGGATGAAAGTCACCTTGGCCTCTCTGGAAAGAGGAATGGAGTTCACTCCCCACTTGAACTTGAGAGTAACCTCGCGAGGGCGAGCGCCTCTATCCAGATGGAACTCAGGATCCTCGCAGCTAAGCCAATTCTTCGCTGTAGAAGGAATAACCACTGTGAAAGGAACATTTGTCCTGACCTTGACTTCGAAGGTACGGTCATCAAGGAAGGCGAAGTTCTTGAGTGTCACTTCATTCTCAGCAAGTGAAATATTATAGCCATATCCATCCTGAGACACATGGATATCCCTGTTTTCTCCCGTTACGCTGTTCTTGAAGCGTACGATTCCTGTTCTTGGTGTGCTCACCACAGTCGAGTCCACGCTGATGCTGCATGTAGCGGAAGCAGGGCCATTGGCAGGTGACACGGTGATCCATGGATTGTCAGAAGATGCTGTCCAATAATCCTGACTCTGAAGGTCAAGGCTGAACGAGCCTCCTTCAGAGAGCACCTCGATAGCCTCGGTGCTGACAGAGAATGGCACGCTTACTCTCTCCTTGACGCATGAAGCGGCCAGGACGAGCATTAGCATCATATATATCAATGTATTCTTCTTCATACTAGTCGATCATATAGTCACAGTTAAGGATGTTCTGGGTCTTGTCATACAGCAGGAAATACTGTCCTGTACGCCAAGCATAGCAGATGTCTGATGCATCGAAAGTGATGTTTGGATTGTCGCTGATATCCAGGAAATAGATGAGCGTAGAGATGGTGTCTGAGACCTTTCTGAGATCATTGGAACCAAGGTACAGGCCGCGCAGACCCTTGTGCTGGTAGATTCCGTTTGGCCACTCGCGCAGACATCTGTTTCCGTTCTCATCCCTCTGACCACGAAGTCCCAGCACGGTAAGATAAGCCGAGTCAAGGGTCTCGTAAGGGAACGCAGAGAAGCGGTTGTTTCCGAAGTCAAGGCCATAAAGATATGGCATGTAGACACTGTTGAAGGTATTTGCAGGGAGTTCGGAGATGTGGTTATAGCTGAGATCCATCGATGTGGTCACGACAGCATTGACACTCTTGAATGCCTCTTCAGGTATGCTGCTGATCAGACAGCCACGCATGTTGTAGTACGCCACGGATGACTCCGACTCTGCAAATGCTGTAGGGAAAGTCTCCAGAGGATTGTTTGCAAGGGTCAAAGTGGATACCTTGATGCCCTTGTAGCCATTGCCCTGATTCTCCACCTCCTTGATCTGGTTGTATGAAAAGTCCACGGTACCCATGATGTAGACAGACTTCGCGCTGAAGATGTCAGGGAACTTGGTCATACGGTTATAAGAAGCGGAGAAGGTCTCGATGTCCTCGACTCCACAGAAGAAGCCTGCCTCGTCGACACCGATCTCAGTAATGCGGTTATTGTCAAGGTAGCAGTCTACAAGGTTGATTTCGTGGCCGAACGGAGCCACCTTCGATATCTTGTTTGACATCGCATCCAGAAGGCCCATAGCCTTGAAGTTCTTGATATCCACAGGAAGTTCCTCGAGGTTGTTCTGACTCATATAGAGAATCTGGATCTTGCCTGCAGAGGCGCCATTTGCGAGGCCCTTGATGCCCTTGAGGATCTCCGCTGCGCTCCACTGGGAGTTGTTGGAAATATTCAGTGACACGAGCTCAGGAAGGTCGCAGATAACCATAGGGAACTCTGTCATCTTAGGGCAATTGTAAATTTCGAAATCGGTAAGTGCAGTAAGCTGCGAGAAGGTGTCCGGCAGCTTCTCGATGGTGCTGTTCGCAATGAACAGGTACTGCAGGTTCTTCAGTTTTCCGATGGCTGGGTCAATGGCCTTGAGGGTGTTTGAGTATACACCGTGGATGTTGTCCATCAGCCTGATCTGGCGAATGGTATTTCCTGTGGACTTCTCGATGAGCTCGTCCTCTCTCATGGTATCGTACATCGCGATCTCAGGAATGCTGATACCATTCTCCTTAAGCGCCCTCGCGATAGGCTCGGACATAGGAGTAGGCATGTGAAGGCTCTCCATGCGCGCCTTATGGCGCTGGAAGAGAGTCGCTGTCGACATGGTAGGGTCATCAGGATTTGAAGGTAGGAAACTTGGATCATTGTGATTTCCAAGATAAAGCTGATTAAGCTCAGTAAGCTGACCAATGGCAGCAGGGAGCACGCCGCTGAAGTTGTATCCCTCAAGATTGATCATCGCGACACGTCCATTTGAGTATACCTGTACGCCTGGCTGGTCGCCCCATAGATCTGGATCCTTGTTGAAATCCCAATTCGCGCCTCTGGAGAAGTCCACGCCATTGTAGTACCAGTTCGGGCCGTCGAGAGACTTCCAGATCTCATAGAGAGCGTAGTAGTCCTTGATATATTCGTCCGCCTCATAGAGGGTCACGGGCACCTTAGGTTCTGCAAGTTTATTATCCTCCACCTTGAATTCGCATGGCGAAGGACTTGAGTTTCTCTCGAGCAGAACCTTTCCGGAATCATAAGTGTTATACGACACTACCTTCCAGTCACCAGCCTTGATTTCCAGCTCATCGGTGGTGGTAAGACGAGAGGTCTGGTAGCCTCCACCCACGTTCTCATCGAAATCTATAAGGAATGAGGCTTTGAGGCCACTGAAACTCACACGCTCATTGGTAGCTTTGTTCGCAAGAGTCACATCCACGTACCTTACCTCATCGAAGGTGTACTGACGGGAAGTGGCCTTGGTCTTAGGCGTATTCGAGAAGCCTGACAGGTCCTTGGTAAATGTAAAGCGTACCTTTCCACGAGCCACTACACTGGCAGTAAGGTCATGTACAACCATGTTGCCACGAGTCACCGTAAACTCCGACTTCTGTGGCACACCCATATAGAGTTCCTGGTCCACAGCATCATAGAGCGTGAAGTTCACGATCTGGTAATCTCCCTGATAGAGCTTGAGTTTCTCACTCCTGAGCCCAAACTCAGCAGCATCCTTGGATGTCTCCTGAAGTACGAGAGTCTGGGTAAGCGTCTCATCATTGAAGATCATTGTAACCTTCAGCTTATGTGCCTCACTCAAATAGTCAAGCTGGCTCTGGATGGCCTTGGTGCCATACGAAGACTCCTTATACAGCTTGAACTGAACGTAGCCGTAACCCTGGTCATAGTCAGGCACCTTCTCCTGCTTCGTACAGGAGATAGCTACAAGTGCTACGAAGGCCAGGATGGCTGTCAATATCTTTTTCATTCTCATCATCT
Source organism: Bacteroidales bacterium (assembly GCA_024398075.1). Classification (GTDB taxonomy): domain Bacteria; phylum Bacteroidota; class Bacteroidia; order Bacteroidales; family UBA932; genus Cryptobacteroides. The sequence goes on along the minus strand of JAKSJM010000019.1, from coordinate 30,061 downwards.
CTCTATTGGTTCATGAACTGTCTCTCGCACACGAGTACGAAGAGAGGTCTACCTCCACCGACAAGGACCACACGCCCTACATTTCCGGACTCTGGAAGCTTGTCAGACATGCTTACATGAATATATGGCTTGCCGGACTCGCTCAGAGCACTCTCCACGTTGATCCACGAAGGCTGCGGAGTCACCTGAACTGCAGCAGGCACTCCCACTGGGAATGGAGGAACACAAATCATGGCATTTCGCTCCGATGTGCTGGTGTAGTATACAAGTCTCCACACCGGGATGTCGTATGCCTTGTACTCATCATATACTGCTCCTGACTTGATCTGCTCGAGAAGCACGTTCTGCGGAAGGATGTTTCCTTCCGGATCGCCATCTTCGCCCACGAGGTCATAAGCAAGGAAATAGATGTTTGTGTACTTTACGTCTGGCCAGAATTCCTCCGTCATTCTTACGATGACGATAGCCACTACCTTCTCGCCATTCTTGAGGACTGCTGCAGTCTCATAGCCTTCCTCGAAGTAGTCGACATTCAGCCTGAAAAGCTGCTTGTTCAAAGCGTCTGGATAGTCGAGCGATACGTTCACGTAATAATCCTTGCGAGAACCATCTGGAAGCATGTACTCCACAGCGTCAAACTCCTCAGTAATGGCAAGGTTTGCATCCTCACCTGAATACCAGTTGTTGTAACTGAGAGTATAGATCTCATCTGTGCCATACTTAGCATTGAGGGCCTTGAAATATGCATCTTCTGAATCAGTTCTACAGATGCCGGCACCCTTGACGGCCATCTTGTATGCAGAGTTCACAGGAGTGATGACACCCCAGCCCTGAGACGGATCCTTTCCTGCCTGCACAAGTGTGACGACCTGATACTTCTGGTAGTCTGCCTTGATGGAACCATCGGCCGCGATCAGATCCTTGGATGGATCCATGCCCTTGAGCAAGTATCCTGGAATGGCAAGCAGCACAGCATTGCGGTCAAGTCCACTATTTGGAGCCGCCTTAACACGGAACAGCATATCCTGAACCTTAGGAGCCTTGTCACTTTGATCAGGGACTGAGCGTGTAATATCAAGCCATGGCTCGTTATTCCAAGTATATTTGCCGTCCTCCTCCTGGAGATATAGGACGTCAGAATCTGGAGTGGCAGTGACATAGAAAGAGAATCCATCCGAGGTCCAATTACCCTGGCGGTTATATTCACCGAGCATGTTGAACTCGAGTTCCCTGGTATCAAGAACCACCTTCATCACGTCCTTGCATCCAGGAATCTTCACGGAAATCTCCGCCACAGGGTCTCCAGTCTTAAGGTCAATGAAATGGAGAGTGCCCACAGCATCATCTGCAGGGTACTCAGTAGCCACACCGCGAACGACCAGCGAAGTCCTCTCATCGCTAGACGAGGTCTTCGTGACTTCCATCCACTTAGGATAGTCCTCCACAATTGCCCAGTCGAAATTGGCCACTACGCTGAGTGGGGCCATGAACACATTTGCACCGCGAGGCCACACCATCTCGAGATGATTTGTCGCGCTGCTTTCGAAATTGAAGTCACCCGATGTATTCATGTCGAAGGTTTCGTCAGCATTGACAATGGCTGCGTAAAAAGCCATCGTGCGCTGCTCTGGGATGAGATTCACCTTGGCAATGGTCTTGGTCTCCCCGCCCATCTTCAGGTCAATGCTACAGGTGTGGATATCGTAAACTCCAGATACATTCTCTGCGCAGACAGTAATGGAAACCTGTCCCTTATGGCCACTTACCTTGTACTCCTTGACGCCACCATCATTGATATGAAAGAAGGCGGACTCGCTGAGAGGCATGCTGGCCTCCCAGTCAAGATTTGCACTGAAAGAGATAGTGGTAGACTCGCCAGGCTTGATGGATTTTTCCACAAGCTGCGGGAATACAGGCTTCTCCTCCTCTGGAGTTACAGGCTTCTTCTCACCACACGAGACAGCAGTAAGCGCAAGCGCTATCATATATAATAATCTTCTCATATTCATTTGTTTACATTCCATCCTCTCTCTTCAGGCGCTCAGCCTCCTCGTCAGAAACCCAGTCGATTTCTGTCATGAAATGGCCTACTGTTCCGACCTCATCTCCTATATTCTCCACGTAGAAGCGGTTCACGAGAACAGCCACCTTGCTACAGCTGAAGAAGTAACTTGGACCCTGGTTGCTTGTATCGATAAGGATATGATTATCGCCGTGAACCATACCAAATACCGGGCCTTCTTCGTTGGCTACCTGTCTTGGAAGAGTTATAACAGCAGGATTTTCAGGGTCTGACACGTCGTCAAAGCGTATCTTGATGTCGAAACCGTCTGCGAACATGTCATGTATGATCACACCATGATCATCATCAGGATCGGCACTTGTGCGCACAAGCCTCTGGTAGTCTCCCGTGATAGAGTACTGGTAGAGGAAGAGCGAGGTGATCATGGCCCAGCCTGTATAGTTTTCTCTATTGAACTTACAGGTCTTCTTCATGTGGACTGTAGTCTTGTCGCCATAGAGTGGCATTACCAGCCAGTCCGGCATCACCAGTTTGAGATCAAACGAAAGCTCTGAACGAGATGGAAGTGTCTCATGATTTCCCTTCACGGTCACATAGCCCACACGCTCGCCGGCTGGAATGACGAAGTTTGGAGACTCCAGCACGAAATCTCTACCCTCAACGGCATCAGAAGACGAATCAATGATCTCCACCGCAAAGCTCCTGTCATAATCGCAGGCCACGGTCGAAACGATAGGCACGTCAAATGAGACTATGTCCTCACGGACCACATATACCTTGGCTGTGTCGGCAAACATCACATACTCACCATCGTGATACGTGATGTAGTTCTCCTTGCAAGCCACGCAAGCGAGCGCGAGCGAGGCAGCAGCCACTATCTTATATATTGTATTTGTATTCATCATTATCTATTGCTTTCATTTGGCTGGATCTGCGAGCCCGGAGACTCGAGTTCATGCTTAGGGATAGGCCATACGAAGAGGGCATCATCTGCCTTGACCTTGAGCGAGCTACCTTCAGAGAGCGACTCTGACTGAGGAGTTCTAGAGAATCCCTTATGCCAGCGCTTGAGGTCCTGAAGGCGGAATCCCTCCATGTAGAGTTCACGAACTCTCTCATCACTGATGGTCTCAAGCCAATTGGCCTCATTCACATTTATAGAACCACCCGCTGCGAAGCGGCTCTTTCTGAGCGTACTCAGGTCGGCCGAAGCCTTCGAGTAACTACCCTCGCGGCAGTACGCCTCTGCACGTATGAGGTACTGCTCTGCGAGACGGAATGGTTTAGGCATCTGCAGCTCGAAGAGGTTCGCGCTGTTGATGAAATTCCTGTTTCCGAAATACTTCACCAGCACTGGCCAAGTGAGGCCGTGCGAATGACCTGTAGTCACATCCAGGAAGTATGAATCATATCTGAGGTCAGCAGACTCATAAAGTCCAAGCACCGATGCCGCAGGCACAAAATCAGGATAGTAGTGTGCGTAGTCAGTCGTGAGGTGCAGGAATGGAGAGCCAAGTGTACCACCATATGAAGTGACTGTGAAGCCCACCTTCCAAATCACTTCGAAGCCAGAATCATACTGCCAGAGATAGTCGAAATAAGACACTCCAGCGGCATCATACATGGTCTTCGCGCTTGACAGCTCATACTTGGCTTTCTTGTCAAGGACAATGCTTGAGTACTTGATGGCATCGTCCCAGTTCTGCATGTAGAGGGCCACTCTGGCATGAAGAGCCTGAGCCACCGAAAGCGTGAAGTAGACGCTGTTATATCCAAGGTCATCTTCCTCGAGAAGGAGTTCCTCTGCCTTGGCAAGGTCATCCAGTACGAACTGGTATGAGTCCTTGAGAGAGGCTCTGGTGGTAGGTTCTGAGCCGTCGTACTTGTCCACGAGGACCACGCCGAGTTCGTTCTGTGCCGTGGCAGGGTCGTAGGCCTTACAGAAAAGCTTTATCAGCTCGGAATAAGCAAGGGCCCTCGACACGCGCACCTCGCCTTCGAAGTCCACGAGAATGGCGAGCTGCTGGTCGTCAGAAATGCTCTCGCGAAGCGCTGGAAGCTTGCTGAGGAAGAAGTTGCAGTCACCGATGACACCATACAGAGCAGCGTAGACAGCCTCGACATAACGGTTTGTCGGAAGGATGTTCCACTGCCATATGTCCACATAGGTATTTGTATTTCCATTGACGGCATACACCATGTCAGACTGGATATCTGGAAGAAGGGTAAGAAGGCCGCTGTACAGAGCCGAGCTCTTCCAGTCAGCATAGATTCCCACCAGCACCTGCTCTGCTTCAGAGAAGGTAGCCATCGAGGTCTCTGTCCTGATGGCGTCGGCAGGCTCCTTGTCAAGGCATGAGCACACTCCTGAGAGAAGTGCGAAAGCCGTAAGTACACGCAATATGTGATTCATGTAATTCTTCATACACCTAGAAAGTTATGTCGACACCGAAGGTGTACTGACGGGCCATTGGATACTGGGCAGCATAGACATTCGTGGTACCCTCTGGATCAAGTCCTGAGAAGCCAGTGAAAGTCAGTAGGTTCTGTCCCTGGAGATAGAAGCGCACACCGCGGAAAGCCTTCACGCGAGAGAGCACTGAAGATGGAAGTGAGTAAGACACCATGAGGTTCTTCAGGCGAAGGAAAGATGCATCCTCGAGAAGGTGGCTGTCAAACTCGCCATACACACCATGACGAGGGATATCGGTGACATCGCCTGGCTTCTTCCATCTATTGAGAAGCCTCTTGCTCTGGTTGTATGACTGGAAGCGACCATTTGACTCATCGAAGTAACGGTCGTTGTTAAGCATCCAGCGATCTGCCACCCAGCTGAACTGGGCAGATGCAGAGAAGCCCTTCCAGGACATGTTCGTACCGAAGCCACCCTGCCATGGAGCGAAGTAGGACTTGCCCACGAGCACCTTGTCTGAATCACGAAGCACGTTTGTGAGTTCGCCATCTGCGGTGTACCACAGAGCATCACCATTGGCAGGATTCACACCTGCGAAGCGGTTGATGTAGAACTCACCTACTGGATGACCAACCACGAGTTTTGTGTTTGTGTTTGCGGTCTCGTACTCTGTCACTCCGTTATAAAGCTCGGTGATCTCGTTATGATTGTATGATACATTGGCATTTATGCGCCAGATAAAATCGCCACTCTGCACGGCCACGCCGTCCACATTGAGTTCCACGCCCTGGTTCAGCATACCGCCTACATTGTCCCACCTATATCCGAAACCGTTTGAGGTGGTGTACGAGAGAGGTACTTCCATGAGCATGTTGTAAGTCTTCTTGTTATAGAACTCAAGGTCCACATTTACACGTGAGAAGAAGCCCATGCGGAATGCGAGGTTCGTCGACCATGTGGTCTCCCAAGTGAGCTTGTCATTACCTAGCTGCGAAGGCACCATGCCGGACTGGCCTACATAGTCAGAACCACCCACCACGAGAGCGAGATGCTCATAGTTAGGGATGGATGAGTTTCCGGATGTACCTGTGTTCAGCGCGATCTGGGCCGTAGTGAGCCAAGACCTCTGCGAAGAAAGGAAATCCTCATTTCTGAGGTCCCACATACCGCCGACTGCCCAGAACATCGCCCAGCGGTTTGACTTACCGAACCTAGACGAGCCATCAGTTCTGGCTGACGCCTCGAGGTAGTACTTGTTCGCATAGTTATACTCGCCGCGGGTGAAGAATGAGAGGAACGAGTAGTCAGAATCCGCAGTGCTGCCCCAAGAGGTGGCCCTGGATGCAGTGGAGATGTCTGTAAGCTTGTCGTTGCTCTGACCTGCCGTAGAGACGTTGAACGACTCGAAATGGTAGTTCACGCCCTCCTGACCGAGCAGGAAATGGAAATCGTGGATGCCATCTATTTCGAATGCGTAGTTCAATGTATTCGTAATCGAGAGGCTCATGCCATCAGAGCTCTGACGCGACGCCTTGCCTTCTTCCTGATTTGGCGCATAGCTTGGCATGGACTTGCTCAGCGCGGTCACGTGCGAGTAGTCGACACCTGCGGTTGTGCGGAAATTAAGGCCCTTGGCAATGGTAAAGTCTGCGAATGCAGATGTGAAGAGCTTGTACTTCTTGTAGGTTAGAGGGTTGTTCTCAAGCCACTCGAGTGGGTTCTGGCCAATGCCCTTCCAGGTGCCGTCGTTGATGCTTGCGAGCGAGCCGTCAGCTTTCTTAGGGCTGTAGTAAGGAAGCATGAATCTGGAGGCCGAGATAGGGGTCACAAGTGTATATGCGCCCTCATCGGCCTGCTCGATATCCTGATAGTTGAGGTTTGAGTTCACTCCAATGGTAAGCCACGAAGCCGCCTTTCTCTCAAGGTTTGTCTTGAACGAGTAGCGACGGAAGCTTGAACCAAGCGCTACGCCATCCTGATCATAGTAACCTCCTGAAACATAGTAATTTGTCTTATCATCAGCGCCTGAAACGCTGAGTTCATAGCTCTGAAGACGAGCATTGTTTGAATAGACCTCATCAAGCCAGTTCACGTCGGTCTTCGATAGATAGTCGTAGTTCTTTCCTTCGGTAAGACCTATCTCCTTCTCGTACTGTATGCGCTCTGCTGTGTTCATCTGATCCCACTTGCCATAAGCAAGGCGAGACACACCGACCTGGGTGTGGAAGTCTATCTGAGGGCGATCGCCCTGACGGCCTCTCTTGGTCGTGATTACGATGACTCCATTTGCAGCACGCGCGCCATAGATGGAGGAGCTGGATGCATCCTTGAGGACAGAAAGGTTCTCGATGTCCGCTGGGTTTATGGTGTTGAAGTCTGCTGCCGAGATGGCCACGCCATCGAGGATGTACAGAGGTGCAGTTCCTGAGTTGATCGAGTTTGTACCGCGGACAGTCATGGTCGCAGATGCACTTGGCTCACCGGTGGAAGAAAGGACGCTGAGTCCTGCTACCTGTCCCTGAAGTGCCTGGTCAAATGCTGCTGTAGGAGTGTTCTCAAGCTTCTCTGACTTCACGGAAGCGACGCTTCCTGCGATGGAGCCTTTCTTTCTGACGCCATAGGCTATCACCACGGATTCTTCCATAACCAGCCTATCGAGCTCCAATACTACATCATACTGCCACTCTGCCTTGCCCTGAGGCACCACGGCCTGCTGCTCAGCATATCCCATGGCGCTTACCGTCAACTGCGTTCCCGCAGCCGCCTTGAGGCTATAATGGCCATCCAAGTCTGTGACGGCTCCATTTCCCTGCCCTGCGACAATGGCTACGCCCACAAGTGGCGAACCATCCTGCGCATCCGTCACCGTACCATGGACAGAAACCAGGTTCTGCGCCCATGCCACGCTCGAAACGACCAGCGCCAAGGCTATTGATAAAATCTTCTTCATTATCTCTATTTTCTCTCTTTTCGAAATTAGATAGGTTTGTACTTAAGGCTCACGAGCTTGGTGAAGTGCTCGTCTTTGTCTACGCCCACAGCATAGATTGTATAATTCACATCCTCCGGATAGACATAGGTCTCCAGGTCATGTCCAGGTGTGAGCTCTTCGTAGTCCCACCTGTGCCCTGAAGTCAATGCTGCGAATACATTGTCCTCAGATCCACCATAAGTATAGCTGAAATCATCATCCTTGAGAATCATGTATCGGATCAGATCCACATTTGCACTGTAGGTGTATGTGAAGCTGACGACGGTGCTGTTTGCGTGCACTGGAGTGAGTGAGAATCCAGTAAGCGCGATGGTCTCGCTGGACATCACTACCTCAGCGGCAGCGGTCTCGATCTGGGCCATGTTGTATGTGTCCCTGTTTGTGAATGCCACAGCCAAGCCCACACACTCCTCACCTGGTTTTAGGCCGGTAAGGCCTGCGCTGATGCCGGAGATGGCGCCATTGGCCTTGAGGATAGCTCTATCCCATGCGATTCCATGCTTCAAGGCATAGTCGTAGGCCGAGAGGCCTGACTGCTCAAACTCAGACTTGGTCACGAGGATGTAGTAGAGCTTGCTCACGGCAGATGTGATATCAAACGACACCGCAGCAGACGTGGTGGTAGAATGTCCCACATGTGCGGTGACGAGCTCCGTCGCCACCTGTGTCGGTGTGAGAAGGTTCACTTCCTTCAGGATGACATCGGACAATGTATACTCAGAAGACGCCTTGTGGCTGTCCTTCGGAACGATTCCGATCACATATCTGCCACCAGGGACAATGGTATGGGTATTTCTACCGCCGTCACCATCATCAAGGGCAGCGAAGTTGTTCAGGTTTCCTTCATACGACTCCATCATGTAGCCGTACATGCCATCACCTGCTCCACGGAGTGGTACCAATGCGTCCTCAAGGAACATAGACGCGATCTTTTTCTTGTCATCTGAATCCTTGACACGGATAAGTCCGCCATAGAACGAATCTGCACCGGTCATCGAAATGCTGACCACAGCCTTGTCGGAAGTGACACCATCAAGGACAAATGTATCCTTCACGTAGGTGAAATATCTCACCTCGATGTCATAAGGGTTCGGAGTAGAACCGACAGTCCTCGAGTACGCGCCAGGCAGACAGTAAGCCACATATCTCTCGCCAGGGACTGGCTCGAATGAGGCATCTGTGATATTCATCACATAGTCCTTCCTACCTGTAGAAATGGACGACCACGATGTGTAGACACCCTCCTCGCCAGGTACATACTGCTTAGCCACCTCACAAAGAGCCACTGGATCAAATGCTTCCGCCTTCATGAATCCAGCGAGGAAGCCAGGGTTGTTGAAATCATAGTCGAGCTCAGTGAGTGTCATCACTCCGTTTGGAGTGACTACCATGTCGAAGAGCGGCCTATCCAGAGTCACCCAAATCTTTCCGATGAAGGTCTGGTCGCCTGAAGTCGCGAGGACTGCCACGAAACCATCCCTGTCAGCATCGGCAGACGATGGAGCCTGAATATCAATGCCACAGCCATTGATCTTTGCACGCCATCCCTCTGGCTTCTCGGTGACTGTAAGATTGACAATGTTATTGAGCTCCAGGTGAATGGTCTTCTTCTCCGATGCAGTGAAATGCAGTTTGATAGCCTCCAGGCGCAGTCCGGCAGCTGGCTTCATAGGGATGATGAAGCTTGTACCATCCTTCAGTGTGATGGTTACGACGCCATTCTCCACCTTAACTCCTGCGAAGATAGACTCGCCAGAACCCTGTTCTGAAGAACCGGATGCAGGAATCTTCTGGCCATACTCGTCGAGAAGGAATGCTCCATTCACTGTCCAGTAGTAAACGCCGTTCTCCTGCTTTACGCCGATGCGTGGGGTAGATCCGTCCTTGCCATTCACACCATCGACACCGTCACGGCCGTTCTCACCGTCCTTTCCGTCAACGCCATCGCGGCCGTCGGTACCGTTTGTACCATTGATTCCATCCTTTCCGTCGACACCATCACGACCGTTTTCTCCGTCCTTTCCATCCTCGCCCTGAGCCTTTCCGAGCTTAGTCCAGGAAGAACCCTCATCGTAGGATACGTACCAATAGCCGTCCACGATCTTCAGCCTAGGAGTGATGCCATCCTGAGAGCTTCCGCCCTCGTATGCGATGCCCAGAAGTTCCCAAGTAGCACCGCCATCGTAAGACACATACCAGTGGCCATTCTCTATCTTCAGCTTAGGAGTGCCTCCATTCTGGCCATCCTTACCGTTCTCACCATCTTTTCCGTCCTTACCGTCCTGGCCATTGACTCCATCCTTTCCGTTCTCACCGTCCTTTCCGTCAACGCCATCTTTTCCATCCTGGCCATTGACTCCGTCCTTGCCGTTCTCACCATCCTTTCCGTCACGTCCTGTGACGCGAAGAGGGTTTCCATCAGCGTCGCAAAGAAGCTTGCCATCTACAGTCCAGTAATAAACGCCTTCAATCTCGGTAGCGCCTATAGTAGGCACCTGGCTGGCTGTGCTGGAGTTTACAGTTACAGTCTTTCCATCGGAAAATGTGATCACTGACACATCTCCCTGCTGGTCTACAGACATCACGTAAGCATGCGACTGAAGGCTGCTTACGATGGCCTGAAGCTGGGAAATCTGGGTATTGACACCTCCCACCACGCTCTCAAGCTTCGAGAGTCTTGAATCAAGTCCTTTGATCTGGTCTTCAAGGTATGTAGGGTCAAAATTTTCCTGGCATGCAGTTATCGATAAGCCAGAAAAAGCGATGAATGATAGTATTTTAACGAAATTTCTTCTCATAGACGCGCTATTAGTGCATTTTAACGGAATCTTGCAAATATAATAATAATAAAGTAAATTAAAAAATCACTACCTTTGCGGCATGGAAAAGACAGTGATTCTCGCAGCCGAGGAGGCTGAATATAAAAAGTGCCTGGAGCACTTCCCCGAGCATGAAGTCATACTCATGGGTGTGGGTGCCGGAAACGTCATCAAAACCTGCAGCGCGCTGCCTGAGGGCACCCGCGTCGTAAACATTGGCTATGCTGGAAGTAATGACATTGCCATTGGCACGGTGACGACAGTGAGCGACTCATTCCGCCTCGTGAACGGCCATTACGACTTCACCGACCACGCGAACCCTCTGCACATCAGCGACAGCGGATTCCCTTGCTACACGAACAATGATTTCGTGACCGAGTCAGACAAAGTAGACTCCACACTCTTCGACATGGAGCTGAACTACATCGCGGCATTCTCGCCACGTCTGGAGCTCGTGCTCGCGATAAAGGTGGTCAGCGACAACCTCTCCATCGACGCGTTCAGGAACAACGCTCTCCGCGAGTCGGGCATCCTGACCAGCGACGATGTATGGAAGAAGGTGAGAGAAGCCTTCGACAAGCACTTCCAGGACTAAGCCCTGAAGAAAGAGAAAGACGCATGATACTCAGGAGCCGAAGAGGCTGAGGCGATGGCGTCTATGTTTGATGGTCGGACTCCGCATCCGGCCATCACTGCTATACGGCCGGATGCCCTTCGCACAAGCTCGGCGATGAGGAAGCGTCCAGCATAAGCATCGGCCTCATGGCCGGAAGTGAGGAGCCTGTCGCAGCCGAGATCCAGAATGGCATCGAAGGCGGCGAGGGGGTCCGCACACACGTCGAAGGCGCGGTGAAATGTAACGCTGAGACCCAGCTCACGGGCTTCGGTGATCAGGCGCCTCATGGTGTCCACTGCCACATTTCCGGCCTCGTCCAAGGCGCCGATCACTACGCCCTGAGCGCCCGCTGCCGCAGACATCCTGATACCTTCGAGCGTTTCCAGAATCTCCTCCTCGCTGAAGTAAAAATCTCCTCCTCGAGGACGTACAAGCACGTTTACAGGTATCTTCACAGCGGAAATCACCTCCTGAAGAAGCTCCTTTGACGGTGTCACTCCGCCCACCTCCAGGCACTCGCAGAGCTCGATGCGACGAGCGCCCTGCGACTGCGCATAGACTGCCTCCTCCAAAGAAGTGCAGCAAGATTCCAAAAACCATTTCATACCACGAAGATAAAGATTATATTTGTGGATATGAAAAAATACATTGCTTCCCTTCTATTAGGCATTTGCGCTCTGTCGGCGACGGCGCAGCCTGGCTACAAGCCATCCAGCGAAAACATTGCCACAAGGCAGCAGTTTGAGGCAGACCGCTTCGGAATCTTCATCCACTGGGGCATCTACGCCATGCTCGGACATGGCGAATGGGTCATGGAGAATGAAGGCCTTGACCGGAACGAGTATTCACAACTCGCCGCAGGATTCTGCCCATCACGCTTCGATGCAGATGCGTGGGTGAGAGCCATCAAGGCTTCAGGCGCCAAGTATATCACCATCACCTCGCGCCACCACGATGGCTTCTCGATGTTCCGTTCCTCTGCGTCTTACTATAATGTCGTGGACGCCACTCCTTTCGGAAGGGATGTTATAGGCGAGCTGGCGAAGGCATGCGAGAAGGAAGGCATAAGGCTCCATTTCTACTACTCGCACCTTGACTGGGGCAGGACTGACTATCCTCGTGGACGTACTGGACTGAAGTCTGGCCGTCCGGATGGGGCTGACTGGAGGCACTACATGGATTTCGTGAACGCCCAGCTCACGGAGCTCCTCACTCAGTACGGTCCTGTCGGTGCCATCTGGTTCGATGGCCTCTGGGACCAGGACGCTCACCCACGCGAGGAGCAGCCTGCCATCTGGAATCTCTATGAGCAGTATGAACTCATCCACAGGCTCCAGCCTGGATGCCTGGTGGGAAACAACCATCATCTCCTCCCGTTCGAGGGCGAGGACATCCAGATTTTCGAGCGCGACATCCCAGGACAGAACGAGTTCGGCCTCTCGGGCCAGGAGATTTCCCACCTGCCACTCGAGACCTGCCAGACCATGAACTGGTCTTGGGGTTACAGAATCACAGACAAGGATTACAAGTCTTCGGAGGACCTCATCCGCTACCTCGTAAACACCGCGGCGAAGGGAGCGAACCTGCTCCTTAACATTGGCCCAAGGCCAGACGGCACCCTGCCAGAGCAGGCCATCAAGCGACTTGAGGACATGGGCAAGTGGCTGGAGGCCAATGGTGAAGCTATCTATGGTACCACCGCGGGCTGCGTCAAGGATCAGGAATGGGGCGTCAGCACCCAGAAGGAAAATGTACTCTACCTGCACGTCATGAAGCACCAGGAGAGCATCGTTCTCGACATGCAGAACAAACTCATCTCAGCCGAAATCCTGGGTGGAGACAAGATTCTGGCCAAGCAGAAGAAGGGAGTTATAACCATCACTGTACCAGAAGCTTCCGAGGGCACCATTGACCAGATAATAAAACTCACTTTCAAGAATAACCTATGAGAAAATTCCTCCTCCTGGCACTCGCTGCCGTAGCCATTTCGTGTGGCAGGCAGATGAGCACCGCCGACTATGTGGACTGGCTCTACGAGACCATGCCACTCCCTGACAGCCTCACCTACTCCAGAGCATACTGGGAGGAGAATGTGGCGAAGACACTTGAAGTGCGCGAGAAGATGAACTGGGGCATCCCTGAACGCGAATTCAGGCACTTCGTGCTGCCTCTTCGCGCAAACAACGAGACCCTCGACGACTTCCGCACCACCTACGCCGACACCCTCTGTGCACGCGTGGCTGGCATGAGCCTGGAGGAAGCAGCCATAGAGATCAACCATTGGTGCCACGAGCAGGCCACCTACAAGCCTTCCGATGCGAGAACTTCGTCTCCGATGGCGACCATGCGAAACGGCCTGGGGCGCTGCGGCGAGGAGTCAGTGCTGGCGGTAGCGGCACTGCGAGCAGCCGGCATCCCAGCCCGCCAGGTGTATACACCGAGATGGGCGCATACGGACGACAATCACGCTTGGGTCGAGGTATGGGTAGGCGGCAAATGGTACTTCATGGGCGCCTGCGAGCCGGAGCCAAAGCTGAACATGGCTTGGTTCAATGCTCCTGTTTCCAGGGCAATGCTCCTGCACACAAAGGTCTACGGCGACTACCATGGAGACGAGGACATCATACAGAGAACTCCTTGCTATACTGAGATCAATGTCATCAGAGGATATGTGCCTGCAAGGCGCAGCACAGTCACCATCGTGGACGAGAATGGAGCACCAGTAGAAGGTGCTACCGTAGAGTTCAAGATATATAACTACGCTGAGTTCTATACGGTGGCCAAGTACCTGAGCGATGCCTCTGGAAGAGCAGCACTTGACACAGGCTGTGGAGATGTGTTCATCTGGGCATCAAAGGGCGAAAGATTCGGCTTCGGAAAGATCTCTGAAGAGAGCGCTGAAGTAGTGCTTGACCACCAGTTAGGCGAGAGGTTCTGTGCTGATATAGAAGTGGTTCCACCAGTCGAAAACCCTATCCAGGCTGGTGCAAGCGAGGAAGAGATCGCACAGAATGCCATAAGACTTTCAGAGGAGGATGAGATACGCGCTTCTCACGACCATTCAAACCCAGCAGTGGATGCTTTCCTGGCATCTGGAAAGCCTCTGGCTGAGAGGATCATCTCGCAGCTTAGCGACAAGGACCGCTGCGACGTGACCGCCGACGTGCTCGAGGATGTAGCAGCTCACGCAGTGAGCGACGATCCGTTCATCCTGTGCCCTCGCGTATCGAACGAAGCGCTGCTGCCGCTGCGTAGCGAGGTACTCGCGTCAGGCATCTCCGAGAGGCTCACGAGCATCGAGGAGGTGATAGCGTGGACCCGCGACAGCATCTGCGTCGTAGAAGGACGCAACCCTCAGGGGCTTAGCATCCCGCCTCGCTCTGTCTGGCGCTCGCGACTCACAGATGCCCGCTCACGCGGCATCTTCTTCGTCGCTCTCGCCCGCACGCTCGGCTTCCCTGCACGCATCGACGAGGTGACAGGCAAGACCCAGTACAGGTCGGAGACCGGATGGGTCGACGTGAACTTCGGCGAAATCGTGGCTACAGCTACGCCTGACAGGGGTTCGGTAGCATTGGATTATGATGGAAAGACCGTAAAGACACCGAAATACTACAAGCATTTCACCATCTCTGAGATCACAAGCGGAAGTCCTTACCTACTCGAGTACGGCAGCGATGCAGACGACACACCGATCGAGCTCTTCGCAGACTTCAAGCTCGACGAAGGATACTACATGCTCACCAGCGGCAGCCGTATGGCAGACGGTAGCGTCCTCGCTCACATCGAGTTCTTCCCCGTACAGAAAGACGCGAAGACTCACATCCCTCTAGTGCTTAGGAAGGCTGACGAGCAGGTCGCTGTCATCGGCTCGATGGATGCCGAGCAGCTGTTCCTGCCTGACGGGGCGGACCAGCAGCAGAGCATCCTCAGCGCCACCGGGCGCGGATATTTCCTCGTGGCAGTGATGGGCGACAAGGATGAGCCTACTTCGCACGCGAAGATAGAGCTGCAGGCTGCGGCTGACGACATAAACGCCTGGGGCAGGCCAGTCGTCATCCTCGGCGTCTCACGCCCTGAAGGCATCCAGAACGCCATCTTCGGCACCGACCTAGACAGAAAGGTACTCACCATGCTTACCTCTGGCTGCGAGAGCGACTCCATGACACTTCCTGTCATCGCAGTCTGCGACAGTTTCGGGCGCATAGTTTATTTCTCGCAAGGTTATAATACATCCCTTGCTTCCGATTTACAAATATTATTCTTACATTTGGCACGATCATAGACAATTATGAGTGCTAACCAAAACCTAACCATCGACCTTGAACAAGTTGTCAAGTCGAAAGTAAAGAAGCATAAAGTCCCCAAGTTCATCATTAACTGGGGCAAGCGCTTCATCCACCAGGACTTCATAAATGCGTACCTGGAGAAAGGATATGAAGGTGTCGAATTCTGTAAAGGAGTCCTCGACTATCTCGACATCACCATCGAGACCGAGGGCCTGGAAAACCTTGACATCCTGAAGGATCATCTCTGCACCGTGGTCTCAAACCATCCTCTCGGAGGAGTGGATGGCGTCACCCTCACCACCCTCGTCGGAGAGCGTTGTGATGGCAACGTGAGACTCATGGTCAATGATTTCCTCATGTTCATAAAGCCTATCGCTTCCATCTCCATCCCTGTCAACAAAGTTGGCGGCCAGTCAAGAAATCTCTCTGCCCAGGTAGATGAGATCTATGGCTCGTCCTCTCAGCTCATGATCTTCCCTGCGGGACTGAACTCCAGGAAGACAAACGGCATCATACGAGACCCAGAGTGGAAGAAGACCTTCATCAAGAAGAGCGTAGAGAATGGCAGATGGATAGTCCCTGTCCACTTCATCGGTGAGAATTCGAAGAGGTTCTACCGTGTGGCGAACATCTCTAAAAAGCTTGGCTTAAAGTTTAACCTTGCCATGCTCCTTCTCCCAGATGAGATGTACAGAGCCCGTCATGGCAAGTTCAAGGTGATCATCGGAAAGCCTATCCCACCTACCTTCTTTGACTCATCAAAGACTCCGAAAGAGTGGGCTCAGTATATGAAAGAACTCGTTTATAGCATGTAAACTATGGAAAAGATTATCGAGCCCGTAAGCCTTGAGCTGCTAAAGGCCGAGCTTACACCCGAGAAAAAACTCATTGACACAAACAAAGGTGGCAATGAAATCTATGTCGTGGACTGGAAGAATTCCCCAAACGTCGTGAGAGAGATCGGTCGACTCAGGGAAGTGACATTCAGAGCGGCTGGAGCAAGTTCAGGCCTTTCCATGGACCTCGATGAGTTCGACACCATGGATAAACCTTATCAGCAGATAGTAGTATGGGATCCCGACGCGCAGGCCATCGTGGGTGGCTACAGATACATTCTCGGACCAGACATGGTCTTTACAGAGAATGGGCAGCCCAAGCTGGCTTCTGCACACATGTTCAAGTTCTCTGACGAGTTCATAAGGAGTTATCTTCCACACACCATGGAGCTTGGAAGGTCCTTTGTGACACCAGATTACCAGAGTTCAAAGGCTGGAGCCAAGGCTATCTTTGCCCTTGACAACCTCTGGGACGGCATTGTGGCCGTAGTGCTCAGCCACCCAAGCATCATCTATTTCTTCGGAAAGATGACCTTCTATCCTTCGTACGACACCACTGCCTTCGACCTCATCATGCACTTCCTCTGGAAGCACTTCGAGGACAAGGATCAGCTTGTACGTCCATACGACCCTGTACTTACCAGTTCAAACCCTAGGCTCATGGATATCATTTTGTCAAAGGACGATTTGAAGCAGGATTACAGATGTCTGAAGGACGCCATAAACCGTCTGGGCACACACATCCCGCCGCTAGTGAACAGCTACATAAATACTTCCGCCACCATGAAGATGTGTGGCACCGCTGTGAACCATGAGTTTGGAGAAGCCATAGAGACGGCTATCATGGTGAACTACAATGAGATCTATGACGACAAGGTAGAGCGTCACATCTCCTCTTTCGAGAACAGCTATTTCGAGCGCATAAAGGCTCGCTTCCCTAAGATCGGGCCAGAAGTCATCGAGAGGCTCAGGGAAAACCGAGAAAAGCACCGCATGAAGCGTCTCAAGGAATTCTTCGAGAAAGCCATGAAGTAATCAAGGAAAAGGCCAGCCGTTAAACAAAGCGACTGGCCTTTTTCTTGATTACTTTATCACAGTGATTCTGCCTTCTGGTGCAGCATATTTTTCACCGATCACATTGTCCAGATACTCAGCGAGGAAAGTCTCGATGAGGTCTGTGTCGAGGGTACCTGTATCCTTCACATTTGTGCATGCCTTGGTCATGGTGAAGCCGTCGCCGTGATCCACGATAAGGTACTGAGAAGCAGCCATCTTGTAGGTCTTCTGAGGGTCGAGTGGAAGGTACTCGCCTGTGGCTCTGTCCATTACCCACACATTCTTCACCCTGCGCTCGCCGTTAACGCCTGCGAAGTTATGGTCAGCGTCGTATACGATAGGAGAAGGGATGCTCGCGTCATACTCGAACTTGAGGCCAGACACCTGATGGAAGCCTCCGAACTCGCCTGGAGAGATGGATACCGACATCTCGAGCAGGTCGAGGATGGTGGCGCCGGTGATATCTGCTGTCGCAGCAAGCTTCTCGAATGGGAACATGGTGAAGATATCATTGAAAGTGATGTTTCCCTTAGGCAGGCCAGCACGGATACCACCGCCGTTGAGGAAAGCCACATCAGCATCAAACACGGTCCTGTATGCGTCAGTGCAGAAGTTGCCGATACCGGTCTCCTGGAGACGGACGAGGCGGGCGCCATTCTCATCGAAGGCAGGAAGCTCTGATACAGAGCTGCAGACCACCTTCTCAGCCACCTTCTTGTAGCCTTCCTTGATCTCGTCGATGACCTTGAGGACAGATGGATCCTGCTTAGGCAGGCATCTGGTAGGGATCACCTCTGAAGAGAAGTAGCCAGAGCGGTGATATGTGAGCACGCCGATATTCTCAAACTTGGTACCAGTAGAGGTGAGCATCACGTTCTCGCCCTTCTTGTTGAGCATCAATGTGCAAGGGATGAGGCTGTGAGAGTGACCATCAAGCACCACGTCGATGCCGTATGTGTTCTCAATCATGCTAGGCGAATTCACACCGCCCTCTCCCTCATCCTCGTCGCCGAGGTGAGACAGCACGATCACCTTCTCTGCGCCCTCTGCGCGGGCTGAGTTCACTGCGTTCTGCACTACATCGTAGAAATCCTCAATGCTGAAGCTATAGATGTAGTTTCCTTTTTCGTCCTTGAAATAGCTTGGGTTTGATGAGGTGATGGCGTAAGGTGTACACATACCCACGAAAGCGATCTTCACGCCATCGTAATCCACGATCTGATATGCCTTGTATGGTCGTGTATTTGTCCTGAGGTCCATAAGGTTGCAGCAGAGACAGGTCGCCTCAAGGTCATTCATGAGCTCCTGCTGACGAGGGATGCCATAGTCGAACTCATGGTTTCCGAGAGTCACGAAGTCGTAGCCCACGGCGTTCATAATGTTTATGATGTTACGACCATGCGAAGCAGCACCAAGGCTTCCGCCCTGGACATAGTCACCATTTGACACCACTGCCACGTGCTTGTGTGTCTTCTGGTAATCGCCCTTGAGGGCTGCCATATTTGCATAGCCGTCTACGCCACAATGCACGTCGTTCTCATAAAGGATAACGATATCGTCAGAGACCGTAGATACAGCCTGACGTGAGGTTCCGCAGGATACAATCGTGAACAAACCCACGACAGTAGCGGAGAAAACAAGAGATAATCTTTTCATAAAACCATCATTTAATACCGCAAGATACAAAAAAATACCGCCACTACCAAGTGACGGTATTAATCTCTCATATATCAGCTAATCAGTTGTTCTTTACACAACGTACAGAAGCACCTGTTCTGTATCCAAGCATAGAACCGTTGCAGGTATACTCAGCCTCGGTAGCCTTGTTTGTCATAGGCATAAGACCATAGAACTGAAGGTTATTTGTCGCAGCCTTGGCAAATGTAGAGCCCACGAAGTAACCAGAAGATGTCTTGGTGTAAGTACTGAGCTTACCCATGAGGGTAGCCTTGGTAGCAGTGGTGTTCGCAAGGGTAACTGCACCGTATGCATCCATGTTCATACCATCAGCGTTAAGCATGGCGATAGAGCCATTTGAACCATTGTAATATGGAGCCTGAGCATTTGTAACGATAGGACTTACAGCCTTGCCGACAAGGCCTGTGATATCAGCGATAGTAGGGATATGCCATCCGTCTGGGCAGATACCCTGTGCGCCCTCGAAGCTTGCTGCATTGTCAGCTGTGATGTCACCTACCTTGACGCCAAGAGCAGCCTCAGTCTGATAGAGATAACCTCTGGCCTCAATGTCAGCATCTGCCTTTGAGAAAGCAGTCGCATTTGCAGCGGTATCAAATACTACAGGATAGTAAACGCCTGCTGTTACATTGGTTACATCGTCTGAAGGGGTGAAACCTTCTGGAACATAGCGGAGGTTCTCAGTCATCCAGAACTTACCGTCCTTCATGAGAGCGAAGCCGTAGCTTACGCCACCGATCTCGCACTTGATAGCATCAGCCTTGAGAGTAGTGAATGCAGAAAGAATCTGGTGGCCAGACACTGTGTTGTCAAGACGAAGAGCGAATGAGCCATACTCTGCTGCCAGTTTTTCTGCTGAAGCCGCATCAAGATTCAAAGTGAATACAGTGCCATTCTCAGAAGCAGAGATAGCAGCACCTGGAACTTCCTGAGCGGTACCATCTGAAGCCTTGGTAAGTTTGTTTGGAACCAGGTAAGCCTTGTATGCGCCATTCTTGATACCCTCTGCAAGATTCTTTGCAGCGCCCTCTGGATAGATGAGATAGTTTATAGCAAGAGCTGAGCAATAGTTTGGAGCAGTCTCTACGTGAGCGCAACCATCTGCATAGTCAGGGACGAAAACCACTGAAGACACCTCTACAGTATAGACAGGAAGGACAACCTTGGTTCCATCAGCGAAAGTCACCTCAACAGCTGTATTTGTTACCTTTACATCTGCGAAGTAAGAGTCACCGGTATCACCCTTGTCACCCTTGTCACCTTTATCTCCCTTTGCGCCGGTGTCACCCTTGTCTCCCTTAGCACCATTCACGATGTTTGCGGTAGTACCGTCGGTGAACTTAATGGTATAGCCATTGTCAGTAGGCTTTACTTCTGTAACATAGACCTTGCTATCAACCTTAGCCTGGAGGTCCTTAACGGCCTTCTGGATCTCAGCGACAGATGATTCTACGCCATCCATTCTAGCCTCGAGATCAGAGATCTTCTGGCAAGAAGGAGCGACTGCGAGCAGCATTCCAGCTGCCGCGAGAGCAACGATAATCTTCTTCATTTCTTTAATTTTAAATTAAAAGTTCGTTTATATAATATATTGATTACTCAAAAACTAACCCCAAAATTAGGAAATGCGCAGTTAAAATCCAATACCAAGAAGTAATGATTTGTAACACAGCCACAGCGATTCTCGTAGGCTGCGCGCCGAAACCAGACACAAGACAAGCAGAATTCCACACCGCGATGGACGCCTTCTACCTATGGAGGTGCGCCACTTCCGAGGCACCGACGAGGCGTGAATCCGCCAATGCATCCGCATGACAGGCGCAGCGCAGCCAACGGCATCGAGAAGCCTTGGCCAGGCTGGCCTTGTGATCTTCTCGCAGCTAGACTTTAAAGCTTTTTAGTGATATTGTAAGAGCCTGAGGTGTACTCCTTAGGCTCTTTTTCGCCTGGCAGGATGACCGTGGCGTGGGCGCCCTCAGGAATGGTGAAAGACCAGTTCCATGCGTCTCCATCATACTTCCACGAGCTCTTGATGAGGCCAGCGGCAGAGCTGAACTCAGCATCCAGATGGCCGAGGCGGCGGTCAGGGACAGGTGCCATGATGATGTGCTTGAAACCAGGCTCAGCAGGATCCGAAGCGATGCCCGCCGCCGTCTTCCAAATCCAAGCGCAGACAGCTCCATAAGCATAATGGTTGAAGCTGTTCATGCTCCTAAGACCCATGCCTTCCTCGATGGTGTAACTGTTCCATCGCTCCCAGATAGTAGTGGCGCCATTGTCCACAGAATACAGCCAGCTTGGGTTCTTTCTCTGGAAGAGAAGCTCGTACGCGATGTCCTCCATGCCACTCTCGGTAAGGGTCTCCATGAGGATAGATGTACCGAGGAAGCCTGTCTGGAGGCAATTGTCATGCTGGGCGAAGTTCTCGCGAAGGCGCGTCTTGAGCGCTTCCTTGGCCTCTCCGTCCAGGATATGATTCTTCAGCGCGAAGAGCGCCGGAGTCTGCATGGTATTCAGGATCTGCAGCTTGAACTCACCCTTCTCGTCTATGAAATTTTCGCGTATGTACTGTCTTGCTTCCTCAGCCATCGCGCTGTACTTGGCAGTGTCACGGCCAGTGGCAGCCGCCATCTGACACATCATCTCAGAGTCAATGACCCAGTACGATGCAAGCAGGTAGTTCCAGTATTCCACAGCCTCTGGGCGAGGGACTTTCTTGCCCTTGGCGTCCTTCATGAATGCGAGGCCTCCGCTGCTCTCAAGTGGCTCATAGCTGAGCCAGTCGCCCCACTGATAGTTTCCATTCTCCTTCGCCAGGGCATTGTGGTCATACTTGACCTCTGCCATGTGGTCCATGAACTTCTCCATGGAATCCCAGCTCTCGTCCACGATCTGTGTGTCAGCAAACTGCTTCCAGATGGTCCAAGGCACGATCACTCCTGCATCCGCCCAGCCTACACGCATCATGTTGCTCTCCTCCGCTCCATACTGAGCCTTAGGCGCGACGCCAGGGAAGCCACCGCGAGGACTCTGTGAGTCACGCATGTCGCGCATCCACTTGTGGAAGAATGGATCTGTGTTTGCGAAGAAAGAACCAGCCTCTGCATACACCTGAGTATCAGCAGTCCAACCCAGGCGCTCATTACGCTGAGGACAGTCTGTAGGTACTGACAAGTAGTTGGAGATCTGGCCCCAGTAAGTATTTGAGATGAGCTTGTTTATGAGTTCATTTCCAGTCGAGATACGACCGGTCTCAAGCTCTCCGGTGATAGATGACACAGGTATGGACTCTATCTTGTCGATGGTCACGTCTGCTGTGGCTGTGATCGATACCAGACGATAGCCAAAGAATGAATATCTAGGGATATATGACACAGGGGTCTTCGACGAAGCAAAGGTATAGGTGATGCGCATGCCTGTGTCTGGGACACGAAGGTTGAGGCGGTGCGTGCTTCCCTCTGGTCCATCCATACCACGAGCCTTGGAACCATTGCCATCATTCATGAGCTCAGAAGGAAGGCAGGTGAGCACTGTCCCCTCCTCTGCGCTGAAGGTGAATGAAGGGACTGCCGCGCTGTTCTGTCCGAAGTCAACCACCAGGGTCTCGCCTGGAGAGAGCTTCATAGGCTCGCCTGCAGCATACTCACGCTTGATGACCACCTTTCCGTACTCCTGGTCATTGGCATTCTCCACGCCCTCCCATACATATGCGCGTACAGGACGAAGGGCCTTGTCGTGCCTAAAGTATATCTCAGCGCCCGCAGAAGGCAGAATCTCTCCCTTGAATGCGTCATTCTGCTCAGGGAAATCCAGCTTTTCCGGGGTGTCGAATCCAAGTGCCTCCCTGGCATCATACTCTTCGCCATCAAAGATGGATGCGTGCTTCACAGGGCCCGCCACACCGGCGAGCCAGTGCTCACAGTCAGTGCCATAAAGAGCCTTTGTGCCATCTGCATATGTAAGCTCGAGCACGGCCCTGAAGGCGCACTTCTCCCCTATCATGCCCTGATGCTGGCGAGGGGTGATGATCTTGTCCGCCCACCATCCTGGAGTCATCTGAGCCGCAAGAAGGTTCTTCGCACCCTTCTTCTTCATGAACATATCGGTGACATCGTAAGTGAACGAGCGCTTGGTCTTGGCATAGTGGGTGAAACCTGGCTTGAGCACTTCCTCTCCCACTATCTTACCATTCAGATAGAGTTCATATACACCCAGTCCTGTGGTCATCCACTTGGCACTTACGACCTTCTTCTCATTAGTCACCACACTTGTAAACCAGCTGGAACCATCTGCAGAGCGGGTACCATCCACCACGGTGCCAGTCACTACCGGGGCATCCTTCGCAGAGATCCACACAGAAGAATCCCATGCGCTATCATCGAGAGCTACAGCCCTCTTACCGACTTCGGATACATTGGCTACGCCACAAGATACAGCCAGAAGAAACGCTACCGCGCTCAAAACCAAATGCTTCATTATTCTGAAATTAAAAGTTCGACAAATATAGGACAATGATCAGATGCTACAGCGACGTCTCCCTTCTCAAATGACATAGGGACGAAGGTCTTGCTGAGCTCATACTTAGCCTTGTTCTTAAGCACAAACACGTAATCTATGCACTTGCGAGGGGCATCTGCAGGATAAGTCAGATCAGTACATGAGACGAGATCCCACTCCTGAAGAAGGCTCTTGATGGTCTCGCTCTCAGGCTCCGCATTCATGTCTCCACAGAGGATGACAGGCTTGCGGGAAGCGCCATATTTTTCCACAAGCACAGAGGTCAATGTCTGCGCCTGATGCAGCTGGGCAGTCATCGACACATGGTCAAGGTGAGTGGATGCAAGCACATAGTCCGGGGTTTCCACGACGCTGCAGGACCTATATTCTGATCCATCCTCCTTGTCAAGTCCGATGCGGAAGCTGTCCAGGATCTCAGCCTTGGTCGCCACACCCACTCCATAGCCGCCTCCCTGGTAGGAGAACGAACTGCTGTAGCTATAGTTCCAGTCTCCCATGGCTTTCGCAAAATCCGCGAGCTGATAGTTCTCATGACGACGGTTGCAGCTGTCGAGCTCATTGAGCGACACCACATCCGCGCCGAGCTCCTTCATCATGTCGGAGATCATCGGAATGGAATTCTCTATCTCCTTGGCAAAGGCTCCTACATTATACTGTACCACCCTCAGTGCCTTCTGAGGCTTGTGAGAGCATGAAAAAGTGAGAGCGGCTAGGGAGATGACAGCTGCTAGCCTAGCGAAGCGAACTATTCTTTTCATCAGATTCATTGGTTTGTTTGATTGCAAATATACCGAATAATCTTTTTATCTTTGTTATTCACCACAGAAGCTTTTCACTTATGGATTATATGGAGATTATAGATTCTGCCGCAGCCTTTCTTCGCGAGCAGATTGGACAGAGAAGGCCAGACACAGGCATAATCCTTGGCAGTGGTCTGGGCGACCTCGCAGACATGGTCGAGGATGCGCTTGTCATCCCCTATGGGACAGTGCCGGGCTTCCCAGTGTCCACAGCCATTGGCCATAAGGGGAACTTCATCATTGGACGCCTCGGCGGCCGCGAAGTCATCGCTATGCAGGGCAGATTCCACTACTACGAAGGCTACACCATGAACCAGGTGACGCTCCCTGTGCGCGTCATGTGCAAGCTTGGCGTGAAGAATCTTTTCGTGTCCAATGCAGCAGGCGGCATGAAGCCAGACTTCAATGTAGGCGACCTCATGGTCATCAGCGACCACATCGGCATGACACCGAACCCTCTCATCGGCCCGAACCTCGAAGAGTTCGGTCCACGCTTCCCTGACATGACCACAGCCTACGATCCTGAGTTCATCAGCATGGCTGAAGGCATTGCCGCTGAGCTCGGCATCAAGGTCCACAAGGGAGTGTATGTGGCCCTCACCGGTCCTACCTATGAGACCCCAGCAGAGTACCGCTTCTTCCGTATCGTGGGTGGCGACGCTGTGGGCATGAGCACCGTTCCCGAAGTCATCGTAGCACGTCACTGTGGCATGCGAGTATTCGGCATGTCAGTCATAACTGACGTATTCAGAGATGGTTCCGATGAAAATGGAACCGACGAGCAGGAGGTCATCGTGGCTGCGAAGAAGGCATCCGAGAAGATGATTGCGATATTCATGGACATGCTAAAGAAGATATAGATATGGCTAAGACACCGACCCCACATAATGGAGCCAATTACGGCGACATCGCGAAGACAGTCATCATGAGCGGTGATCCTCTGCGCGCGAAGATGATAGCTGAAACCTACCTCACCGATGCGAAGCAGTATAACAGCGTGCGTGGCATGCTTGGATACACCGGCACCTTCGATGGCCGCCAGTTCTCAGTGCAAGGCCATGGAATGGGCATCCCTTCCATCGGCATCTACAGCTACGAGCTCTTCCATTTCTATGACTGCGACACCATCATCCGCCTCGGCACCTGTGGCGGCCTTGACCCAAATGTGAAGATCGGCACAGTGATCCTCGCCGAGACAGCATGCACCGACTCAAACTACGGATACCAGTATAACCTCCCTGAAGGATACGTACCATCTGCCACGCCAGAGCTTCTGGAGGCGGCGGCAGCTTCGGCTCAGAAGCTCGGCATCCCAGTGATGCGCGGCAAGGTATTCTCGTCTGATGTTTTTTACAATGATGCCGAGAAGCAGGCACAGTGGTGCAGTGACGGCGTGATCGGAGTCGAGATGGAGGCTGCGGGCCTTTATATCAATGCTTTCGAGGCCGGAAAGAAGGCCCTCACCATCCTCACTGTCAGCGATAACATCGCTACGGGAGAGGCGCTGTCGGCCATCGACCGCCAGCTCAGCCTTAAGAACATGATCCAGATCGCCTTCGGGATGATCTAAGGACAGTGGTCGTCTGCAGGACGACAGATATGACGATGAGAAGTAGGCCCAGCCAGAAAGACGGGCCTACTTCTTTTGTTTCTCCAAACAGTATGGCCGCGAAAAAGATGCTGTAGACAGGCTCCAGGTTATACGCCACATTCACCGTGAAGACATTCAGTTTACGCAGAGCGTGGATCTGGAAAAGAAATGGCACCACGGTAAACAGAGAACCCAGGATGAGCAGCGCCAGCAGGTCACCACCGGCAGGTGCGACCTGCGTCCCGGGGTTCATGTGCGCATAGAGCGGCATGCAGAGGGTCAGGAAAAGCACGCCACCTATCAGCTCGTAGAGCAGCATGGTGGCACTATCCTCTCCTGTCTGCTCTGCAACATTGATATTCAGCAGCGCGAAAACCGAATAGATGGCGGCTGACAGCAATCCCAGCGCGATGCCGAGTCGGTAACGCACATCGAGGCTGAATATCAGCAGTATTCCCGCTATCGCAATGAAACTGATCAGCATGTCGCGAATCGACATGCGTCTTCTGTTGATGATGGGGTCAAACACGACCGAGAAGAAGCAGGAAGTCGCGATGCAGGCCACTCCGACGGAGACATTGGAAGCCTTGATGCTCGCATAAAACGCCACCCAGTGCAGCGAGAGCAGGATGCCGAGCGCGGCGATGCGCCATACTGCGCGCCATCCGCTGCGATGCAGCTTGCCGCTGAGGGCCATGAAAGCCACCAGCGTGACCACGCTCACCATGATCCTATACCACACCAGCGGAAGCCCATCCAGCGAGATCCAGCGACCGAACAGGCCTGTCCAGCCAGCCAGGAACACCGCAATATGCAGGATGATCAGCGTCTTGCTCCTCTCTGTCATGACTTAGCCCATAATGTATTTGCCCACCTTCGGGATGCGCTGCACGAGCACCGAGAAGACCGCTACAGTCACAAACGAGCTGACCGCAGTGAGCAGAATCACCACCGGAGTGCAGTCTATCAGGCCACGATAGAGGCCCGCGAAGAATGCAAGTGCCACCATGTGGCAGAGGTACATGCCGTAGCTGGCCTTGGACACAGGAAGCAGCACCTTCTCATAGAACTTGCCGGAGGCATTGATGTTCTTCAGCATCAGGATGAAGCCAATGGTCATGAGCGCGACGCCCACGGTATCATTGACCCAAGTCGTCTCCCACCACACGCCGAGATCCACCTTGCCCTCGACAGGGAAGCTGCCGCCGGCTGAGATGAACACGCGACGCAGGAAACCCCCGAAAGTGATGGCGAAGCCCACGAGCGCGGTAGGGATGCCGATGAGCAATGATTTCGCCTTCGAGATGCCGCTGCCGTAGCGCCTGAACCACAGGCCCAGGAGCAGGTAGCCAATGAATCCGCTTATGTAGTAGAATACGCCATAGCCATTCCAGCTGGCCTCGCCCCAGAGTGGGTAAAGAGCCTGCCTAGGGATGCCTGTAGGGCCATAAGTCACTGCGAGAGGGTCGCTGCTGAGCCAGTCCCTGAAGATAGGGATGAGGGTCGAGAAGAGCCAGATGCCGATATAGATCTCAAGCTCCTTCTTCGACACCTTCTCAGCCCATGGGGAGAGAAGCGGCATCAGGAGGTACACACCGATAAGCATGTAAACGAACCAGAGGTGGCCTGCAGCATAGTTGAAGTTGAAGATCAAAGACTTAAGGTTGTCCACAGGCTCGCCCCAGTAGAAGGCGTAGAATATAGACCATACTGCGAAAGGAATCAGGATTCTGACGGCCCTTTTCTTAATGAACTCACCAGTGGAATAGTGAAGCGGGAACTGCAGGAAGCTGGATGCGATGATGAAAAGAGGCACGCAGCAGCGCACTACTGAGTCAAAGAAAGACGCCCAGAAGGCGTCTGCCTTCGATGCGATAAGAGCGCCCTCTCCTCCAAGATAGAATGGTTCGGTGCTGTGCACCACCATCACCATGAAACAAGCGAGTACTCTCATCCAGTCTATCCAGACCACCCGCTCCTGAGAAATAGTTTTTTCACTCATATAAATCTAATTTTTCACAAAAATACATGATTTTTTATTCACAAAGAAAGCCTATATTTGGGGTATGCGTAGAACAATCTCATTTTTTGTCGCACTCTTGGCCATTGCCATGACTGCCCTAGGTGCCACCCCTAAGGGGGAGATGCTCCAGTTCACATTTGACCAGTCCATGATCTATCCCGGCACGACCAGAAGCGTGAGCGTCTATGTGCCTTCGCAGTACCGCGGGGACGCGCCCGCGTGCTCTATCGTGCGCATGGACGGAAACGGTCACAACCTCCCTGCCATCATCGATGAACTCATCGACGAAGGCTCGATGCCTGTGACCATCGCCATCTTCATCACCTCGGGACAGATACGTGATGAGAAGGGTGAGGTGCTTCGCTATAACCGCTCGAACGAGTTCGACAGGATGACGTCCAAATGGGCCGAGTTCATTGAAAATGAGATACTTCCAGAGGTGGAGAGATTAAAGACCAGCGACGGTCGCCCCATCAGGATCTCCCGCAAGGCCACCGACCGCATGATAAACGGTGACAGCAGCGGCGGCATCGCCGCGCTCAACGCAGCCTGGCAGCGCCCCGACCTCTACAGCAGGGTGTACAGCATAGTCGGCACCTTCGTGCCTATGCGTGGCGGCGACACCTTCCCTACCCTCATCAGAAAGAGCGAGCCTAAGCCATTGCGCATCTTCCTTCAGGACAATGATAAAGACAGCTGGAACCAGGTCTTCGGCAGCTGGTACGAGTACAACCTCATCACAGCATCTGCCCTTCAGTACGCCGGCTACGACGCGCGATTCCAGTGGGACGAGGGCGGCCACAGCGGCACAAACGGTGGCCGCATCATGAAGGATGTGCTTCGCTATCTCTGGGCCGGATGGCCAGCAGAGGTAGACGTCCGATTCGGTTCCAATGACCTTGTGAACTCCCTGGTCATCCCAGGCGAAGGCTGGGTCGAGTGCAGCGAGATGGGCGCCGAGCCCGCCACGGAAGCCACCTATCCAGGTGGCGCGTATGTGGCGCGCGCGAAGGCTCACACGAACTGCATCAGGACAGCATTGCTCGGGAAAGATGGCACGGAAAGCTACGAGGCAGACTTCTACTGGCTCCACGAGGAAGGCGGCGTAGACGAGGCCGTGCGCTACCTCGCCTTCGACACCGAAGGCTGGCTGTACGCGTCCTCCGCCCTCGGCATCCAGGTCTGCGACCACAACGGCCGAGTCCGCGCCATCCTCTCCGTTCCGAACGGCCGCCTCGAAAGCTTCGCCTTCTCCGGCGACCACCTGTTCGTCACTGTCGATGGCCGCGTGTACGCGCGCCGCATCGCGCACAGCGCCGCGACCGCCACTTCCCCTCGCCCGAACTCTCAGGGCCAGGGCTAGGCAGACGCCCCGCCCCCCTGCTTCTTATTGCAGATGGCCATCGAAACGCCAGTTTTGATGGCCGCTTTCGGCACCAGTTACCCACGAGATCCGTCCTGCAATTCGTTTCAGACAGCGAACCCCATTCTAAGGCCCTCCAGCGCAGGTGACCCCTCCAAACGGTACGAACTTCGTACCGTTTCAGCCCCTCGCATACCCTCCACGGTCTTCTGTGGCACTTCCGTCCCCCAAACGAATTGCACGAAGCAGCTTCTATCTTACCCCAGCCGGCACCCACCTCTCGCGCCCCCACCTCCTCCACTTGGGTCCGCTGACGCAAATACCCATTCAAATGCGTCTGAGCACGGCCCAAAAGAGCCCTCGGGACGCAAACGCGCCCCTCCCTGCGTCTCGCGACGCTGATAAGTGGGTTCGCAGATGCAAACACCCTATCAAATGCGTCTGAGCACCGCCCGGAAGGCCCGACGGGACGCAAAAGCGCCCCTCCTTGCGTCTGACGACGCTGATAAGTGGGTTCGCAGACGCAAACACCCATTCAAATGCATCTGAGCAGCGCCCGGAAGGCCCGACGGGACGCAAAAGCGCCCCTCCCTGCGTCTCGCGACGCTGATAAGTGGGTTCGCAGATGCAAACACCCACTCAAATGCGTCTGAGCACGGCCCGCACGGACCCGCGGGACGCAAAAGCGCCCCTCCTTGCGTCTCGCGACGTTGATCAGTGGGTTCACAGACGCAAATACCCATTCAAATGCGTCTGAGCACCGCCAGGAAGGCCCGACGGGACGCAAAAGCGCCCCTCCTTGCGTCTGACGACGCTGATAAGTGGGTTCGCAGACGCAAACACCCATTCAAATGCATCTGAGCAGCGCCCGGAAGGCCCGACGGGACGCAAAAGCGCCCCTCCCTGCGTCTCGCGACGCTGATAAGTGGGTTCGCAGACGCAAATACCCATTCAAATGCGTCTGAGCACTACGTCTGAGCCATGCGCCGGGTGCAGAGAATAGCCATTCACACCTCCAGACCCT